>JABCSY010000039.1 GCA_018238625.1 Promethearchaeota archaeon
CAAAAAAGCACCAGCTAGTGTTAAAAGCCCTATATACACCTCGGTATAGCCTCCAAGTATAATCCCAAAAAAGATTATGAAATCTCCAATTCGGTCTAACGTAGAATCTAAAAACGCACCTAGCATTGTTGGTCCTTGAAGTCGGGCAATTACCCCATCTAACTGATCAAAGAATTCGACAAGAAATAAACAAATTATAATGAAAATTAAATTTTGGAAGAGAAATCCAAAAAAAGTTAATAACGAAAAGAAAAGACCCAATATAGTTATTACATTTGCCGGTATTTTAGTTAGCTTTTTACCGAGAGGTAGCAAAAGTTTTTCTGAGAATTTCTTAACGCGTAATAACATCTCGTTTTACACCTATGTAATTAAAGAGTTGTATTATTTTTTAAATAAAAGATTTATGGTAATTTATAATTAATTAGTCCTTAAAATCATGAATAAAAAAAATAATGAAAAATAAATTCATGAAGAAATATGAAAAAAATTCTGATGAAAAACTTTTTTTGATATGATCTGATTTTATCAATAAGATCGAAATGAAAATTCTTATTATAGGGGGTTCAGGGTTTTTAGGAAGTCGCATTTTACATTATCTCTCTTTAAGAATCCATGAAATTACCGTCGTCACAAGGGGTATTCATAAAATAGACGCAAAAGAAACTTACAAGTATATCCAAATTGATCGAAAAAAACGCACTAAATTTAAATCTTCACTAATGAAATATGAATTTGATTGGGTAATTGATGTTTGTGCAATGGAACATCAAGATACTAAAGAAATTATCGAGATATTCAAAAATCGGATATCTCACTTTCTTCATATAAGCACTGATGCAGTATATGACTACGCACATTTGGATGATTATTCAACTTTTCCTATTTTTGAATCAGATAAACAAGGGGATCTCACAGATAATCACGATTATCGACGAGAAAAGCGAAAATGTGAACAACTATTGATGCAAGCATATGAAAAAAGTAAATTTCCAGTTACAATTATTAGACCAACATATATTTATGGTCCAAATAATTATAAATATCGAGAAAAATACTTTTTTGATAGAATTTCCGCTAAAAAAAACCTTTTTATTCCATATCCAGGGAATGCTTATGTAGGTTTAGTCCATGTCGATGATGTTGCATCATTATGTGTCGCATGTCTTCATAATCCAAAATCTATTGGTGAAATTTATAATGCTTCTGGAGGTGAATTAATTTCTGGAGAATTATTAGCAAAATTAGTGGGAAATATCATTGGGATTGAGCCTAATATTGTGTATTATAAAGATGACGATTTGAAAAAATCCAGATGGCCAGAAAATAAACGTCTTTACCCATTTATAAGTAAAGGTATTAAATGCATTTCTAATCAGAAAGCAATTCACCAGCTTGGTTGGATACCTCGGATTCGTTTGAGAGAAGGGATAAATCAATGCTATAAAACATATATGGAGAAAGGATTTGAAGAAATTAATTGGAAAGATGAAGAACAATTATTCAATATTATTTCAAATAACTAAAAAATCCTACAAAACAAAAATGAAATCCAATTATAGGATGTGAATTAATTAGTCCTTAAAATCATGAATAAAAAAATAAAGAAAAAAAATAAAAAATTAAATACTCATAAAGAAAAAAAAGATAATTATTTAGAATTTAGAACTAATCCTCTTTTTAGGTAAAATCACCAAAGTAATTGCAATTCCAATTAAGGCAACTAGCTGAACGGTTAAAGTGTTCACAGTAATTAATGAGGGAATGGAAAGTATTTGCGAATATACAATTTTTCCAGGAGAAATTACTTGGATTGTATCTTTACCTCTGAATGTTTTCTCATCTTCTAGTATTCCTGTGATAATAATAGTTACTTCTTCTCCTACTTGCAGTTTTTCTTGAACATCAAATAGATCAAATTTAACCATAAGGTCAGGAATCCCATCCAAATCATAATCACCTATTTCGTTTGGCGTTAGTTTGGCGTTAATTTGATCATTTAAAAGGATGCTACTGATATCAATCTCGCTTATATCATATCCATGTCCAATTGGTAATTCGATATAAACTGTAACCCACTCTCCTGAACTTTGCAGATTTAAAGTATCTGGATCAAAATCTACTGTTGCTGGAATAATTGGAATTATTTCTGTTTCTGTCGAACTAATAATATAGGGTTGATTTGGAATTTCATCAATCTGAACATTATCGGCGAGAATTTTAGTTATCCCATCAGCAGAAACTTCAAGAGTGTAAGTATCTGTAGGGTGAGTTCCAAACTCTGGTATTACTGTTATTAAATATTCACCAATCTTTTTCTCTGGAATAAGAATTATATCTTCAAAAGATCCGTCTCGATCAATGTCACTTTCAATATAATAAGATTCTGGAATTTCAGCTATTTCTTTACTCCTACATAGGTTATTCGGATCGATAACAACTAAATCTACGGGAGAGTAGCTTATTATGCTTATTCCTTCTCCCCCATCTAGATATTCTTCTCGATGACCATGTATATCCATTGTATCTGCATCTAAGTATATGTCATCAGGAGAAACTGAATTATCTGCAAAAAACACACCCTCAACATCATCAATGTCTATATCTATATATTGATTAAAATACGCAGCCCACACTAACTCTGAGCAATACCAATTTGGTTCAGAAGGATCATATGATTTACCTACAATGTTTAGCGTATAACTTGGTTTATTTTCTCCTTCTCTTTTTGCTTGTTGAAAAGCCCATTGAGCTGCTGCAATTCTTTGTTCCGATGAAGCCGATACAACGCGAAGCAGTGAAACATATTTTTCATTTGGAAAATCCCAATCAGATATATCATAATCGCTAATACCTCCATCCACTTCCCTTCGAGCTTCTACTACTAAACCATTTCCAACATATATCCCCGCGTGTGTCCAAAAAAGTCCTGCGATACTAAGCCAACCCTTGCTTCTACTTAATAGTATATCACCTGGCAGAATATCTCTTCTCCATATAGGATCTAGACATTCATTATCAATTATGGCATTTCCTATACAATCACTGGATTCTGAAATACATAGATAATTGTGTAAGAGATTATTAGAACAAATTAAATTATAATTTGACCTGTCAAGACCAATACCAGCTGGACTATAATGAACTTCATTTTCTGAAACTTCATTAGCATCACTTAAACATAATTGTATCCCTGAGTGTTTATTTTCTTCTAAATAATTACCTGAAATTGTGCTATCACGACATCTCTCTAAATACATTCCATTCCAACCATTATTATTTACATAATTACCAGATACAATGTTATTATCTGTCGTTCCTAGATTAGATTCAATAAGTATTCCGACTTGAGTATTATCATCAACAATATTTCCCGTAATAGTGCTGCGATCACATTCCATAATAAACATCCCCCATCCATAATTATTATTTACAATATTATCAGAGATAATATTATCAACATCGAAATTCATAGATATTCCAGCCGCCACATTTTCATTCATAGTATTCCCTATAACTTTATTATTTTCTCCATAATTAACGACAATACCATTTTTGCTGTTGTAAGAACAGTCATTATCAATTAACTGCCCATTTTCTGTTCTTTGTAACCATATTGCTGTTTCTTTATTATATATAATACAATTTTCAATGATGAAGTAGGCATCAGAATTTTCAATTAAAATGCCGTATCCACTCCCATCACCAATAATAATTAAATCTCGAATCACATAGGGATCTAGAAGAATACCAGACCCATCGCATCGCCCTTCTAATCTAAAATCTATCCATTCTAGATTACCGTTTATATGAATTTCAGCCGGTTCTTGACTAGATTTAAGTTTTGAGTTTGGTAAGGCTTCGTTTGAATTTACATTAACATTTAATGGAGATATCATTAAAAAAACAGAACCAAATAGTAAAACTAGCAGAAAACCATTTAATATTCTATTTTGAATTTTAAACTTCATTTAATCACTTTTTTTAGATTTTCAATCATTTTTTGGTAAATTAATAAATCTTAGGATATTTTTGTTAATAAACTTTTAGGTAGTAATAAACCCAGTGATGGGTTTTAAATTTCTTATATAAATAGAGGTTTTAGTAGTATTTAATCTGAAAAAATAATTTTGAGTATTATTTTAAAAATTCTATTTTTTATTTATGTTTTTAAAGAAAATTAGCATAAGTTTTGAAAGTTATATGCTCAATTTGAAGGTAGTTTTATTTAAATGTTTGTGTTTTAAATAAACATTTCTAGATACAATTATATATTTATATTTTATAAAATAAGTTATTATCATTTATTTTATACTACTCTAAACTATTCAAAATCACTCAAATATTTAAACATAAAAATAAATTTTTATAATATGCCAAGAAAGAATACAAAGAAAAAAAATTCATTTTGCAGTAAAAACCCAACTTTTCATAGACATGATAATAGTATGTGTTCTAATGAAGAAATTTATATACCCCCTAATGATGAATTTTTCGAAGCTGATTTAGCTAATAAAATATCTAATATTGAAATCAATTCTAAGAATTCATTTCCTATAAAGATTTCCAGCACTTTAGATTCTCCTCAATCGTCTTTAGATAAATATCTGCTACCAGAAGCTCAAAAATGTCTTCTACTTATTGTTGATCATGTAATTTCTTGTTATATGCAACGAGTTAATGAAAATAGAAAATTATTACCTAAATATGATCCTAATTTACCTATATCAAAATTTATAGTAGATTTATCCAGTCTAGATCCAACATTAATTAATAACATTGTTAACAAAAAGGGAAAAAGCAAATATCAATGGTGGGGGTTTATTTACGAATGGGTAGATATGTGGACAAATGTCACTATGACTGGTAAAACTACTCGACCTATTCCAATTCGGAAATGGGAATATATATGGAGGGCTATTTATATACCCCCTAACATAACATCTTTAAAACAAAAATATAAAAATCATTTTTATAGAGATATTAATCATAAAATACATTATGATAGTTTAAATATCAACCCAGAAATTAGAAACGATATTACAGAAGAAATTATTAAACAGATAAAGATTAACGGTTTAATTTTTCATCATTTAAGAAAAACCAATTTAATACCTCAAAACATTACTGGACTAAGAGATATTAGTCCTTATGATTATTCGTTAATTGAAACAGCTATAAATAATAGATTTCATTTTCGAATTTTAGAGCTAACATTTAGCAACAATTCTCTATCTGCTTGTGAAATTAGACGAGTTCATCACCAACAAGGATTAGGAATTGCGCTTAATAGAGATGATAAATCATCGGGATCTAACTCTATCCATAATGCTATTATTTTAGATATTTTGAGGTGTGTAGCTAGCGGTTTAAAAACAAAACAAATTCATAAAGAATTATTAAAAAAAGGCTATAACCTTGATGAAAGTACCATCAGTACCACATTAGAGGATGTTTTTGGAGGTATGCGGAAAGCTCAAGACAATCTTTTAAACTCCGTTTTAGATTTATTTTTTGAAAAATATGAACAACATTTAATTACAATTTACGATTTTTTTGAACGCGGTTTTAGCTCAGATATTATTGCTAGTTTGTCAGGTTTAGATAAAATTTTTGGAGACTCCGCCGAGATCGTCAGACGGGTTATTAAAAAAAAATATTCCCCACATTATAATAATTGTAAATCCTATACACAATTGCGTGCTATGGTATTTAAAGATTTATTTACGAAAGAAATAAAATTAGGTAAAAAAAATTATTCAGATCTTTTAGAAAAATTCGATGGATTTTTTGATCCTTCAGATCGGAATAAAACAAGAAGAATTTCTGATTATTTTATTACCGTTTTTGATGGAAAACTTCTTTCCGAAATTTTATTAGATTTGGGAAGAGAAAACTTTTCAGAAAATGAGGTCGTGCGTTTAAATCGACAAATTATAAATAAGGAAAAAGTCAAAAATCCAAATATATATCAAGATTTTATTAATAAGGTAGATCAAAAAGAGTTACTCCTAAAGGCACTCAAATTATTAAAAATAAAGATTTGGGACGAAGGCATCACCAACTATTCTAGTAATCAATTATGCTTAGATCTGAATTTTGGCAATATATTTCTTTTAACAACAAAAAATATTAAAAGCTCACCTAAAAAATTAATTAAAGAATTTATGGGTAAATCTTTTCATGAATTAATAGTCCAAGCATTAAATTTAAGAGATAAAGCTATTCATTTAGTTTATGATCACATTGATAAAATTGCTACGACAAGTGGCGTTTTTGGTTATAATTGTATAAATATTCTTACAGATTTAGGATTTGATCGGTTCTATACAAATAATACTTTAAAGACTAAACATAAACAAATAATTAATAAATTTTTGGGATTTTCGTCGTTTCAAGGAATAATTGATGTTGTCATTGAAGATCCCTTATATGAAGTATTCGATTTTACTGATATTAGTTCAGATTTTTATGTTAAAAATGTTCAAGAAATTTACGCTGAATCGTTAAAATTAGTAAGACATAATATTATAGAAAAAACGACACGGTATAATTCGTTTTTGTTATGTAAAGATCTTGCTTCAAAAGGTAAATTACATGGTTTTTCTAATAGGACTGTTAAATCTGATGCCGATTATATAATTCAGACTCTTTTTAAAATGTCTTTTGATCAGTTTAGAATAAAAGCATTGAATTTTCGAGAAAAAGCTTTAATATTAATTCATAAACATATAAATGAAATTGGAACTATTTTACCATCGGGACAACGGAGAGGAGCAACCTATAAAAAAAGTGATCTTTTACTGGATTTAGGATTTGATGAATTTCTTAGTAAAAAAAACATTATTTCTGAATCAAATCCAAAATTCGAGAGATATATAGGACTTACATTTGACGAATTAGTAGAAATTGTTAAAAATAATTAAAAATTAAAGATTAAAAATTAGAATCCATAAATTGGATAAAACTTCTTTTCTATGTATTCTATGAAATAGTTTGGATTTAAATCTTCCCCTGTAATTTTCTTAATTAAATCGTTTGCTTGATAAATTTTACCATATTGGTGTACATTTTCTCGTAAGTAAGTTAATAAGTTTGAAAAATTACCTTTTTCGTATTCCTCTGGTAAAGTTGGATTCTTTTTAAGGGCGTCCTTATAAATCTGTGCTCCGTAAAGATTACCAAGATAGTAAGTGGGAAAGTACCCCACATAACCACTGGACCAATGTACATCTTGTAAGACGCCGTCTGCATCGCTTGGTGGAGTGATTCCCAATAGTTCTTCCATTTTTTCGTTCCATAACTCTGGTAGCTCACTAACCTGTACTTTACCTTCTATAATGTCTTTTTCCATTTCAAATCTGAGAATAACGTGCATACCATAAGTAACTTCATCAGCGTCGACACGAATCAACGAAGGTTGTACTGTATTTATACTACGATAAAAGTCTTCCATAGATTTCCTCTTTAAATTTTTTGGAAACCTTTTTTCTAATTTTGGATACCAGAATTTCCAAAACTCTTTACTGCGTCCAACCATGTTTTCCCACATGCGAGATTGAGATTCGTGGATACCCATCGAACATCCGTCTGCTATAATTGTGTCGTGAATTTTTTCCATAAATCCCATTTGATAAAGACCGTGCCCACATTCGTGAATAGTCCCAAAAAGGCATGTTGAGAAGAAATCTTCATTTATTCGAGTAGTAATTCGCGTATCTGTCGACGATAAAGACGTTGTAAACGGATGAGCCGATTTGTCTTGACGACCATGTTCGAGATCAAAATTCAGTTTTTTTATAACTTCAATACTAAATTTCCACTGCTCATCTTTGTTCCATTTTTGAGTGAGAATAGAAAAATCAGGTTTATCGTTTGAAGAATCCAATTTTTTAATAATTTTAATGAGTTTCGGTCTTGATTCATTAAAGATGTTCGCAATCCAATCGTTTGTAGCACCTGGTTCGTAGAGATCAATTAGAGTAGAGTATGGATCGGGGTGCGTTTCTAATTTATTAGCGACTTCAATTTGTAGACCAATCATCTTTTCTAAAAGCGGTTGAAAAATTGAAAAGTCGTCCTTTTTCCTCGCTTCCATCCATTTGCCATGTCCAAGAGAAGCGGTTTTTGAGATCTCTTCCACTAATTCGGTCGGTAATTTAACTTTCAGTTCATATTCTCTTTTAGCTTCGCGTAAAGTGGCAGCATCAATTAAATTTAAATCAGTTTGTTTTTCAGCTTTCTTTATTAGCTTTCCTATTTTATCTGAAACTAATTTTTCATGCACAATTTTACTCATTAGTGCCCTTTGCGCACCTCTCCCCTCAAACGCTCCGTGAGGTAGGTTGACTTGCTCATCCCACCCTAGTAAAGCACGGATATAATTAAGACGAGTTATTTCGGTAAATTCTTGTTTAAGTTCTTCTATAGGATTCATTTTAAATAAGTTAGTTCTATATAATTTTTAATTTGAAATATATGACTTATATCAATGTATTCAATGTATCCAAAAAATATTTCTGTTTTACAAAAAAAAAAAAATTAAGAGTTCAGAATCTGTATTAATTAAAGTTTTTAAATTAAGTGATAAATTATTTATTAATCTCTTTCAATTATCATCATTAAAATTAGCGTGAAAAATCAGTGTCTTACGACTTAGAGAATTTGATGAGTATTTCTTTTATAGGAATTTTCATATTAATTTTTCTTGTACTTATCATTAGGGATAAAAAAGAAAGCAGAAATTTAGTAATTCAAATTTTGTTAATATCTACTCTTATTTTCATAAACTCGTTTATTCGATTTCCTATATTTAACTTTATTATTTTAATTGTTATTGTCGTTTTGTTTTATTTTCTGTTAGTAGTATTACTTAAACCATACGTGTTACTCAAGAAATATAAAAATTTGTTCTTAAAATTTCATAAGATAGCAAACGAAAATATTGAAAACTCTAAATCTTCAAATAAAGGTCTATACGATTTTCTTGTGTTAATTGTTATATTTGGGTTAATTGGAATCGTTTTAACGACAAATGTAATGTCAATAATCTTATGGTTTTTGTTTCTCTATTTAATTTTTGGCGTAATCTTCTTCATCGATAATTTCAAAAAAGAGTTAGAATTGTTGAAACTATATTTTATTGTTCTAATCATCAGCGCAATTTGCTTGATAGGAGCAACAATTTTAATTTATTTAGCCACCGGAAGTTTGGAGTTAGGTGTAATAAAAGGAAGTCAGATCTCTGAAGAGCTCAGTAATTTTATCTCAATCGCTTTATACTTAGGAATCGGTTTATTATGTGGATTAGTTCCTTTCTCAATATTTCATTTGAAAAACTTTTTTCAAGATAATTCATACGCTAACTTGCTTCTTTTTTCAATTTTTATTTACATTATCCCTTTTATTGTGATTAAAATTCTTAGCGTCTTAAGCCCCGCGTCTTTGATAATCAGTTTTACGCTAATGACTCTTTTAATTTTGGGAATAATATTATCTATGGTTTATATTATAACGGAGTTATTTACCCACATAGATGGAAATACTTATTCTATAAAAAAAATATTTGGATATTCGGTTGTGTTAGATTTTAATATGGTTTTACTATTCTTTGTATTTTCTAATCTACTAACAACCTCCATTAATGAGGTTTTTCTAAATTCTATAATTTATTTTTTACTAATTATTTTTTCTGTTAAATTGTTAATTTTTTATACTTTATATCCTGTCATAATTAATACTTACGAAGATAACATGAAGTTATTAGGTGGCTTTAAGAAAGAGTATAGAAAATTTGGCACGGTTATATTAGTTTCGGGTTTGATCATTATTTTGTTATTAGGCTTTTTGTTTTTAAATAAAGCTTTACCTATTCTATTTAATTATGAAGTTGTTTCTAATTCTTTGTATTCATTAACAGCAAGTATTGTCCTAACCGTCTACATTCTTTTTCTAATAGTAATTCTCATTTTTATATCTACAACTTTCAATTACTTATACAACCAGAATGAGGCCCAATATTTACAAAGGGATAATGCGAAAAAAATGCGTTCAATTGATTTTATGCCTATTATTGTCTTTTTCGCTATAATTATTTGTCTCAGTCTAAGCTATATCTTTATTGATAACTTCTTTTACGATTTATTCAAAGATTTCTTTTATATGTAAAGAATCAGCTCAAAGTTTAAAGGAGTACGCCTATAAGGAGTCGTGTTTTACAAATATTTCAGCTGCTAACTCGACATCCTCAATAGTAAGAGGTCTTGCCATGGTTTTTTGTAGTTCAGTTATCAATTGTAAGCATAACTTTAAACTTAGCGAACTTCCTTTCTTTTCGATCATCCTTTGAAGCGTGCTTGATAATTCCTCACCAACCTTTTTCTCTTCAAGTATAGGTCGCTTTTCTTCAGGAATAACCAAGTTTATATCAAGCGTGATATCCTCTTTGTCCAATTCAGCTTCTTTTGACTCAACCGTAGAATCTGGTTTTGAAAATAACATCAAATCCTCAGCTTTTTTCTCGATTTTTTGCGATGTTTGAGCTCCGTAAGTAGTTTTTGGTACTTCTGCTGACGGGGGTAGCGGAGCTTTTATCTCTGATCTTTTTGAAGGTAAAGGCTGTACTTTAATATTTCTAGCGAACTGAATCTTTCCAGGGATTTCAAATTTCATTTTCTTGTCTGCTTTCTTCCTAAGTTCAGTTTGTTCGGCTATTCGTTTTTGTAAATCCTCTAAATTTTTCTTGAGCTCATTTATGTAAGTAAAGTCTTGATAGTTGTTACATATTTTTATCAATTCTTTATACTTGGAAATAGCAAGTACTAAGTTTCCCTCTCTATCTAGATTTTTAGCTTCATTCAATAATTCTGTAAAATAATGAGGTAACAATTTTTTTAAACTTAGCATTTTAGCAATTAAGGATTTGATTTTTTTTTTGATGTTTACTTCTACTAAAGAAATTTCTTCAAAATGTGGAATGTTTAATTCGTTCTTTATGAGTTTAATATCTTCATCTTCAATTAAGTCGCGCTTAGTTCCGAGGATCAGTAATTTTGAAAATTTGCTTTCTTGTTTTTGCAAGTTCAAGAAGTGATTTATCACTCGTATGTGGTAATTTGATAAATCAAATAGTAGGATGACTAAATCGGAGCCTTTTATAAATTTTGACCATAGAAGCGAGAAGTTATCTTTTAGCGCAAAATCCCAAATGTCAAATTTTAGGTTGTCAACCACATAAATAGACGCTCTAGCAAAATTCATAATTGCACGCTCCTCATCGCTTTTCAACATGGTATAAAGCAAGGTTTTTCCTGAATTAGTTGGACCAATTATTGTAACTTTTGAGTGTAGCTCGTATTGCTGTTCTCTCAAATAATTTACGAATTCCCGCTTAATATCATTTGAGATTTTTATATCTATCGGATTTGGGAACAACTCTTTAAACTTTTTAGTTGTATTTTCTATCGATGGACCGATATAGTCAAGACTATCAACCAAGTCGGTTATAAATAAAAATAGTACATTCCCATCTGATTTGTGAAATATTTGAAAATTATCTGATACCGGCCGATGAAATATTTTACCCGGTATTGGCATTTCGATGTAGGACTGAATAATCTTTGTCACATTATCCAACTCAGCGTCTGCTAAAGCTAAAGCGTATGTATGATTGTAAACGCAATCCTCCCCAACAAAAATATGAATTTGTCTCAGCATATTCTTTTAAAAAAAATTCTTTTTATCAACCTTAATAATTATTAGATAACACTTCCTAATATAGTTTACATTAGATTCGATTTATTTTATATTTTAGGATATTTTTATTATTTATGTAGTGAATTAGCTTCTAACATAAGTGAATATATAATTAAGTTATAGAAAATAAAATACAAATATATTAAATTTTAAATAATCTTTTTTCTTTTTTTGTTTAAGTGTTTAGAGATTTTTTCAAAAAATTTAACTTTTTCTTATCATTTTACTTATTAATTACAATTTCAATATTTTAAAATCTCGATAATGCCTTTGGAACAAGACCACATTGCAAATTTTCTCAAGGATAATTCAAATCCTCGACATAAATCTGAATTATTCAATCTTCTTAGAGATAGGATCGAAACGTTATGTGAGATTTGTTCAAAAGATCGTATCCGAAATGTACTCAACCCAATGTGCCATCATCGCTTTTTACTTTCATTAAGGATCCTGAATGGGTTAGGAATTGAAGACCAACCTGAATTTTGTTATGGCGTTCACAAGGATATAGTTTTTCGAGATTTTAGGAATAAAACGGTAATATACAAGCCAAACGATGCGTATTTGTATTTAATAGATTTTTTTGATGATTTTTTCCATGGGGACTATAGAAAATTAACAAAATTCTTTTCTAAAAAAGATTTTAAAGAAGCTAATAAAATCTTTGACGATAGAATAAATAATAGAGATGAACACTTTCAATATCTATTAACCGATGATAAAAACTTTATGGTATTCAAGTACGAAGATAAGATTCATGTCGCTTTTATTAAGGAGAATTACGCTCTCTGCAACGCTACCCGAGAAAATATCACAGATTTAGAACTCTTATTTGGATTATGTAAACTCTTCGCGCGAATTTATTTTCCAGAAATAAAGTTAAAATTGATTCCAACCAAGTGTGTAGAGATTAAAACCATTATTCCAAAAGAAACTCTTCTAAAGATTAGCGCTACAGACCCTACAGATGAAGGTTCTAAACGAGATAGATACATATGGAATGTTTTTCCTGATGAGCTTGATACGTTAAGTCAATTTTCTAAAGAAATAAACATTTATTTAAATAAAAAGAAAGATTTGGTAATAAGATTACATATTGGCATAGAATCTGAAGGCATTCTCAACCGATCTAAACGCAATTTATTACGTTATCGAGATTTGAGATTAATAATTAACATCCTTTATCGTTTGTATAACGATTTCTATGTACTCCATGTATAAAAATAATATGATTTAAAAAAAAAGGTTATAAGTTGGTAAAAATGAGCGAAAAAGACCAAAACAATCCCGAAATTACCAAAATAAAGGACTTCGTAAAAGATGGACGAATAGACGATGCAGTCAAAATTATTGCACTCTATCTTGGAGATTCAACTCAAGAAGATTATATAGAAAGACTTGAAGATATAATCGAAATGCTGTTATCTCTCCATGGTGGACAAACAGTTTTAAGGTTTCTAATAGAGCAGTTTATTATTGACATTCCCTCTTTGTTAGAAAACCTCTCAAAGCGAGATTCAGTCTTAAGATATAGCTTTCTCTTGCTCTTGAAAACGATGTGTGAGCAAGAATGCTCCATTTTTCTCCCCCATAGTGAAGATTTATTAAGTTCTGAAGATCCAAACGTTAGAGAAGCAGTTTTACAGCTTGTAATTTTTATGGCAGGAGGAGAAAATGAGATCGAGGACGAATCGTTGATTGGAAAGATCGCTGATACCTTAACTGATGAAAAGGAATTCGTAGTTGAGAAAGGAGTTCAAGCCTTAAAAGTTATAGGTAAAAATAATCCATCCTTAGTGACCAAAATAATTACTCTTAAAGTTAAAGAGAATCCAGAGAACGAAGGATTAAAAAAGGTAGTAGATAATGTGCTAAAAGGCGTTGTAACGGTTGAAAAAATCGATGAATTAGTTGATGATAGCGAGAAAAAGGAAATAACAGATAAGGAATTAATAGAAAAAGAAGAGGCAGAAATTATCGATAAGGAACTCGAACTAAAAAAGAAAGAAATAGAAATCAAGAAAAAAAAATTGGAATTAGAAGAGAAGGAAAAAGAAATAGAAAAGAAAATTATTCTAGAAAAGGAAAAAACACTAAAACTAAAAGAAGAAATCGTTGATCAAGAGAGCAAAGAACAACCTGACATTGAAAGTGATGAAATCCCCAAAAAAGTAAAAAAAAAATTAAAGAAAGAAGAATCTGAAATCCTCGACAAAGAAATCCTTCTAAAAAAGAAGGATTTAGAAATTAAAAAGAAAAAACTGGAATTAGAATTTAAAGAACGCGAGATAGAAGAGTTGGCTATAATCGAGAAAGAGAAAACTTTGAAGCTCAAAGAAGAACTATTAGAAAAAGAAAGTGAATTATCGCAGGTAGAAATCGAATTGCATCAAAAGAAAATCGAAGAGAAAGAGAAAAAACTTTTAGAAGTTGAATTAGAAAGAGCTGCAGAAAAATTAAAGGACCTTGAAAAAGAAGATGAAAATGGCGAAGACTAATTATTTTTAACATCTACTAATTTCTATTCTTCTTCTTCGTCATCAACCGCATCTAAATTAATGCTTGAATCTGGTTTATTCTCGCTTATTGGCGTTACATATAATCTTTTCACAATTGCCCTAATAGTTTCTATTTTTAAACTATCAGGTGGCAAGCCTTTTTGGATGTCCTTTGCGAGCTTGTAAGCAAGTTCTATATATTTTAAATCTTCGAGAAATTCTACAATTTGTATCTTATAATCGTTATCATCGATTCCAGATCCATATTCCAACAATTTTTCTTTCAATAAAATGTCGATTTTTTCAGTCCTCTCAAGGTAGCGTACTTTTTTAACTAATTGGTTGAACGAATTAAAAATATTATATAATTCTGAACGGGGATAATCGTCTATATTTTTTAATATGTAAAATAAAAAAAGTTCTGCTTTTTCGTACCGTTTGATTTTTAAACTCGCTTCAAAGAGATCAAGAAGTGCTTGCTCGTAAAGAAATTTACTTTCGATATTTGGAACGATTTTATCGAAGATCCAATCAATTAAGTTTGGCTGATTAAATCTTTCAGCAACATCAATTAAAAGTTTAATCACAGAAAAATAAAGCTTAGCATTTTCTGTTTTTGTAGCTGTTAGAAACGAAACTAACGCATACTTGATTCGTCCCATAGCATCTTCTAAGTTAATAGGTGTTTCGGCGAACTTGTAAAATGCCGATTCTAAGATGGGTTGGATTTTTTCTCTATTTTTAAAATCGTAAACAAAATATTCGCCCCAATTTGGACCAACTTTTTCAAGTTTTTCCACTCCTTTTTTCTCTGCTTTTTTAATTTTAACAGGTTTGGGAGTTCTCGATTTTGATTCTTTAAACTTTTCTAACTGAACTTTTGCTTCTTCTTCAGATAAAAATTCAAGAATTATTTTGTTTTTCTCGCTTGGAACAATGATTTTAAAGAAGATTTCCTCGTCTTCGCTAAAGAGAGCTTCTCTTAATTCTTTTGGAAACGTTACACCTGTTTTAGTTTTTTTTATGATGTCCTCAAAAAAAATATCGTTAGATTTCTTCTCTTCTTGTGCCATATTTATCCTTAGAAAATATAATTTTTTAATTGTATGTTGTAATCCTGAGAAAATTTGTTAATTTTATTTGTGTACAAACAATTTGGATTTGAGCTAAATTAGTTTCAAACGGTTTTACCCTGTTATATTTACTAATTCTACCCCTCTAACGGCGTAGTTTTTATCTATAAAACAGAGAATCGCATGTCCTTTATGGATATAAACAAGTGGAACTGGATATGATTCAGAGTCCTCAATGAAGCTTCTCTTGACTATGATCGGGAGTACTGTATTACATACTCTACATGGAACCATAATTTCATTGACCAAATCGAGAGAATTAAAGTCTTTAATTATTTTTTTAATCTCTTCTTTAAATGGATTGAACACAGTTATGGAGAAGTTTCCATATTTTATGTAGGAATCAATGTCATATATTTCGTTAAAAATCTTCGAGACTTGTTCTATTAAGGCTTCCAACAATTGGTATTGAATCTCTGTATTAGAACCCGCCGTATATATTAAATTATTTAATCGTATATGGACAACTTTCAAATTACCTCTGAATAAATGAAAGAAAATATTACTAACTGGATTCTGTTTAACAACATTTAAGTCTAAGATATAACTTTTCAATGATCTTGGGGGTTTCCATTCGAATATAGTAAATTCGTCTGTACTGATGTTTACGAACTCGAGGTTTTGCAGTATTTTCGTATAGTCTACCATTCAAATCAGATTGCTTAAAATTAATTTTTTTCTCGATTTAATTGAATTATTATTATTTATATTATTTAACCTTATACGCTATTATAATGATTTAAATATGTGTATATTATAAGTAGAGAATGTTATTGAAGAAAATAAAAAAAATTAGTTTTTATTGGATTGGATATTTTCCGGATGTTTTTAGCGTTCTCATAATAGTTTTCATGTTGTTTACAGGTAATTCACGGGGGATTTCACATCCAAATGCCAACCAATATCCGCCTCCTTCAGCGGCTATCTTTAGTTTCTTAACACAGTCGTCAGAAACCCGTTTGGCATCAGCAATTGTGTGTAAATTATAATTTAGGTTGCCCATTATCGTAACTTCTCCTCGTAAAAGCTCTTTAGCTTTTACTAAATCAACTTGATAATCAAATTGAATTGCTCCTCCAGGATTAGTTTCTTTTGAAAAGTGTATACATTGAGGCACATATCCACAACAATGAATTAGAGGGACCATCCCAAGTTTCTTAATCGCGTGGCACGCTTTTTTTTCCGGTTCTAAGCAAAATTCTTTGAAAAATGTGGGAGACATAAAATAAGCGGAGGTTTCTCCTACACCGATAATATCCGCACCCGCTTCATACATCGCTTTCGCGACCTCAATTTCGAAATCCGCATACCAATCCACAATTTCCTTAAATTCGTCAACATGATCAAAAATATAAAAGAGAGAGAGAGGATCAGCTCCAGATAACAAAGTAATCCCTTGAAATGGTCCTTCTGTCCAGCCAATTATAGGGACTTCGTCCCCAACTTCCTTTTTAGCTAGCTCTATAGCTTTAATTGACTCTGTTAACCTCCCAGCTTTATTTAAGTCCGGCATCTTTAGTTTTTGAAAATCTTTATACATAGTTGAGTGATTAAGTATTGGTTTTACAATTCGAGGGACATCGTCGTGAGGAAATTCGACTTTTGCTCCTAAAGCGCCCGCATACATTCCTACATCTGAAGAGAAGCATAAAGCGTCCCATCCAAAAGCTTTGTAAGCCTTCATTTGTCCTTCTACAAATTTCTCTGCTTTACTTACATATGCAGAAAAAGGAATTTCAGCAAATTTTGCTGTGAATGTCTGAGCAAAGGGCATAAATGGAACCCTATCTGGTTCTTTATGCTTTACAGAGGTCATAACGCGATCGTATGATGTCATTTCATCTTTTAAATCTTTAGAATATTCTTTTACTGTTTTCATCAATTCATTTACATCTTTAACGTATGCATCTACGTTGTATTTCGCAGCCATTGCTGGAGAACCCGCAGGACCGCTCAAAATAGTCCTTATTTTGTGGCGCACTCCAAGCTTCCACAATTCGTTTTCTAATTTTTCGACTTGATCTTTTGATTGCATGAGATAAATCGCTGATGCTAGTATTCTAGCGTTAGATTCTTTAACTACTTGAGCAATTTTCTCGGGAGATACATCCGACCCCGCGTTGATTACTTCATACCCGTTAGCTTTAAGATTTGCTGATACAATATTAGTACCAATCGTCCAGGGTCCACCCATGACTCCAAGGACTATCTTCTTTTCGGGTTCTTTAGGTTCGTCAGATAAACCCAACGACTGTATTCCTACTTCAAAAGCTCCAGCTGATTTTATAATGTCGTCAAGATACATTCCTTTAATTTTATACTTCTTACTTACATCAGATAAGCCAGCTGATAAAGCTTGTATGATGTCTTCGCGTGAATCTCCTTGTCGAGAGGCCTTTCTTACTAGTTTTCCGACACTTTTATAATCGCCCTTTGAAGTTGCTTCCGTTATTTGCTCAAGATTATCGTTTGACATAAATTTCCCTTTTAATTTTCATAATTTTCTTTTTAATTTTCATAAATAGATGAATAAATATTGCATTAAGATGTTAATAAAGCTATATTTGCAAGGCAATTTTAAACAACAGATTTTCAAAAAGCTATATATAAAACTTTGATTAAAGTATATTTAGTCTACAAATTAAAATTTATAAAAAAATATAGTGAATAAAAATGAGTAATGAAGAAAAATCAGAATATTCCAAAAAAAAAGGGATATTATTTGGTATCGGACAATTTTCTGATGCCATTGCTTCACAGATGTTTACAATTTACGTTTTCACATTCTACTACGCTGTAGTGGGTTTAGACGTTAATCTGATTACGCTTGGATTTATATTATGGTCTATTTGGAACGCCATTAACGATCCTCTGCTAGGTGCTTTATCAGATCGGACGAAAACTAAATGGGGTAGAAGAACACCATACATAATTGCGTCTATTATCCCATTATGCATTATAATAGTATTATTATGGACACCCCCAACTAGTACACCGATCGCCTCTTTCATATATTTCCTAGTTGTTATGGCATTATTTGACACATTCTATACGATGTACGACCTAAACTATTGCGCCTTATTTCCAGAGATGTTTCAAGGTTTAAGCGAAAGGGCAAAAGCGAGTGCCGTTAAACAAATTTTTACCGTGCTTGGTTTGCTTTTTGCTTTTCTATTGCCTACATTTATAATTACTGATTTAACGGATAGCGCTTATATTACTGAATATATGTACGCTGGAATAGTGATGAGCGTTATAGTCTTGGTAGGAGCAATTATAATGATAAAGTTTGGAATAAAAGAAAGAACAGAATTTTCCGAGGATTACAAAACGGCACCATCGATAATTTCCTCGCTCAAGTTCTCGTTGAAAAACAAATCTTTTAGGATATTTATTATTATGAATGTATCATATTGGTACGTCGTAGGAATGCTTCCAATGGTCGCGCCCCTTTACGGAAAGTCTGTTTTGGGCATAAGTGATGCAATGCTACTCGGTATATTGCTAGGATTAGCTTTTATTTCAGCAGCGTTTTTTATGGCATTTTGGCGCTTTATCATTAATAAATTCGGAATGAAAAAGGGAGTTATGATCTCAATGGTTGTTTTCATAGTTTCTTTAGCCCCGTTTATGTTTATTTTCGATATAGCGACTGCTTTTATCGCGTTTATTTTTGTAGGAATAGGAATTTCAGGGGCAATATATTTTGGAGACATCCTTCTTGCGGCAATTATTGACGAAGACGAATTAACAACTGGTACGAGACGAGATGGTGGTTATTACGGCATAAACGCTTTACTTACCAAATTATCTACGATTTTAGTAATTCTTAGTATTAATGTTGTTTTCAATAGCGTCGGATGGGCCACCTTTGACCCAGTAGGAACGACTGAATACACAATTTTTGGACTTAGAAGTTTAATGTTCATTTTTCCCGCTGTTGCGTTAATAATAGGATTAATAGCAATTAGAAAATTCCCGCTAACAAAAGAAAAGTATGAAGACATAAAAGTTAAGCTTGAAGAACTACACGACCAAAAACGAGAGAAAACTCGTAGTAATTAAACTTTAATTCTTTTTTTTTTTCCTATACTAAAACATAAATATTAAAGAATAGATTTTTTAAAATTATGAGCTTCGCAAAGATCAACGGTTTAAAATTGTCTTATCAGGTTTACGGAATAGGTTTCCCCGTAATCTTTATTCACGGTTATGGTGCAAAAAAAGAAATATGGAGAACTCAAGTAGTAGATATAAGTAAAGAATTCCAAACAATTACATTTGACATTCGCGGAACTGGAAAGTCAGATCGACCTAATATCCCATACACCATGAAAATGCTAGCTGAAGATGTGAAGGGCTTAATGGATTTTATTGGCGTTGAAAAAGTTCATTTAATAGGTCGTTCCTTTGGTGGAATGATTGCCCAAAATTTTGTACTACAATATCCTGAAAAAGTCGAAAAATTAGTGTTGATCGCTACTAATTTTGGTCGGACTGATACAGATTGGGTCGAGATTCCAAAAAAAGGGCGCCTTGAGGAGGTTGAGACGATAAAACTTGACCCATCAAAAGCTTTCAAGCAAAAATCGCGTTGGGTCTTTCACGTAAAGTTCAGAAAAGAGATGGAAGCTAATCCAAGCAAAAAATTCTTCGACATTTTTTCTATGGAAGATTTAATCAGAGAAAGTACAATCAATCCATCAAGACCCCAAGACATAATCAATCAAGCAGAGGCAATGAAAACACATTATACGCTAGAAAGATTACATGAAATTAAAAATAAAACTCTTTTGATAGCAGCTTCTCACGATCGACAAACGCCCGTTTCAGTTATGACTGAAATGCTTAAAAAAATCCCTAATAGCGAATTAAAAGTTATAAGTGAAGCAGGTCATTTTATGACGCTTTCAAGAGCATCGGAAGTTAACGATATAATTCTAAACTTTTTAAAAAATTAATATTTCTTAGTTAATCTAATTAATTTTAAAGATTTTTTTCTCTGTTAAACAAATAGATTTTTATATCTTTAGAATAAAACTGTTTATTAAACAATTATATTAAAATTAATTTTGTGTTTAAAATGAAGGATTATTCAGATTGGGAACCGATTTACGATTATGAAAATGAATCTCCGTATCTCGAAAATCACGAACGTCCATGGTTAAAGTATAGGGAGTCAAACATCCCAAAATCGATAAAATTTGACCCTATCCCGGTTCACGAATTTATTAAATTAGCAGCTAAACAATTCCCTAATAACGTGTGTGTTTATCACTTAGCAACTGATAAAAAATACACTTATCGCGAATTAATTTATATTTCTGATAGATTAGCAAACGCTTTGGTACAATCGGGAGTAAAGAAGGGAGATCAAGTTGGAATTATGACAGGTAATTGTCCTGAATTTTTGTTTTGCGTTCTGGGTATAATGGAAACGGGAGCTATAGTAGTACCAATCAATCCCCTACTTAAAGAAGGCGACGTTGCTCACATTGTTAAAGAATCTGGAAATATGAATACGGTATTTGTGCATAAAGCGAACTTTAGAACTATAAAAAAGGTTCAAAAGAAAATAAAATTAGAAAATGTAATATTACTGCAAGCGGAAGCAGCTAAAGAAGGTACTATAACTTTCGAGGAATTTATAGAAGGTATAGCCCCAATCCAGCCAGATATAGAAATTGACCCCTCTAACGATCTAGCTGCATTATTGTTTACTGGGGGTACTACGGGATTACCAAAAGGGGTTATGTTAACTCATACTAATTTCGTTTCTTGTGCGCTTTCAACTCTGTTAATGGCAGGAGAAACAGAAGAAAGTGAGAGTACTTTTGGTAAAACCGTTAATTTATCAGTTATACCTTTATGTCATTCTTTTGGTTTTCTAGTTTTGATAGCAGCTTCTTTTGGAGCGGCCATGCTTGTAATGTTTCCCTCATTCAACGCTCCTGATATTCTAGAAGCAATTGAATATTATCGAGTTACTAATTACATTGGGGTTCCTGTTATGTATCAAATGTTAATAAACTCCCCTGATTTTACAGAGCGAGACCTTTCTAGCCTTGAAGAAGCAAACTCTGGTTCGGCAGCTTTAGCTCCTGAATTGGCTAAAAAATGGGAAAAAACTGTTGGTACTAAAGTAGGTCAAGGTTTTGGCTTAACTGAAACATCGCCAATTACACATATAGCAGCAAAGTGGATGCCTGAAATTATATCAAAGAGCATAGGCGTACCCATCATTGATACGGATGCAAAGATTGTTAATCCCGAAACCTTAGAAGAACTTAAACCGAACGAGATTGGGGAATTATTGATAAAAGGACCTCAAGTAATGAAAGGATACTGGAAAAGCCCCGAGGAAACTAATAAAACTATAAAAGACGGTTGGTTAAGGACGGGAGACCTCGCAAGGATGGATGACCGAGGATATTTCTATATCGAAGGCCGAACTAAAGATATAATTAAATATAAAGGATACAAGGTTATGCCCCGAGAAGTCGAAGAAAAATTGTACGAACACCCAGCTATTTTAGAGGCTGGAGTTGTATCCGCTCCAGACCCAAACATCGGCGAAACAATTAAAGCGTATGTAGTGTTAAAACCAGAATACAAAGATGGAAAAATTACTGAGCGAGATATTCTTGAATGGGCCAAAGAACGGTTAGCAGGATATAAATATCCTCGTAAAATTGAGTTTATAAATGTTTTACCAAGAACTACTGTAGGAAAAATATTCAGACGAAAATTAAGAGAAAGAGCCTTCAAAGAAAATTAAGATAAAAAAAATATTTTAAATTATTTAACACACTTTTTTTAATTAAATTCATCAGTAATTTATGTTTATATATAACGTTAGCATAATTTACTTTAATAAGTTAAGATAAATTTAGGCGAAAAATATGAATAAAGAAGATATTTGTTTTATGTCCGCTTGCGATATGGTTGATGCGATAAAAAACCAAGAACTAACATCCGAAGAAATAACCGAAACAATTATTGAAAGAATTGAGAAAATAAACCCAATTATTAACGCGTATTGTACTCCTACTTTCGATTTGGCAAGAGAGATGGCGAAAAAAGCCGACGATGCGGCTAAAAAAGGTGCCAAATTAGGTAAATTGAACGGTGTTCCAACATCAATTAAAGATCTTGCAATGACTAAGGGAATTAGAACGACTTTTGGATCGAAAATATACGAACATTTTATCCCAGATGAAGATGTTACTTATGTAAAAAGACTTAGAGAGGCAGGTTGTGTTATTCTAGGAAAAACTAACACCCCAGAATTTGGGTTTAAAGGAGCTACAGATAATCTAATTTTTGGTATCACACGCAATCCATGGAATCTAAAAAAGACTTCTGGAGGATCGAGTGGCGGGGCTGCTGCCTCAGTCGCTTCTGGGATGGGGCCATTAGCGCAAGGGTCCGATGGAGGGGGCTCTATTAGGCATCCCGCTGGTTTTTGCGGAGTATATGGCATTAAACCAAGTTTTGGTCGAGTAGCTATATATCCTAGAAAAACACTTATGGCTCAAACTTTATCTGTTGCTGGGCCTATTGTAAGATATGTAAAAGACGCGGCGCTGATGTTGGATGTTATGAAAGGCTTTTACGAAGGAGACAGATTTTCAATACCATCAGATAATATCAAATATTTAGAGTTAATGAACGAAAAACCTGAAAAATTAAAAATTGGCTAAACCTTAGACTTAGGCTTCGCGAAAGTTATTGACCCTGAAGTAGAAAACTCAATATTAAATTCGATAACTAAATTTGAGGAATTTGGTTGGAGTATTGAAAAAGTCAAAATGAAGTTAAAACCTGAAATGCCATTTTATACTTTTTGGATTTCAATGCTTGCTTATGATTTGAAACAAAAATTAAAAGAATGGGAAGACAAAATGGATCCCGATATAGTAAAAATGGTCAAAGGAGGATTAGGATACGATGGGATGGCGCTACCAAAAGCGTTCGCTGCTCGTAACAAAGTACATGATATAATTTTCAAAATTTTTCAAGAATTCGATATTTTAATAACCCCTACAACGGCTGTTCCAGCTTTTGATTTAGGTATAATGTTTCCCAAAAAAATTAACAACATTAATGTTTCACCCACAGGTTGGCAACCATTTTCGTTCCCTTTCAATTTATCAGGAAACCCCGCCGCAACGATTCCATGTGGATGGTCTAGCGAGGGATTACCTATCGGGATGCAGATTGTCGGAAGAAGATTTGACGATTTAAAAGTGTTACAAGTTTCAAAAGCTTTTGAAGAAATAGCACCTTGGCAAGATAAAAAGCCTAACTTTGATTAATTTAATTTATTTCTCTTTTTTATTTTCATTTTAAACAAAATTTTTTACATCTAATTAATTTGATAATCACGGCTAAATTTCCCGGATTTTTGCATAGATAAAAGTTTCAAATACTGCCATTACAAGCCAAGACAAGCTAAGGATTAAAAATAGTGCATTTCCGTATGGATCTAAGATGAAAAATAAAAAATGAGCCACACATACAATATATCCAAGAATTAAAGCAATCAGATAGAGATTATTATCTTTCCTTACTTTAAGATGGGTTAATTTCCCCTTTAAGAGGAGAATTGTTGTGCTTACTCCTATAATCAAAATAGTAATGGATACGAAGAAACCAAATCCGTCAACAATAATGAATGTGTAAAAAAAAAAACCAAAAATGCTAATGATGATCAATAAATAAGAAAAGATCAGTTTTTCTTTTTTTATTAGGATTTTTTCTTTAGATTTATTCATAATATTTCTTCTCTCT
Source organism: Promethearchaeota archaeon (assembly GCA_018238625.1). GTDB lineage: Archaea > Asgardarchaeota > Lokiarchaeia > Sigyniarchaeales > SOKP01 > SOKP01. The sequence continues at coordinate 24,179 of JABCSY010000039.1, forward strand.
AACCAAAAATAAATTTCGCTATTAAAAATTAATCGCCTTAAATATTTAAATGTTAGTTTACATCTAATTAATTTACTAATCATGACTTAACTCAACAAAAGCGACAATAATATGAATAAGAAACTTCTAAAAAATAATATATCCACTTTCCAAGAAACTCAAGTAGCAGAAGAATACCGCAACTTAAACTTTTCAATTGTTCTAATTCAACCAGAACACGCTGCTAATATCGGAGCTATAGCCCGAGTAATGAAAAATTTTAACTTTAAAAGATTAGTAATTTTTAGCCCAATCGAAAAAACAGATAAAATAAAAAGCTATAAAACTCAAGGGTACGCCATGCACGGTAAAGATGTTTTGTTTAACTCTGAAATTATAACTATCAATGACAAAAAAGATTATCTAACCAAATATAAAGAATTAATGGAGCGATTTGATTTAGTAATCGCTACTACGGCAAAAGGAAAGCATTTTAGGAACATCAGGAGGCTATCTATCTTCCCAAACGATCTAACCCTACCAATCTCTGAGAATCCACTACAAATTGCTTTAGTTTTTGGAAAGGAATCGCATGGACTAACGAACGAAGAGATTGAAGTTGCTGACATCTTGTTGAGGGTCCCTACTAGCAATTCCTATCCTACTTTAAACCTTTCTCAAGCGTGTGGCATAATTTTATACGAGATTTTCAAAAAAATTAATATTATTAATATTGGTCGAGGAGTAAAACCCGTTTTGTTGGCAAATAAGAACGAGAAGCATGTGCTTTACGATATTATCAATCAATTAATTGCGAAACTGAAAATACGCACACATAAAAAAGAGAACGTTTTCTTCGCATTTAAAAACGTATTTGAAAGGGCTTTTATATCTAGGAAAGAAATAAGCCTTATATTAAGCGTATTCTCAAAATTAGATTCCTTAATAAAAAAGAGAAAATTATATAAAAATTAAGATTTCATAACGCTCTATAGTGTCGGGGCTTTTTGCTAGAATTTACTCGAATTTTATCGGGCATATCATTCACAATTCTTCTAATAACTTTGGCGAGAGCATTATGAGTCTCATAACCCATAGCACTTGCCCATTCACTGGCTGTAGAAACGCCCAATTCCTTCAATTTATCCAAACACATTTGTTCATAAGTTCTGGGAACTACTCTTTTTAATTTTAACGTTTTTTTCTACCTCACTTTTTAGTTATCTTATTTTTTTGTTTATAGAAAATTGCGAAAATTTTTATCCCACCGCAATCTTCTTTTTTTCCACTAAATTTTCTTATCGAATAAAAGTTAGAAGAAAGGCTATTTAAAGAATGATGTTGCTCATTTGTAAACGAATACATGTTTTTTGTAATAGGATTTTAGTTGACCAATTACATTCTTTAAAGACTGATGTGGTTGATATATTGCTATAATTATATTCTTTTTGACAAATTAGTATTTAAATTGAAGCAGACTATCAATGATTTTAACTAGCATAGGAAATATTGAAATATTAAACTATTAAACTATCTAACTATAAGTTTTTATTTTGATTAGAATAGTTTTACAAATTATACTTCAATTTGAAAGATAAAAAAAAATGTCTCAAAAAAAAAATCCAGCTGAAGAATTCGTATTTGAATTTTTTGACGACGATTACGCTGAATCTTTAGAAAAAAAAGGACCCGAGATTATCGAGAAATATAATGATATCGATTTTGAGGGCGATTTAAACGAAGAGCAGCTCGAAATAGTTAATAACATTAAAGGTCCGATGTTAATAATAGCGGGAGCAGGTTCGGGTAAGACGAGAACTATTGTTTATTCGGTCGCTAAATTATTAGTGTCTGGAGTGAAACCTAGCGAGATAATGCTTGTCACCTTTACAAATAAAGCCGCTAAGGAAATGATTAAACGGGTAGAAATCCTCTTGGGTAAGCGTCCAAAAGGTATATGGGCTGGAACATTTCATTCCATGGGAAATCGATTTTTAAGAAAGTACGCTAAAACGCTAGGTCTTAAGCCAAACTTTACGATTATGGACCAAACTGATTCGAAAGGCTTGATGAAACTATCGATTAATCAAGCAAATGTAAAAGAGTTTGAAGAAAGGTTTCCTAGTTCCGCAGTTGCTAAAAGTATTTTATCTTTTTCAATTAATTGTAACAAATCTATTCGCGAAGTTATACTTTGGAAATATCCGCAATTTGACAAAGATCAAATTATTACAAAATTAAAAGAAGTGTTGAACGTCTACAAAACCAAAAAAGCACGCGATAATTTAGTAGATTTTGACGACCTACTAGTTTTTTGGAATAGGCTATTAGACGAAAGGATGGTTGCTAAATCAATCGCTCAACGCATTAAATATGTGCTAGTTGACGAATACCAAGATACTAATTATATTCAAGACGAAATTATTAGCAAAATCGTAAAAGAAAATCCTAACCAAAATGTTATGGCCGTAGGAGATGACGCTCAGAGTATTTACGCGTTTCGAGGTGCTAACTTTGAAAACATTTTAAATTTTGAAAATAAATACAAGGATTGCAAAAGATACGTTATAACTTGCAACTACAGGAGCGTCCCTCAAATTCTCGACTTGGCGAACGATTCAATAAGACATAACAAAAAGCAGCACACGAAAAACATGAACCCCGTCCGCTCTGAGGGGGACTCCCCATTTCAGGTAAATGTAGAAGATGAATGGGAGCAAGCACGCTTTATTTCTAATCAAATACTAAAATTACATACTGATGATTATAAATTTTCAGAAATGGCGGTTCTTTGCCGAGCTAGTTTCCATTTATTGCAAATCGAATTAGAATTACAAGCTAAAAACATCCCATACGAAGTGAGAGCAGGAGTTGCGTTTTTTGAAAAAGCCCACATTAAAGATTTATTGGCTCATTTGCGTATTATCGAAAATCCTTACGACGAAATTGCGTGGTCGCGTGTTTTTTCTATAGTCCCTGGAATTGGGGGCGCTTCAGCAGAAAAAATATTTCTTTCAATATCAAACACCAGTAACCCCCTCGAAACATTATTGAATAAATCTTTTTTTACTTTAAAAATGAAAGGAGCTCGAATTCCAGAAAAAGGAAGGAAAAAATTAATCTTACACGCAAAAAACTTGAGGGATTTTACTTCTCAAGATGTTCCTGAAGAAATCATAAAAAGTTTAGTGAAAATTTTAGAGGATTATATTAGATCTAAATACGAAAATTGGCAAGAAAGAATAGACGATTTGACTCAGCTTGGAGTTTACGCTCAGAAATATCCAACAATTCGGAAACTTTTAGAAACTCTTAGTCTAAATGTGTCTTCTCTTGAATCGAAATCCATACGAATGGGCATTCAATCAGAAGACGAAAAACCGTTAGTTCTTTCTACAATCCACCGCGCTAAAGGTCTTGAATGGCGAGTAGTGTTTATTCCTATGCTGTGCGAAGATTTCTTTCCTTCAAGTCGAGTTGTAGGAGACGCCGATGCCTACGAGGAAGAACGGAGGGTCTTTTACGTTGCCGCAACAAGAGCGAAAGACCAATTGTATATGGTATCACCCTCTATGGTTAGAACGTATAGAGGTTATCAAACGAGTAGATTATCACAATTTATAACTGAACTTAATCCAAATGTGTATCAGAAATCCTCGGTTCAATTTAAATCTACAAATGAAAAAAACAAAAGAAAAAATGCAAAATCAAATTTTACAAGCGCTTTCGACATTTATGAAAAATAAACCCCTTCTTAAAAAATCTTAAAAACCTCAAAGCCTTTTGCGCTAAATTCTTGTCAGGTTTCTAATAATACCTAATTTGGCATTAATTATAAAAAATACTTTTATTTAGCTCAAATAAAGCCTTATTACAAGAAACATGTATTCGTACCATATCTTACTGTAATCGTATCTGCAAAATCCGTGAGTATATTTAAAATAAAAAGATATATATAGCCTATTATAGTATTTTTAATTAATGTCTCAATCGTATAAAGATTTTTTAAAAAAATATAATATTGACGATTTTAAAACGAAATTACAGCTTACTGGACGCACAAAAATAGATTTCTATAACGATATTGACAAATTATTAAGGAGCATGTGCACAATTTTCGATAAACTATCAAATATTGCGCCGATGAGGGGCGCACAGGTATTAATGGGGTTAGCAAAATTGCATGGAACTAACAACGTTATAAATAAAACGGATGTCAAAAATTGTCTAAATATTGATAGATTAGAGAAATTAAAATATGCTTTTGATTATTTGGAAAAAGCCGGTTATATTACGATTGAGAAAAAAACAGAAAAATTTCATATTGTAAAATTAAACGAAGAAGATAATCCAGACTTGACAGTATTTAAGGAGATCGTTCAGAAATACTGGAAATCCCCTCAAGAAGAAGTAAAACAAGCGAAGAAGTGGAGTGAAGAAAAATGAGAAATTCTTTGAAAAGCGTAGTAGAGCTGAATTTTGAGGATGAACAAGGTTTTAAAGATTCCATAAAGACAATAAGATCAGAATACATTAAAAAAGCGCTAAAATCTATTGTATATATTGCTATAGTTTTATCCGTGGCGCTTAGTTATTTACTCTACTGTTATTTACCCTATATCGAGAGTAATTCTTTTAATAATCTACTAGCTTACGAAAGTTTTAGTTTAGAAGGAAATATATTTCCATTGAATTTAACTTTAAGTTGGACGCTTTTTAGTACGTGTATTTTCTTAGTTGTATATTATATTCGATTAACTCAAGTAAAATTTACACCTTCTCTAATTAAGTATATCGAACGAGAAACTAAATATGCGGGATTTGAATTTACAAAGAAAATTGAAAGCGTGGGATTATTTATGATTCTAACAGCAATTTCTATCGCAATTTTATTTTATATTGATACTAAACTTATACAATTTAATGGTTCTTTTTTGAGTATTATCTTTCAACATAGCTTTTTCGTCTATTTATTAGTAAATTTAATTCTCCCTATCATTTTCATATTTAAAAACGATAAATTTGCTATAAAAATAAAGGATAATGTTTTCGTTCTTTGTAATCTACATTATAATTTTCGGAAAAATAAGGAATACGATCCAAATTTATTAGGAATAATTCTAACTTCAAATCGTTTGTGTTCTAAATTTGATAAATCAGGAAAATATATATATTCTAAAATATCAGGAAACCGTTGGCTGATTAGAAACGAGCCTTCCACCATATCACCATTCCTTCGTTTTGAAGAATACTCCGTCCCATTTAACTTCCAAAAGCAATTTCTAAACATTGTGTTAGCACTTAACGAATGGGAAAATAATTATATTTCAAATCTCGTTTCATTGAATTATTATTTTTCAAACACAGTTCTAAATTATAAATATGGGACGAAACAAGATGAAAATCCAAACCAACTTATCTATTTGAAGTTCTTAAATCAATAACACTATTTTTTCTGTAAAGAATTATACAAAAAGTTATGAAGAGTAAAATTATTGATGTATAATTAGAATTAAATAAAATATTTTTGTTGTAGAACTGCATACTCGTTATAATCTGTAAACTCTTCATCAACAAGCGTAGCAACTATTTCGTACAATTGTCGGAAAAGCTCTTCAGGAAAAGCTTTGTGCTCAAATGTAATGTCACAAACTAACTCTTCTGTTAATATTTGTGAATTAATTGGCCGATTATACAGTAAAAATTTCATCATGGAAGCCTCGATTTTGGATTTTACAATATTTTTAATCATATTTAAGCTTAAATCTCGCTTAGGGTCGATAAAATAAGGAAAATTCATATCATCTAAAATTTTAATGTACCCTAAAGTAGAGGTTATTTTATCAACGCAATATTCTAACGAGCTCATTTGAAGGGAAAACTTATCGCAAAAACCCTTTTTCTTATCGTGGGCAGGAAACGCAAACGGATGTCTTGTAACGATATAATAAGCGGCTATGAAAAATTTATATAGATTATGGGGTATTTTTTCTTTAATTCTTAGATATCTATAGATTAATGAGACCGTGTCAAGAATGAAATCTTGATTGATGTCAAATCTTTTTAAGAATTCTTCTCCGTCCTTAATTAAATCAACTGTTATTCTATCTTTCGTGTTTATTATTTCATAATTAGCAGGATATAATTCTAACATTTCACACACGCAACCTTAACATTTACATTTTTTTCAAAGAAATATCTAAATATCACTTCGATAATATACAAATAACACTTGAATTATTTAAATGTGATGCAACTTGCATCACTTCGATGCATTTTTCACAATATTTAAATATGAAAACTTTTTCTTACAAATTATACTTTGTATAATTTTCGACAATATTGAGATCAAAAGGTATGACGCCCGACAATAGTGAAACTAGTAAAAAGCGAATAACAGTTAATTTAGAAAATATTGACTATCAAATAATTGATGCGTTAGAGGGCGTTATTGCTAATTCTAAAGCCGCAGTCATTTATCAAATGATAAAAGAATGGATAAACCAAAATTCGGATCGGATAATGAACACATGGGAAATAGACTTAGCTGGTATTAGGAGACAAGTAATAGCCGAAACTAAAGGTTTATCGATTAAAAAGGATTTAAAGGATTTAGATAAAGAGATAATTAATCAATTACCTGAACTTTTTGAAACAATATCGAGCATTAAAGCAATAGAATTAGCTGAAATTCTCGAAATTAATCAAAAAACGCTTCAAAGGGTAATATTCGGGCATAGAAACGAACTTTTAAAGTTAGGTTTAAACTTAAAATATGAAGATGGTTTGATAACCAAAAAAGAATAAAACTAAATAAAAAGAGGGATGTATTAATTGAATTCTAAAAAAATTATTTACCAAGGATTTAAGAATAACAATCACAATGTAATGAAAATATCGCTTAATAATATTGACATCTATTCTGGGGAGGAAACTATACGATTTAATAACCGACATCCCATTTACAAAACCTTAATGAAATTAGAGTTTGAAGACATTCTTCGGAGCTTTCTAAGAAAATAATTATTAATTAAGGGAAGTCTAAAATGAGCACTGAAAATATTAGAAAAGCAATTCTTAAAAGATTAGAAGAAATCTACAAGGCAGATTCAGAATTTCAATATAATCTTTCGAAAGTTGTAATACCCTTTTCTGAATTCTTTAAAAAACCAAATTTAGTTGGCGACGAGAAAGAATCTTCAAGTGAAAGTAAAGAAGAATACAAGAAGCTATTAATGCAAGAGCTTCAAGTCAATTTGAAGTAAGTTAATTTTATTATATTGTTTTAAAACATTATAAAAAGAAGATTTCCTATTCATCGGGGATCTTTTCAAATCAATAAGAGCACGCTCAAATCATAAAAAAAAATATAGGTTCATTCTTATCTAAAAATTTAAAAAATCGTTATTTAATTATTATTTAATAATAAATACGAATTTTAAAATTGTAATTAAATGATTTGAAGGTAATTTTATGGCGAATGAAGAAGAAGAAGGGCAAGATAATGGTTACGCGTTAGATAAGGCAGAGTTAGAATTATTTCACGAAGTGCTTTTCAAACGAATAATGGACGTGATGGATAAGCCAGAAGTCGATACAAATCCATTCGAGGAAATGATAAAGATTTTAAGCAGATTAAGCGAAATCTTTAGCTTTAAAAGCATGATTTCTATAATTCCTGAATTAGTAGCATATGCAGTAAGATATGGTATGATGGTAGAAGAAGCTTACGATAAAAACCCTACTAGATTGAAGGAAGACGAACAAGGCTATAACGCAGAGAAGGAAGAAAAGAAGAGAAGGTCCTTAATAAAAAAGGATTTAGACAAACTTAGCCTATACCTATGACTTATTCAGACTTATAGCTTATAGTTATAAACTAATAATTTATAATTTTTTATCTCTCTATACTTGTTCAATTTTATGCAGACTAAAAGTAACATTTATTATTTAGTGTAGCCTAAAAGTATATTAAAACTAAGTGAATTTTTAAATTTTAATTATAATTTAGTAAGAAATCCGTGAAAATTTTTATGAAAGAACTACAAACTGAAGGTCTCACTTTTTATATAGTAGATGTCTTTGCTGAATATAGATACTCGGGAAACCAGCTAGCAGTAGTTATTAGTGGAAATAAGCTCTCGGATGAAGAGATGCAATTAATAGCTAAAGAAATGAACTTTTCAGAAACAAGCTTTATTACGTCCGTCGAAAATTACGACGTTAGGATATTCACTCCTAAAGTAGAGCTACCATTCGCTGGACACCCCACGATTGGAACGGCATATGTATTGCAGCAAGAATTTATAAAATCGAAAACAAAAACGCTTTCTTTAAACTTAAAGATTGGTCAAATTGCCATATTATTTAAATACAAAGGGGAGATTACTTCTGAGATTTGGATGGAACACAAGGAGCCAACATTCAACGGTTTTTTCGCTCCCGATTTAGTAGCGAGCGTTTTGAACATAAATGAAAGCGATATTGACGGAAGATTTAGAATTCAAGGCGTTTCTACTGGGGTTCCTACGATCATTGTGCCTTTAAAGTCGTTAGATGCCGTAAAACGCGTAAAAATTGATCTCGAAAAGTATTACGCTTTAATCGAAAATACTCAAGCTAAGACCATCTTGGTATTTTGTCCCGAAACTTATAACAAAAAAAACGATTTAAATGTTCGGTACTTTGCTGATTTTTACGGTGTTCCAGAGGACCCCGCAACAGGCTCTTCAAACGGTTGTTTGGCCGCCTATTTGGTAAAACACGAATATTTTGGCAAGAAAAGGATTGATATACGCGTCGAGCAAGGCTATGAAATAGGGAGAGAATCTCTACTTCTATTAAGAGCTGAAGAAAAGGAAGGAAAATATTTTGTAGCCGTAGGCGGTAAAGCTATAATAGTAGCTAAAGGAAAATTAATGTGAAAGCTACTAGCTATATAAATATTTCAGAGGATCGTTAAATCGTTAAGCTTATCTTCGCTTAGCTAAGAAAAATAAAAAAAAGTTAAGAGCGATTAATTCGCTCGTTATTTTATTGATAGTTTTTTTGCTCTATAAATTCTGTTCTTTTATTATCTTTTGATTCTCGGCAACTTTCTCAGGAGTTAGGTCGTACCACTTCCAAAATACGAATGTACCAACCAAAATACATATCATTGGCACTACAGCTAAATGTATGTGAATACCTAATTTGGCAGCATCACCATATGGATCAGCAGAAAAGTTGGTGAGGACATGGGCTAATGTGAAACTTAGAGCTTGGAAAAAAATTGCTAAGCGTCCAAAAAATTGTTGGAACCCAGCATAAACGCCCTCTTGTCGTCTCTTAAGCACAACTATAGACTCATCTACAACATCGGCTAAAACAGGGGCAATCATGGCCCAATAACCACCAATTGAAAAACCCCAAATTATCATGGCAATAATTATAGCCAATAATTCTTCAAGAAATATTAATGGTATTGTAAAAATGCCCATTAGTAATCCACAATATACCATAATCTTTTTATTATTGTTTGTCTTGTGAGCCGCCATGACCCAGAAGGGCGTTGAGATTATAGCACCTATAAGAAAACCGGCAAATATTGGAGTGGTTGCTTTTTCGCCTACGCCTAATATATTATCTACTAAATACGGAACTGAAGCGGTCATTGATTGTACTAACGTACGATATAAGGTGTATGACACAATAAAAGCAATAAAACTCTTTTGTTTCAAAGCAGCACCCAAGGATTTAAAAAACGGAGGTCCTTTTTCTCGAGTTTCATATGTCTCTAAATATCGATCAACTGCGTCTTGGTCGTCTCTTACGCCCGGAATTGCCAAACCTATAGCTATCAATCCAACGATAATAACAGCTCCTCCTTGAACCACATAAGTTGAAGGGAATCCTATTGTAAAAAAAAGAGGAGGCAAAATCGCACCGAGAGCTACACCTACAAGACCTACGGGTATTTGTAACCCCGTAGCAGTTCTCCGTTCTTTAACTGAACGAAACTTATCAGGGAACAGGGCTGAAAAGTTAACCCAAAAAATTGAGTTAAATGTGTCAAATAGACAAGTTGTGAAAACTAGCCATAAAAATAGTATCCAAGCGCCTGATTCAGGATTTACCGCAGGTGGCATAAAAATAAGTATATAACTAAAAATAAAGGGAACTGCTCCCATTAGAATCCAAGGAAATCTTCGCCCCCATTTTTTCGTAAATTTAAAGGGTCTGTTAGTTAAATAGCCAACGAGAGGGTCGTTAATTGCGTTATAAACGGCAAATATAAAGAATCCTAAACCTACTAATACCACATTTAAGCCGAGTTCTATCTCGTAAAAATAAAAGGCCCAAGTACCAAATGCCATCGCTAAAAACTCGTTCATAAAGTTTCCGAAGCCATAAGAAGCCATGTTTTTTTTTGAATGTCTTACTTCACTTGTTTCTTTTGTCAAATATAATCACTTAATTTGTTTTTAAATTATTATTGTTATTCTTAATATTCGTCAGTTTTCTTTTTAAAATTATAACTTTATTTCGTTTTTTTTAACTAATTTAACAATTTTTAATTGTTTTAATAATTCCAATAAAAAA
>JABCSY010000119.1 GCA_018238625.1 Promethearchaeota archaeon
ACCAATAAGAAGGCCAAAAATGAATCCAAAGTTCCAAGAAAAATTAAAATTTCTAAAATTCTTATTTGACCTTTCAATAGTACTATTGGTTTGCCATTTGCTTAATAAATTGAGGAAATTTGGCCAAACTAATCCCATGGTTAACCCTAAAAATACACGACACGTGATTAAATACCAAGGTTCGAAGTAAATCATCTGTGCACCGGTTAAAATTGGAGTAACGAGCGATGATAATATGATAGCGTTGCGAACGCCTATTTTTGAAGTAAATACTTGCCCAATAATAGGTGCAAAGATATAGGCAATTGCTCCTGCTGAGGTTATTATCCCTAAAGTGCTTTCATTAATGTCAACGACAAAATAGAGATAATTTGACAATGCTCTTTCAAAAATAGAAAAATAAATTAACCTTACAAACGCAAGCCAAAATATTGGCCAAGCTCGATAATCTTCTGACGATCGGTTCACTACTACTTTTTTATCCTGATAGAGTGGGGATTTTTTCGCGGTTGGCACAATTTTTCAATTTGTTTCTTATTTTTCATAAGAAATGGTGCTTTGCTCAAATATTTTTTTAAATTGTTAAATTAGATTCAAAAGGTATTTTTTTAAGTCTTGTAGAATTGATTCCATTCGATTTTTCACGCCACTTCTTAAATATCGATGATGATTAAAAATTGGACTAAAAATCATTTTTTAATAGCTAATGTTGTTTTACTATTGTATAGTTTAAATTCGAATTATTATTAGCGTGAAAAGATTATGACTGACACCAATTTTAATTATTGTCCCAATTGCGGTAAGAAAATACAAAAGTCTAATAGTAAAAAGGTTAATTTTTGTTGTTATTGTGGGCGAGAATTAAAAAAACAGAAGATAAATTCACACGATAGAATACAATGCACAGTTTGTCACGAATTTATCTGGCATGGAAGAAGTCGAACTATTAAATGTTCTTTCTGCGGTAGTCAATACCATTATTCGTGCGTATCGTCTTGGATAGCGAAGTATAACTCGTGTCCTATGTGCCAAAATGTATTCTTAAATCCAACTTTAGTTTTTTCGAAAAAACGCAGGTACAGGTAATAACACTTTATAAAATATTATAAAATTCTATAAAAGAACTAAATTCCAATATTTTATAGATAGTCAGAAGGTTGAAAATTTATGAAAACTACAATCTATTATTTTTCTGGAACGGGTAATTCTTTGAAAATTGCGAGAGATATTGCCGAAAAGTTGGAAGAATGCGAATTAGTTCCAATTGCGAAGGTTTGGCAACAAGATCAGCTCGCATCGACTAGTGAAAAAGTTGGTTTTATTTTTCCCTTGTATTATTTTGGTCTTCCTAAAATTGTCTACGATTTTACAAACAACATAGAGCTTGCTAAGTCCAACTATTTTTTTGCCGTGGTTACGAGGGCTGGAAATGCGGATGGTGCGCCTTTGCAACAGTTAAACAATATTCTCGAAACTAAAACGAAAAAGCTTAACGCCGGATTTTTTATCAGAATGCCCAGTAATTTTATAATAGGCTATAACACAGACTCAGAAACCGTACAAAATGAGTTTTTTGAGAACGCAATTAGTCAGGTTGAAAAAATTACCAATATTATTAAGGAAAACGGAGAAAGTTTTCAAAAAGAGACGAATATAAGCGAGAGAATGAATAAGAAGTTCCGGGATAAAGTTTACGCCAACGACAAATCATTCTACGCTAACGAAAATTGTAATAACTGTGGTATGTGTGAAAGCGTATGTCCGGTTAATAATATCGTTCTTATAGAGAGTTTACCACAATGGCAACATAAATGCCAGCAATGTTTGGCGTGCATAAATTATTGTCCCGAGGAAGCAATTCAATTTGGTACTAAATCCTTGGAAACAGGAAGATATCACCACCCTGAAATTACAGTTCAAGATATAACGAACCAAAAAAAGTAATTCTCACGAATTATCGATTAAAGATTTTGATAGTACAAACAATTTTCAGATAAGGGACAAAGCTCGCATTTAGGATTATTTTTCGAGCAGATTTTGTTTCCAAAATCAAGAATCGCCCAATACATGTGTTTACAACCCGTCTTAGGCAATAAACGATCTAAATTTGCGTGAATAACTTCATTTTTTACTTTTGAGTTTGAAGGTTCGAACGCTCTCGAAACAAACCTTTTAATATTTACATCAACAAAAAAGGTTCTTCTGTCTAATCCAAAACACAAAAAGGCGTTGCTTACATAATCGGCAATTCCGTTGATTTTTTTAAGTATTTCAGGATCGAGAGGGATTTCTCCGTTATATTCCGTTAATACCATCGCACTTAAGTCTTTCAAAGTTTTAGCGCGTTTGTTGGATAGCCCTAAAATTTCAATATCTGATTGTAGCTGATTAATTTTAGCCTTGGAAATGTCGGCAAAGCCTTTATATTTTGCAAAAAAATCGTTATACATATTAGAAACGTTTATAGCGATAGTTTTCTGTAGTAAAATTTCTACTACCAATACTTGATATAGGTTTTTTGATTTTCTCCAAGGGAAATCGCGTTTGTTTTCGCTGTACCAATCTAAAATTTTATTTCTAATTGAGATATAGTTATCTTCTTTATCCATTTCTTATCTATTTTTAATCGTTATTGTTATTAATTAAGTATTAGTTAGATTTTATTCTTATTATTGATTTTTTCATTTAGTACTGATTCTTCTAATATTAAAATGCCGGAAAAAAATAATATCATTATAGATCTGTTTTGTGGAGCTGGAGGTTTATCGCTAGGTTTTGAAATGGCAAATTTTAAAATTGATTTAGCGATAGAATTAGAAGAAAATTATTATAGAGCGTATAAAGGAAATCATCCTGAAACTTTATCACTAAATAAAGATATAACCAATTTAAATTGCAAAGATATCTCTAATAAATACCTTAAAAACAAAGAAATAGAGGGGATAATTGGCGGACCTCCATGTATCGGATTTTCTACGGTTGGAAATAGAAGACCAGACGACCCTCGTAATACGCTGATCTTTTATTTTATTCAATGGATTGAACACTTTAAACCGAAATTTTTCGTTATGGAAAACGTTCCTGGAATTCTCTCTATGGGGAATGGTAAAGTGGTAGAAAAAGTTTTCAATTTGTACAAAGAAATAGGTTATGCTTGTAAGATGGAAACATTATTAGCAGCCGATTACGGAGTCCCACAATTGCGGCAGAGAGTATTTTTTATAGGAACCCAAAGTAATTCGGTGTCTTCGTTAAAAATCCAAAAAACTAACGAAAACAATAGTGAAGAGAAATCAGATTTAGGGAAAAATGCGTTACCTCCTTATTTGACCGTTCAAGACGCAATTTCCGATATTATTATTATAGAGCCTTTTATAAAAAAGCGCACGGATGATATGATTAAAAAGTATTCTCACCAACCTAAAACGCAATATCAAAAATATCTAAGAAAAAATTCAACTGGATTATTCGATCATTTTGCCCCAAATCACAGCGAATTAGTAATGAAAAGGATTTCTCACATTGATCAAGGTAAGAACCATAGTTCTTTGCCGAAGGAATACCAACTTAAAGGAGGATATCCTAATATATACGGTAGGCTTCATTTAAATAAACCAGCTGATACTATTACGGGAAATTGTGGTTGTGTGAGCGCCCCAGGTAGATTTATCCATCCTACGCAAAACAGAGCGATTTCCGTTAGAGAAGCCGCGCGATTGCAGTCTTTCCCGGACAATTATAGGTTTTGTGGAAGTATGAGAGATAAGTACAAGCAAGTTGGAAACGCAGTACCACCATTAATGGCTTACGCCGTTGCGAAATCAATCGATCAATTATTAAAAATTTAACTAAGCAGGTTAAAAATTGTTTTGGTTATTTTATTAGTTATTCTTTAGATGCTTTATACATCTCTAATGCTAATTTAGTAAAAACATCGTCAATTTTAGTCCCAAGTTTCGCGCTTGTTTCATAATATTCGTAAGCAGTCAATACTTGTTTGAGATTATTAGTATCGTCCAATTTAATAATCCTAGCTTCGTGATCTATCAAATCAAGCTTGTTCCCTACTAAAATATTTGGTTGTACGCCGATTTTACTCTCAACTTCTTCTTTCCATGTTAACAAATTATTAAACGTTTCTTTACGCGTTAAGTCGAATGTATACACAATTCCTTTCGCGCCTTTATAAAACGCGTATCTAACCCATCTAAAATAGGCTTGTCCAGCTAAATCCCATATCTGGAGGGTCAATAAGTGCTCTGTTTCGGGAAGTTTAATATATTTCACAAAAAAGTTAGAACCGATCGTTCTTTGGGCGTTAGGGATAAATCTTCTCTTTAGATATTGATTTAACATAGTAGTTTTACCTACTTCAGAGTCCCCGACAATACACACTTTAAAAAATAACTTGTTGTAGCCAACCATTTTTGGTTTGCTTAAATATTACTTAAATATGCCTAATTTTAATTGTGATATAAAGTTTATAATTTTATATTTAAGCATAAATTTATTCTAAGAGTAAGTTATTCTTTTAAAAAAAATAAAGAAATAAATCAACAAACTTGGACTGTTTAACATGACTAAGGATTTAAAAGATTTAATAGATATGGCTGAAGAAGACGAGAAAACTCGAGCCCAATTGGAAGAAAGCGTTGAAACTCTAAAGCGTGAGATCGTTAAGTTAAATAAAAAATTAGAAGAGAAAACATCTTTAACCAAAATTGATTCTGTAAAGCCAATTGAAGATTTTAATGAATCTGAAGAAATAAATATTTTAAAAGGTTTAATCGCTTCACAGAAGCAAGAGCTAGCAGATAAAATTCGTGATACAGAAGTTCTACAACAGAAAATGGAAGAAGCAAACCTCGAATTAGAAAACATTAGAGATACATTTACTGATTCTGTTAAAGACCAAGTTTTAATAAAAACTCAAAATTCGCTTAATAACCTGATTGAAGATTACGGGAGACTAGAGGGTACTATTAAATCGTTAAACGAAAAAATCTCTGAATTAGAGAAAGAAAACAAACGACTGGCTGAAAGCTCAACTGACTTAAAATCTGAAAGCTCTAATGTGGAACAATTGGAAGCAAAAATATACGGGCTAAAAAGACAACTAAAGGATTTTGAAAGAAGCAAAAAATTACTCGAAGAAAACATTAATACCTTAAAAAGCAAGCAAAGCTCTGTTGAGGAATTAGAGAACAGAAATATAGAATTAAAAGAAGAAAAACAACAATTAAAAGAAGATTTAAAAGCCGCAAAGACCGACCTATTTAAATTTTCCAAAAAAGAAGAGAAAGTATCCGAATTAAAGAATAAAATCGAAGAGCTAGAAAAAGCTAACAAAAATCTTAAAGAAAAAGATACGCTTTTGCTAGCTAAAACTATTACTGCGATAAACGTGCCAAAAAGAGAGCACGCACCAGTTTTAAAAGATACGCCATTAAAAACAGAAAAAGTTTTAAAAGTTGATTCAGAAGTAAAGCAAGAAAAACCGCAAGAACAAACAAAAGATTTACCGCAAAAGTTAGAAATAAACTTAGAACCAACTTCAGAAACTAAAGAAATATTGAATGAGAACGAAATACCAATTGCTCCTTCTGAAGTTCCAGTTACTCGCAAAAAAAAGTGTCCAAAATGTGGAAATACTAATAAATCGCAAATTCGAGAAGTCGACGATAAAACCAGAATAATATATACCTACCCAAAGATATACGCTAAAATGTATAAATGCGGTCAATGCGGAGCGGAATGGCGATAATAAAAATCGATTTTTTAGAGTAAAATTAAAATTTACATCACTAATCATTAGACGCTCGATATAAATTGTCGAGAAAAATTCTTGATTTCGTCTCGATGAAGCTCACTTTTAATTTCTTTTTTAGTTATTGCAAGCGTTGATACTGGTGTCTTCTCGCATAATTTTGCCATGCTTTCAAAAGTTTCAGGTCCACCTTTCCCGCCCATTGTACAAAAAAATGCTACGCTTTTAAATCGTTCTTTATTTTCAGTAATATACGTTCTTATTGCAGGGGTCATTCTCTTGTTCCAAATAGGAGTTCCTAGAATAACTGCTTCGTATAATTTAGGATCTTTCTGCATTTCTTTAATAACAGTCAATTTTTCCCTTGTAGCGGCAAAGCCTGATTTTACAAAGCCAATAAAACGTCCTTTTCGCTTTTTAGTATCAATAATTTCTTCGTATTCACAGTTCATTTCTGTCGAAATCGATTCAGCAATTTTTTTAGTTGTACCCGTTCTTGAATAAAACACCAACAAACATTTCATAATGATTTAATTCTCTAAAAACTTAAAAAATTATTTGTAATAATTAATAGAATCAGTCTTTTCTTAACCTTAGTTCTCTTTTCATTTTGGATGCAACTTAATTATTGTAATCATATTCAACATTTTTGAGAAATCGGTTGTTTCTGGTTCGTCAATTTTCGGATTCCAACCGAAAAGCGCTTTTGCTGCCCTTCCGTGGTTTACCACGTACCATTTCATAACATTGAGCTTTTGATCCTCATCAATTACAAATTCTAATTGCGGTTGGAAACGGTGAAAGCCGTGTCTTACAGATGTAGCGTCAGGATAAACGCGCATGTTTTTCATCCACCCTGCGTCTTCTCCTCTACTAGAGAAAATCGTTATAACGCCTTCTATCCAATGGTATTCTAATGGAGTCCTCCTTTTTTTTCCAGTTATTCTTCCTTTTGTCGTTAGAACGAGAAATATCCTTCCAATACCAAAAAGTGGCAAAATTCTTAGTCGATATAAAGGAAGGACTAAAAATTTATTAGCTATTCTCCATTTTCTAAGCGTTTTTTTCCTAATGTTCTCATCTTCGTGATTTAAATTATAAAGGGGAGAACCTCGCCTTGGTAAAAGCTCTGCTTCGTTTGATTTAACCTTTTTTGAGGGAGTCAATATGTTTCTTCCACTTAATTTTTTTTATTCTTGTTATTGTGTCTTTAAGACGATTTATAGTTATAGTTATCCATGATATAAAAGAATTTAAACGAGGTAATTTTTAACAACTAGCAATGATTTTATTTTCAATTATATTTTTGATAATAGGCTTTATTGGACTGACCATAGGATCAAAATTCATAATAATCGGACTCGAAAATATTGCCGATCGCTTACATATTAGCCATATAATGGTGGGTCTCACGATTTTAGCGATTGGGACTAGTTTACCTGAAATCGCCGTGAGCGTAATGGGCGGTTTTGATAAGCTTTTAGGTATAGATCCAAATATTGATGGAATAGTCATTGGAAATAAAGTAGGGTCTTTTTTAACTCAAATCACGCTAATTATTGGAATTTTAGCGGTGGCTCAGCCGCTCATGGTTAGTAAGTGGGAATTGAGAAGAGAAGGTCCTATGCTTTTTATCTCTGTATTGATTTTTCTTATTTTTTCCCTTGATGGTCTTATTACTCAATTCGAAGCGCTATTAATGATAATTTCGTATTTCTTATACCTTTTATTAATAATCTGGAGCGAAAAGCGTTTGGCAAAAGCTAAACCGGAAGTTCGCTTTGCTGAAAAAGAACGCTTAGATCCTATGAGTTTTGACCCCATTGAGAGTCATCACAAAAAATCGTCCCTTTTTAAAGATATCAGCTATACTTTAGTTGGCCTTCTAATTTTATTAGTCACAGCAGAATTCACATTACTCTCTGCTCACGATTTAGCGAGAGAGTTTAACATCCCAGAAAACGTCATAGGGATACTAATCGTTGGTTTTGGAACAAGTTTACCAGAATTAGTAGCTGATTTAACGGCTATAAGGAGAGGGTCTCATGGAATTGCTATGGGTGATATATTAGGCTCTAATATATGTGATATCTTATTAGCCACAGGTTCAGGAGCAATAATTGTTAATTTTAACGTCCCGATGGTAATTCTGATTTTCGACATTCCAGTTCTCTTATTAGCTTTATCAATTACATTATATCTCCTATGGACCCACAAAACTTTGAAAAAATGGGAAGGAGTGTTATTAATTGGTTTTTATGGCGTTTACGTAATCGTGAAATTGTTATTCTTTCAAATTTAAAGGGCAATTGTTAGCAACTATAGCATTTAATATTTTAAATTCAAACAAATTATCGATTTACTTAAAATACACAAGAATTATATTATTGTTTATCTAAATGATATTATTTAAGAAACTAAATATTTGGGGATAAAAAATTCAAATAGAGCAGCAACAAAATTCAGAATGGGGAAAACGCACCTTAAACATGAAACAAAAAGTAATTAGGCAATCTCATGAAATTTGTATCGAGAGAGCTATGTTAATTACGGAATCCTATAGAAAAACAAAAAGAGAGTTTCCTGTAATTCGATTTGCAAAAGCTATCAGCCATATCTTGCAAAATATGACGATTAAAATCTGGGACGATGAAGTAATTGTAGGTAACCGGTGTTCAAAATTAGTAGGGACCCCATTATATCCTGAAATTAGAGTGGATACTTTAGAGCAAGATTGTGACTCTTACGATTCACGTTTAGTCCAACCACTTTTCTTGTCCGATGAAGATAGACAAATTTTAAAGGAAGATATCATTCCGTATTGGAAACATGAGGATCAAACAGTTCAAGATAGGTATTATGGTTATTTGAATGATGATGAAAAAGCCATTCGGGAAAAATTATTATTTATTGGGGATGCGGAACTTACGAATGGTATCGGTCATTTTTTCCCAGGTCACGAAAATGTTTTAAAGTATGGAATCAACGGTTTAATCCAAAAATCTAAAGAAAAATTAAATGGTTTAGTTGAATTAAAATCAGAAGAAATTGATAAAAAAATGTTTTTTGAATCCATTATTATAGTATGTAATGGAATAAAAGAATTCATTAAGAGGTTTTCAAAATTAGCTAATACCTTAGCAACAAATGAGCCAAATCTAGAACGCCAAAGAGAACTTCTGGAAATTTCTGAAGTATGTTATAATATCTCCGAATATCCGCCAAATTCGTTTAATGAAGCATTACAACTCATTTATTTTACTCATATAATATGTTGTTTAGAGGATGGTGGTTTCGCAATAAGTATAGGGCGTTTAGATCAATATTTATATCCATACTATAACAAAGATAAGATGGAGGGGAAAATATCGCCCGAAAAAGCTCAGTTTTTAATTGAAGGTTTTTACATAAAACTTGCAAGCTTATGGAACTATCTGCCTACTCAAGGCATTGTAGCTTCAGAAGGGCCACCAATTGCCGCAAATGTAACTATCGGGGGGCTTGATTGTAATGGAAAAGATGTAACAAATGAGTTGACTTTTATATTATTAGACGCATACACCAATCTTAAGACCGTACAACCTACATTTTCTATTAGAATCCATAAGAACACACCTGAAGATTTGCTTGTTAGAGTTACTGAAAGCATAAAATCAGGTACCAGTATTGCTTTATTTAACGATGATGTAATAATTAGCGGACTTATAAATCGTGGTTTTACTCTTGAGGATGCTCGAGAATATGCCTTGGTGGGATGTGTGGAACCACAACATCCACATAAATCATTTGGGTCAACCAATTCGAATCAAATAAATATTGTAAAATGTTTAGAATTGGCACTTAACTCGGGAATCGACATGTTTACTAGAAGGGAATATGGAGTAACTAAGGAAACAAAAATTACATCTTATGAAGATTTATGGGATGCTTTTGCAAAAGAAATGAAATATTTCATTAAACATATGGTTTCAATGATGAACTCTCTTGATAAAGCAACGGCTGAACTTGCTCCACAGCCATTCTTATCTGCAATTACTGACGATTGTATTGAAAAAGCACTAGATATTACAAAAGGAGGTGCTATTTACAACTTTACTGGGCCCCAGTTAATTGGTTTAGCTACAGTAGCAGATAGCCTTGCTGTAATTAAGAAGCTAATATTTGAAGAAAAAACTCTTCCTTTTGGAGTATTAGTTGAAATGCTTAAAAAAAATTACAGAGGGTCTTTTCAAGGAAAAAAAGGAGAGGAATGGAGGAAAATCTTTATTAATAAAGTTCCAAAATTTGGAAACGATAATGATTTTGTTGATTCAATCGCGGCAGACGTAGTAAAATTATATTGCGATGAAATTTCGAAGTATGAAAATTATCGTGGAGGAAAATTCAATCCTGGACTTTATTCGACTTCTTTTCACCTAGCATTGGGTTTTTTTACAGCGGCATCAGCTAATGGTAGAAAATCAAGAGAAACCCTCTCTAATGGTGTTGGTCCTACTCATGGTAATGATAAGAACGGTCCTACTGCCATTCTTAATTCAGTTAAGAAACTAAACAACGAATTATTAACTAATGGTAATTCTCTAATTTTAGCATTTCATCCAAATACAATAAAGCCTGATATTTTTATACCTATGATTCGATCATTTTTTGTACCTCACGGTGGTCTACAAGTACAATTTAACGTTGTTGGCAAAGATATTCTATGTAATGCTCAAGAACATCCTGATAATTACCGCGGGCTAGTCGTAAGGATTGCGGGTTATTCAGTTTTATTTACAGAACTATCTAAAAACGCCCAAGATGAAATTATTGCTCGAACTCAATTTTGAATGCAATTTTTTAAAATCTTAAAACAAAAGTAATCTAATAATTTGAACCATCTTTATAATCATTTAAATACAGATTGATATCTATTATTCATGTAATAAAATATTATAGGGTGCAATATTAAAATGTCATTATTCGAATTACTTCCCGCTTTTGTTGGTTATATTTTGTGTGGATTGGCAATTATTCACGCATTACTTGATGCGCGCGAAAACCGTGTACAACGATTTTTAATGTTAGTAACTTTATTCGTTTTTGGATTCTTGTTGGAATATATGGGGGTTATTACTGGGCATTATGTATACGCCGCAGAGGCCGTCATGATTTGTGGGATTATACCCTTATCAGTTTCTTTTGCTTGGGTAGGGATCATTTATAGTGCTATGATAATTGGCGAACGTTTAAAGCTTTCTGTATGGCAGCGAATACTTACCACTACCTTAATAGCCCTTAGTCTAGATTGGGGTATGGACCCAATTGCTGTTGAATTCGGAGCGTGGACTTGGTTGCATTCAGGTGGAGTCTATTTTGACGTTCCCGGTTTTAATTTTATTGGTTGGTTTTTCATTCCAATCGCTTATTTAATACCATATGGGCTAAGCCGGAATAAAGAAAGTAAGAAATTTCAACTATTGACTATTAATGAAATAGATGAAAACAACTCCTTAGGGCGAAAATTATACACATGCTTGGTTGTAGTACCAATAGCAATGGGCGTTTTATTCATTGTAGGAACGATTTGCAGAATAGAAGTTATATACTACTTGAATTGGATAATTCTATTGATTTGGATGCTTTTTACCGTCGTATTTGCTGCAGGAACGATCGTATGGAAGCGTGAAAACTTAAAACATTCCAAATGGTTTGATCTAATCCCTCCAACGATTCTATTATTTATAGCTTATTTCTACTTGATTTATAGTCTC
>JABCSY010000040.1 GCA_018238625.1 Promethearchaeota archaeon
CAAATGATTAAATGGAATGTGGATTATTTTTTCTCCCGCTCCTTCACTCTTTAATTTAAAAATTACGTCTTCCTTAATGTTAATTTTTTCAATATCAGAAAATTTTATGTTAAAATCTTTTTCAAATTTCGTTATTTGATTCTTTTCAAAAAAGAAGTTTTCATAACAGAATAAGCCAAGACATATCTCCACATTTTCAGAAGGAGTCACTCCTAAATCTTGCATACACCGGATCGTGTATAATTGACAAGGGGTACCTACTACCGCTAGTTTTTTGAATTTATAATGATTAAGTTCTGGAATTGAATGAGTGTAAGTACTAAACTTCTGTATCTCGTCTAATTGAGGCGAAATATCCAATTTAGCTCCAGAAGATTTTATTAAATCAGGTTTGTTATCGGCAAAAGCTGCTTCTCTGGAAAAAGGAGCGTCAGTTCTCGAAACAATTGCTCCATCAACCATTTTTTTTTCTACTAAATAATTTATTATTGAGTTCACTACACCGCCATCAGTCCCGTATTCTAAGAACTCCTTATCGGTAGCTTGGCAAGAATATATATCTTCATAGTATCCAATTGGCATAGAAGAGAAATCAGAGAATTTATAAGTTTTGTTGAGGTCATCGTCTAAAACATGTGTTTGTGGACAAATATAATAACATATTCCACATTCTAGGCATTTATCTTCGTTAATATATATGGGAGGCGAATATTGATCTTTAAATCCAATAACATCGAATTCTGCCGAACTACAAAAAGAAACGCAGCCCCCACATTCTTGACAAATGCCTCTATCGTGTACTTCCTTTATTAGATCCTGAAACGATTTAGTGCTCATCTTGATTCTCTTTCAAATTTATTGATTTACATTTTTTTCGTTTAATTCCACCAATTTTTTCCACTAGAAATTGGCCGGGCTTTACATCCTTTAAACTGTTAGATTCGATTAATCCTGCTTTAACTATATCGTTATATAGTTTATCTGCATCTTTCGATCTCGTTATTACAGAAGACCATCCATCTTGCGACCCAATCGATCCTACAGAAATGTCGGCGTAATCTGACGTTAGATCTTCACAAAAATGACAATTATCGCGCGCGTATTTTTGCACTTCTTTAAGAGGTACATCCATTTGCTCTCCAGATTTCAAGTTTATAATAAATTTACCGCCTCCAATATTCATTTTGGTTAGTTCGTTTATGTCCTTGTTAAACTGTTCTTTAGCTAAATTAATTATTCCATCGTAAGGAAATGATTCCATGCAAAAAAGCCCGATTTTGTACTTGATATTATTAAAAAAGGGTAACCCACTTGGAAACATAGTCCCCTTTTCTATAGCTTTCATCATGCAAGGAACTCCTACGAAAGCTATCTTCTCGTATTTCTTACATTGATCTATGATGGTTAAAGAAGGCGAATTTGCATATTTGGTTCCACCCGTTTTATATAAATCTTTCACATTCTCTACTATTATAGGCTCTGGTCTCCACAATTCCTCAGAGTGCTGCACAGCTACAATTGCATCGACAAGATTATTATCTAAAAGATATTCCAAGATAGAAGTTACAATACCACCATCTTGACGGACTTTCTTAATACCATCTTTAGTCGTTGATGCTGAGTAAGCGTTAATGTAAGCTCCCGTTTTGTCAGACCATCTTAAAGATTTGTCTAACTTTTTAATGCTTTCGTTAGCTTGGTCTATCGAAAAGGAACGAGGACAGACCGAAAAACACAACCCACATTTCATGCAAACGTCTTCGTCAATTTCAAGAGTGTCTGCCGTCACTACGATGGCGTTTACAGGACAGATCGCAGAGCACCATCCACATTGACAACAGACTCCCGCGTTAAAAACTATAGAAACAGGTTCAAAATAATACTCAATAAAATCGTCTGGTAAATCTCTTACTTGGTACCTGTAAAAGAATTCCTTTACTTCAACTTCTTTTTCTTCTCCCTTGATTTTTTTTATAACCGTTTTAGTCTTGATTTCCACGTGTTCCTGAACGTATCCTTGTTCTTTTAGATAAATAACATCTCTAATAACATTTTCAGGAGGGAAGTCTTTGACGATCTTTACTATTTCTTCTAAAAATAACGGCTTATTACCCGTTAATTCTTTTAGTACTAATTTCCGCTCAGTTTCTGCATCTATCATAGCATCAAGGATTTCGTAAAATTCGTTTTCAGAAAATTTACCTACTTTCAATATCTCTTCTTTTGCTTCAAAAAAAGCTCTTACTTGAAAGTTTCCCGAAGCTTGATAAGTAGCTTCCATTAAGTCTTTAGGAGAGATTCCCTTAAACAACTTGCTATTTACAACTTGAACCATATTTCCTTCATTTACCTATTTATTTAATACAGATTTTAACAAATTAAAATTTAATTAAACTCCCACCTTCGCAGGGTAAGTCATCTTATAACTAAAATTTTTTTTATAAGATTCATTCTTCTACGGGAGTAGTTAGTGTTTTTTGTTTTATTTTTTTAATATCCATGCTTTTTAACGGATTGGGTCCAGATCTCTTTACCTTTTCGTACGCATCCTCGACGCTTTTAACAAACTTTTCTGCTTCAGCACTACTTAGCCAATACATATTAACTCTTCGACTACCGAATCCTCGCTTTTCCAAAATTCTATTAGCAAAATCAACATGTCTTTGGGCGTTAAAATTTCCTTCTTTAAACTGACATTCATTTGGGCGTCATCCAACAACCATAACTCCGTCAGCTCCAGCTTTTATGCTATATAAGATGTGCTTTACATCGACTCTTCCAGTGCATCTTACTTTAATAATCTTTACTGATGCTGTATATTTCATACGAGAGACCCCTGCTAAATCTGCAGCGCTGTATCCTCACTTTAAACAAGCAAATATTACAATTTTATAATTATTCTCCATTCTGTTTAACCTCTTTCTAAAATTCCATCAATTTCAGTAAATAGTTGATAATCTCGATAATATCTAATGTCTATTGCTTGAGTGGGACAACATGTAACGCAAATCCCGCACCCATCGCAATTTATCTCGTCTACAACAGCACCTTCGTCGCCAACAACCGTAATTGCGTTTTTTGGGCATGCTTTTTCGCACCTTTTACACGAAATACAGAGCTCGTTATTAACTTCAGCGGTTATTAGTTCAATATCTATTTTTCCAGGGGCGGTTAATTCAGCTACTTTACTTGCAGCTGCACTTGCTTGAGAAACCGAATACGCAATATTTTTTGGTCCTTGAGCAAACCCAGCTATAAAAATTCCCTTAGTATTAGTCTCTACTGGCATCAATCCAAAGTGAGCTTCTGTTAAAAATCCGTTTGTATCGACATCTAAGTTTAATACTTTAGCTATTTGCTCTGTACCTTTTGATGGTAATGCCGCTGTAGATAAAACGACTAAATCCGCGCTAATCTTAATGATTTCGTCAGTTAAAGACGAATAAACTCGAACATTTACGTTTTTAGTCTTAGGATCTTCAGTAATTTCGCCAACCTTTCCCCGGATCATCCTAATATCAGAATCTTTAGCTCGTTGATAATATTCTTCGAATCCTTTTTCGTTCGTTCTTATGTCTATGTAACAAATGGTAATGTTCGCGTCCGGAAACTCTTCTTTAAGCAACTTTCCGTTTTTCAACGATAACATACAACAAACGCCACTACAATAAGGTCTTTCCGTGTTACGACTCCCCACGCATTGAATAAACACAATTTCTTTAGGTTTTTTGACGTCCGAAATTCTATGGACATGACCTTCTAATGGACCATTCGGTGCTAAGATTCTTTCGAGTTGGGCTTGTTGAATCACATTTTCGAACTTTCCGTACCCGTATTCTCCAAATGGTTCGTAAATATCCCATCCAGTTGCGATTATTATCGTTCCTACATTAAACATAACTTCTTCGGGTACTTGACTGAAATCAATGGCATCTAACTCGCAAGCATCCACACAACTAAAACATTCAACGCATACATCTCTATTAACGTCGTACAAGAAAGGTACTGCCTGTCCAAACGCTATATCAATTGCTTTTCTCACCCCTAAGTTTTCGTCAAAATAATTCGAAGTATATACCGGACACACTTCAGAACAGGCACCACAACCATTACAATCGTTATTTACGTAACGCGGCTTCTTCTCAACGGTGATTTTATAATTTCCGACATATCCTTCAACCTCTTTCACTTCGCTATAGCTTAGAATCTCGATATTTTCGTGGCGATTGACTTCAAGCATTTTGGGTCCACAGATTCAAATTGAACAGTCGTCGGTTGGGAAGGTTCTATCTAACTGAGACATCCTTCCTCCGATTGTGGTATTTTTCTCGACTAAATAAACTTTTATCCCTCCATTCGCTAGGTCTAATGCGGCGTTCATCCCAGCTATTCCTCCGCCAACCACTAAGGTTGCTTTTTCAACGGGAACTGTTCTTATAGGGATGGCCTCCAAACATTTTGCTCTATTGATTCCTCCATTAACCAAGATTTTTGCTTTTTCTAAAGCTTCTTCGTTATCTTCAGTACACCAAGCACAATGTTCTCTTACATTAACCATTTGAAAAAAGTAAGGATTCGCAGCGGTCTTAGCGAGTGATGCCCTGTAAATTGGTTCGTGTGTCCTAGGCGTTCAAGCAGAAGCTACAATACAATTTAAGTTTTTTTCTTCTATATCTTTGACTATCTCGTTTTGACCGCTTTCTGTTCATAGAAAGGCATGAGTTTTAGAAATTACAACATCATCAATACCTTTAGCAAATTCTACTAACTCGTCGCAATCAACTTTACTACGTATGTTAATTCCTCACTGGCATGAATAGTATCCAATCCGATGATTTTCAGATTTTTCCATTTTTTTTCTTACTCCACCTCAAGTTTTACAATTTTGATTTTCTATTTAATTGTCAATTAATTTTCGATACATTAGATCGAAAGATCTAATTTATTTTATTATAGATTATTTTAATTTTTATATTATTAATAATTATATTTTTTTCTATTTAACGGTAAAAGTTAATTTAATAACATAATCAGTAAAATAAGAATCAAATCGAAAATATTCGCAAAAAGGATAATTGAAGAGAAGTTTATATAAAGAGAAGTAATAAATTTAGCTTAGCGATTGAGTTTGATTTATGGTCGTTAAATCGCTTCTTTTTTCGACTAAATTAGAAGTTAATTCTTCCAACGTCTCGATTTTTCTTTCTAAAAGTTCGATCCTATCAAAATTAGTTGAAAGAATTTTTCTAATTAATTTATTTTCCGAAACTGTAAATGCTCCAGCTTTCTTCTTAAAAAATCTAAACCTTTTGTAAAATTCCGATTTTTTCAAGAGATTCAATCGAATTATCCATTTAACCATTGGCACAAAACGTCTTTTAGTTCGTACTTTTTTTTCAACTTCTTTATAATAATCGTTAAGCGTGTGTCGTTGGTAATGTAATAGGTTTTCGGACTTCTGAGTGTCGCAAAAGCCACAATGGAAATCTTTTACAGCAAATCCTTCTTTAGGTAAAAAATTTGGACCTAGC
Organism: Promethearchaeota archaeon; assembly: GCA_018238625.1. Classification (GTDB taxonomy): domain Archaea; phylum Asgardarchaeota; class Lokiarchaeia; order Sigyniarchaeales; family SOKP01; genus SOKP01. The sequence goes on from JABCSY010000040.1 coordinate 5,532, forward strand.
CCAAAAATTTCCATCATATCATTAAGGTACTCTCTATAAGTTATTCTACATCTATCTCCGCCAGCTATATTGAACGTATCACCCCATACTCCATCGCTCTCAACAGCGTTAGCGAGCGCTAGTCCAACATCTTTAGTATCGCAAATTTCGATTGAAGTATCTAAAGGCATATGAAACATCAATGGGTCCATATTTAACTTGTTTACAGAAGTAATATATGTCAATCTAAATATTGCAAAATCTACACCCGAATCCCTTATCAATTTTTCCGCATTAATTTTAGTTAAAGCATAATAATCTCCGCGACTTGGAGCGAGGATGTCAGTAGTTTTAATCATTGGGTTATCTAATCTATCTCCGTAAACCGCAATTGAACTAGTAAAAATTAATTTTGGTTTTTTGACTTGATTTTTTATCGCATTGAGCAAATTTTTAGTTCCTCCAACATTTACGGCGTCAGCTAAGCTTGTGTTATCATCAGCTAAAGGTGGAATAATGGCTGCTAAATGAATAATAACATCTTGTTCTTTAACTGCGCTTTCCACGTCTTCTTTACTTCTAAGGTCGCCCCAAACAATATCAATCTTGTTTTTGAATTTTTTAGCTACTTTTCTATTTTTCCGGTTATATACTTCAAATACTCTAACATTTAAACCTTTATACAGTAATTCTTTTAATGTACTTAACCCAACATTTCCAAACGCACCTGTTAGTAAAATATTCATATAAATCTCCCTTTAAACCTTAAATTTTTTTTTTTATTTTTTAAAAATAAAACAAAATCCCTATAAAAAAAGAATTAATACTTACTAAAGAGTTGAATTGTTGCGATCGCAACACATAATAATGTGCATTTATACTTCAAATTAAAGAAAGAATTACTCGTAGATGGTTTTAATTTAATGAAAATTATACGATTACAAATACCGGGAAACTTTTTGGAATATGTGGGGTTTGCCGATTTATTGCAAAATCTCGAATTTATTGAAATTTTAAACGCTTTTCAGTACGACCAAAACCACTTCTTTGCTCTTCAGCGAATACAATTTAAGCCAAATACAATAACGAACTTGGAAGAATTTATTAAAACTAAGTTTAATCCACAATCTTTCCATTTATTAAACCAAACTGGAAACGAGATAATTTGCATTATGAATCAAAATAATACTTCGGGGTTTTTTCCGATCGTCGATTCTGGACCGTGGGCTTTTCTATTTCCTATTCATATTTCACAGGAACATCTATTAATTAATATGATTTCTCAAAATGAATACATTAAGCAGTTATTTAAAGTTATTTCCTCATTTACAGAAAATTATAAAATTATTGGAATGACCGATTTAGATAAAATAGATCGCGTTGACGAAACTATTTGGAAATCCGCTATTCCTTTCCCTAACTTTACAAAAAGACAACAAGAGGTTGCATCTTACGCCGCTAAAAATGGGTTTTTTAAATCACCAAAAAAGATTAGCGCAACTCAAATAGCTAAACATTTCAAAATATCAGAATCTGCCGTAAATCGTCATTTAAAAGAAGCGAGGAACCTATCTATGGAGTATTTTTTTGGTAATTTTTTTTAGACTCGGTGCAACTAAATTGAAAATATTTTTATAAGCTAACAACCTAAAATGTAAATATAATAAAGAAAATAAAATAATTTACTTGTTAAAATTAAATCTTATTCTACTATGATTGATCCAAAACCTTCACCACAAGAAATATTTGAGAAAAGGGAGGAATTTGGGTTAGAAAATTCAATTAAATTGTTAACTGATATTGTTGAAACTGAAAAAGATTACGGTAAAAGGAAAGGAGCGGTAAAATATTTAGGATTAGTAAGTAGGGAAGTTCCCTCGCTGAAGAAAGAATGTTTTAGCACATTAGAAAATGTATTAATATCTGAAGACGGTATTGAAATTAAATGCGAAGCTGCGAAAGCTTTAGGTAAACTGAGGTTTGATAAAGCTTTAAAGCCGTTGATGTGGATATTGGAACAAAAATTGGATAATATGGAAGTTAAATTAGCTGTTTTGAAAGCTATAAAGAAAATAAAATTCGAAGAACCTCAGATAAACCTGTTTATCAATGAATTAGATTCACATTATAATTCTATTAAAGACTTTGTCAAAAACCAATTATTAAGTATAGGACCAGAAATTCTAATAAAATCGTTATTGATTTATTTAAAAAGCGAAAACATCTCAAATGAACACAAATCAGAGATAATTAAACTTATAGGATACGAATTGTCGAGCATTAACGTTTCTTTTGAGGATATTAGTTATCTAAGGGTTAAGTATCCGGAAGTTATCTCTAATTTGCTTCAAAACAAACAGCTTTTATTAGATGAAATTACTCGAATTTTAAAAGAATTAGATTCTGAATTAATGGATTCTGCGGTTTCGATTCTAAAATTATTAGGTCCTGATATTAAGCAGGATGTGATAAGATTATTACTGAGCGATGATTTTATCGTCAAAAAGAATGCAATAACCCTTACCGGAAAATTAAAGTTAATAGATGCTGTAGATTTCTTAACACAGAATTTGGATAATATCTATAACGAAGTAAGCATAGCTACAATTGAAGCTTTGGGAGAGATCGGGGACCTTTCGGCAGTTCCCGAAATGCTAGGCATATTAGACATAGAAGATATTAGCTTCGAGTACACCGATCTGGATATGAAGCTTTACATAATAGACGCAATAAAAAAGATTTATCTGAGTAATAAAAACGCTGATTACGATTCCCTATTTTCGTACTTAAATTCAGATAACGATACGATCAAAGAAAGCATTGCGTTTATTCTGGGAGAAATTGGAAATGAGGAATTTGTCAAACCACTAAGAAGTTTGTTAAAGAATAGAAATTTGGATGTTAAAAAAAACACAATAATCGCTCTTGGAAAAATAGGAAACATTGAACCTGTTGGCGACCTAATAGACATTTTAGAGAATCCTGAATCATATTGGCTTATAAAAAAAGTAGCAATAGATGCTATCTATAATATTTTTCAAAGAAATTGGTATAAAGTAAAAGACGATGATGTAGAATTAAAAAGTACTTTAATTAAAGATGTTGCAATTATAATAGATTACTTAAAAAGAAGCGATGACGAAAATTTCAAAGTTAAAGTAAGTTTAATAAAATTTTTAGAAATATTTGGAGAAAAACACGCTTTAAGCGCCTTACTATTGAGAGTAAACGATTTTCCTCGAATAGTGCGCATTCATGCCTCAAATGCTATTAAAAAAATAGAAGAGAAACTGGAACTTGAAAATGCAGAATGAACCGTTTTTTTATCGAAAGCAAGCGATTATTTTTTAATAAATTTTATTATTAGTAATCCATTTCCATTACATAGATCTACAAACAAATAAATTAAACTAATACAGAGTTTTTGATGATTAATTAACTATGACTGAGAATCAAACGGACAAAGAACAACCGGCTACTCAATATGATTATTCCTTCGATTATATTCAAAAGAAGCTTGAAGGGAAAAAGGATTCTTTCGGTATGTTAATGAAAGAAATTGTGCGGGCAGGAATATGCACGGAATGCGGGACATGTGCCGCAGTTTGCCCAGTTCTCGAGTGGGACCATTTGGCAGGACAGCCTAAGTTAATAGGGAAATGTACGGGGTGTGGTATCTGCTATAACCAATGTCCCCGAACTATAACAGACCCTATCCAACTAATGGGAGAGTTCAAAACAGGATATGTAGCGAATACAGATATCCCAGAAGTTATTGGTGGCCAAGATGGAGGAACTGTGACTTCTTTACTAATTTATTTATTTGAGGAACATTTAATTGATGCTGCAATCGTTGCAATGAGAGATCCTAGTAATCCGTGGCATCCAGTTTCTCAGATAATTACCAGTAAAGAGGACGCTATAAAAGCTTCCGGATCGATTTACTGTCATACTCAAACTGTCGAAGCGTTAATGGATGCTATACGACAAGATTATAGATCAATAGCTTTTGTTGGTACGCCTTGTAATATCGATGCCGTAGATAAGATGATGAGTTCTCCGTCGGGAATGTTAAAATATTTTATGCGCGCTCACATTCTTAAAATTGGTTTGTTTTGTATGGATTCTTTTTCTCCAGAAGCACTTTATCAATTTTTCGAAAAAGATGGGATTGACCTTTCAAAAGTAGTTAAAATGGATATTAGTAAAGGAAAATTTCACTTATATAACGACGCTAAGGGAGAACCAATAAAATCATATACCATCAAACAATTACATAAGTTTAAATCTCCAAGTTGTAATTTTTGCACAGATCTGACCGCCGAAAATGCGGATATTTCTGTTGGCTCAGTAGGTAGTGGAGCAAACAAAAACACAGTATTTGCAAGAACTGGAATTGGATCTGAGATTATGGAAGATGCTGCTAAAAAAGGATATCTTAAAATTGAACCTTATAACGCTATAAATTTGAACGCAGTATTGTTTCTGGCTAAACTTAAAAAAGTTTCTCAATACAACATTCAAAAACGTAAGGTCTTCATCGTTAGAGATCCTATGGAGAAAGAGGGCCCGAAAATTGAGACTAAGCCTGAAGAAGAGAAACCTACTACGAAAACGCTAGGGACTAGAAAATTCTTGCGCGTATCTAAAGATGTAAATGAAAAAGAAAAGATATTAAAAATATCGTTAACTAACAGTATAGGTTATCTTTTAGAAGACATCAAAATCAGAATCGCTATAGTCGAAGAATTATTTGAAAAGAAACCTTGGATAACTAATATTAGAGAATTATTCCCTTATGAAACTATTGAGATAGGATATCCCTTAGAAACTGAAAACAACGAAATAATTTATGGTAATGTGTTAGTAGAGGCCTCAACTGAGGCGTTTGGAAAAGTTTTTTCAAAAACTTTTAAATTGACACCTAAAGAAAAAAAATAACATTAGAATACCTCTCTCTTGCCCGTTTTCTCCTCAAGCCTTCTGGAATCTGATTATTTTCAAGATCTAATATTTGTAGATTAAAGAGGGATTCTAATCCCTTGATCTCGGTAATCCGATTATTCATAAGATGTAACTTTTGTAGGTTAGCGAGGGATTCTAAACCCTTGATCTCGGTAATCTTATTATAATTAAGATTTAATTCTTGTAGATTAGCGAGGGATTCCAAGCCCTTGATCTCGGTAATCAGATTACTATAAATATCTAATCTTTGTAGATTAAAGAGGGATTCCAAACCCTTGATCTCGGTAATCTGATTTTTATTAAGACGTAACCATTTTAGATTAGCGAGGGATTCTAAACCCTCGATCTCGGTAATCTGATTATTTTTAAAACATAAATATTGTAGATTAGTGAGGGATTCCAAGCCCTTGATCTTGGTAATCTGATTATTTTCAAGATGTAAATATTGTAGATTAGCGAGGGATTCCAAGCCCTTGATCTTGGTAATCTGATTACTATCAAGAAGTAACCTTTGTAGATTAGCGAGGGATTCCAAGCCCTTGATCTCGGTAATCTGATTACAATCAAGACGTAAAATTTGTAGATTAGCGAGGGATTCCAAGCCCTCGATCTCGGTAATCTGATTAACTTCAAGATATAGCGCTTCTAAATTAGTCAAGGTTTCCAAGCCCTTGATCTTGGTAATCTGATTACCAGTAAGAGATAGCTCTTCTAAATTAGTCAAGGTTTCCAAGCCCTTGATCTTGGTAATCGGATTACCACCAAGATATAATGTTTGTAGATTAGCGAGGGATTCCAAACCCTTGATCTTGGTAATCGGATTACCACCAAGATATAATGTTTGTAGATTAGCGAGGGATTCCAAACCCTTGATCTCGGTAATCTGATTACTAAAAAGACTTAAATCTTGTAGATTAGTCAAGGTTTCCAAACCCTTGATCTCGGTAATCTGATTACGAAAAAGACTTAAATATTGTAGATTAGTCAAGGTTTCCAAACCCTTGATCTCGGTAATCTTGTTCCGATCAAGAAGTAACTTTTGCAGATTTGCAAGGGATTTCAAGCCCTTGATCTTGGTAATCTGATTATCCTGAAGATCTAATGTTTGTAGATTAGCGAGGGATTCCAAGCCCTTAACATCGGAAATCTTTTTAATATTCATACTTGAAAGGCCCAAAAATCCATCTTTCTTAACCTCAATCTTTTTTCCGTAAACCCTAACAAATTGCGAATCTTTTTTTTTTTTTTTTTTTTTTCTAATGTTAGTATTTAATATAGAATTTTTTGTCTCTGGAGGTATATCATCCAAATCCTCATCTAATAGTAATTTCTTAGCAGTTTCTACATTATCTAACCTAGCTTCATCAGATAAATTACTTAAATTTAGAATTCCAACTTCTTCTTCAGCCACAATTCTCTCTTTTGGGTATTCCTTTTCTCTCTTCTTAACTTGAGTGATTATTTCATCTAAGATTTTGGTTTTATAATATCTGTCAGTTATCTCAACACCACTCTCTTTTAATATCGTAAGTTGAGCTTTTGCTTCCTCACTCAGCAATGTTTGATTAATAATCAGGTTCTTTAAGGATGATAAGTTTGAAAGAGATTTCGGTAGCATTTTTATAGGATTCTCGCTTAAATTTAGTATTTCAAGATTTTTTAAATCGCCAATTATTTCGGGGATCTCTTCTATCTGGTTTTTGCTTAAGTCTAATTCCAATAAATTTTTGAGATTACCAATAAATTTAGGGATTTGTTTAATCATTTTTTCCGAAAATAAGGAAGGACTTATCTTAAGAATTTTAAGAGCTTTCAGATTACCTATAAACTCTGGGACTTGCGATAATGCAATATACTCATAATCCAGCCATAATAAGGAAGTAAAATGTTCTATTACTTTGGGGATATATATAGATTTATAGAATTTCATAGTAAGACCAATTACTCTAGTATTTTCTACAAAAGCTTTAAGTGAAGCATACATAAATTTCAATCTATCATTCATCCCAACAATTACAAATTGAGCGGGATCTACGCTTTCCATCTCTTCAAGGAAATTAACTTCACTTTGAAGCAAAGCTCTTCCCCTAAAATTCACAATCTTATCGGGATCCTTACTCTTATTTACGATTTTTGTGTGAGAGAGGAAAGGCTCAAATTCATAAAAATTACTAAAAGCAGCATTTTCTGGCCATATAATTAATGAATGTCCCTCTGAAATACGATGAGTAATAAAATTAAATATTTCGTCTTCATGAATATCCGTTTCTGGACCAGTATCGTCAAGAAAATAATCTTCATGATGTTTTAGTTCAAAATAGGATAATTGGATTTCGTTCTCTTCCTTAGTTAAGTAAACCTTTCTTATTTGAGAGGGATGAGTGATTCCTACATTCGCTAATTCTTCTTTTAATATAGAGATAGAAGGATGTGGGGGTGAGTACCCACAATACCGACAGAATTTATATCCAATATCCCATTTCTCATTACATGATTCACATTTTTTCATTGCGTTACTCCTAATTCTCGTCTTAACTTAATTAAGACATATACAAATTTAAATCTTTTTTTAAAAATAATCCCGTTTTCTTTTAAATATCGGAATTGGAAAACGAAAACGATTTAAAGATCATGAAATCACACATTATTTTATTTTATCTTTTTTAAACCTTGGTTTTTTACAAGAACATTTATTATTTTTATCGATTAAATTATTGCAATATGGAATAAAGTTTGTAGCATCCAAATCCATTACTGAACTTATAATTTTTGGAGATATATTCTCATACTTCTCTTCTCGATATTCTTTCTTTTTTTTTAAATATCTTTCCCATGATTTTTCGAAATCCTGTTTTATTATTTTCAAACTCTTTTTGAAATTTGGATGTAAATATTTTTCAACTAATTTGTTAAGTTTCTTAAAATTTATTTTCTTCCAATCACCATATTTAGGAAGATACTCATAAATATTATGAACCCAATCGAAATCACATAAACGAGACTTAGCTAATTCGATAGAATCTTGATTCCAATTTAAGAATTGCAAATCATTTAAAATTTCAGAATCGTTATTTTTTGTACTATTACATAAAATTCTCAGAAACTTTTTTATTATATTTTTTCCTTCTTCTGCATGTACAGATGCGTGAGTGTGATAAGTGTAAGAGACATCTTTACCGCGATCAACTTTTCTTTTTTTGGGAAGGAACAAAAAATTAAATATTTCATCGTTTTCCTTTACCATATCAGAATGATGAAAGATAGCTGTATTTTCAGTACTAATATAATTCAAATCTCGAAGATGTGAAACTAAATCATAATCATCAAAGGAGAAACCGAGTGTTTGAAGGAATCGTAAAATTCTTACTTCAATAGATTTATAATTATTACCATATTTTTCTTTTACTTCCATATTTCGTCTTCTTGCTTTCTCAGATGTTTTCCTAATCTCCTCATTATAATAATCTAAATAATCTTTATAACCTACTAATGCTACCTCAGACTTATCATTATCTTTAATAGATTGAATGAACGGAAATATATTATTTTCTAAGGTTTGGGATTTAAAATAATAATTAATTTCTGATAAATTGTCTAACGCAACGTTTACTTTACCTTCAAACATTCCTGTAATTTTCAAAAGTTTTCTTAAATTAAGATTTGAACATTTTAGCAGAATATTAACAAGGTTTACTTCCTCTTTGTTTTTATTTTTTTTAAGAAAACTCAGAATTTCTTCATCTAATATTTTTCTATTTTTTAATCTTCGTTTTAAATACTTTTCAGCAATTACCACTCTATTTTCATATAAAGAAAGTAATCTTTGCGTACTTCCTATTCCTAATAAAGCTCTTAAATTATTCAAACTTGCATAAGTCACTTGATTACCAGAACGCACTTTATATGTTAATTCAAATTCATCTTTAAAGAAATGAATTAATATAGCTCCAATATATTTAGGATGATATAAATTATAATCTCCTTTATAAATAATATCATTTATATCAAATTTACTAATTTCAAATTTATTAAAATACTCGTAAAGCTCTTTTGCTCTATTTTTTAGTTCAATTTTAAATTCTTCAGATAAACTTATATTAAAGTTTATGGAAAGTTTGTTAAGCAAATCTTCAAAATATTGAAATATTTTATTTTTAAATTCATTTATATTAAGTGAAATCCTTTTACAATAATTATTATAATATTTACTAAATGTATCATCATTTATAGAAAGTAATTTTGAATATTTAGTTTTATTCAAGATGAGTGTATCTAAATCTTTATAAAACATTAAATGCATGAATAGGCTCACGGCAGAAGCATAAATAGGATTCTTTAATCCTAAGTATGTGTAAAGTTTATTCTTCTTAAAAAAATTAATAATTTTCTCACTATCTATCATTCCTATGATTTTAAAATCAGCCGAATTCATTAAACATTTGATGTGTATATTCAAATTAGTTTTAAATTTCTCATCAAATGTTAAATTTTCTATAAAAGAATCAAAATTATTATTACTATCCATATTAAAGGTTTATTGTTTTATGTTTAAATTTCTATCATTATTTTTTTAATTTAATAACAATTTATTATTAGCAATACTTAATACAAGTATAAGGTATTATAATTTTTTATAAAATATTCAAAAATATGTAAATAATTCTGTTTTTAACAATTAGAGTCTTATTTAATAATATAATAATAAAATTAAAAAAAAAGGTGAAATGTACTATTAAAATAAGTTTAGTTGGCTTAGGCGGTTGCGGTAAGACAAGTCTTTACTCCGTAGCGTTTGCTGAAAAAACGCCCGAAGACACAAAAAGACTTAGCCCGACAATCCTTTATGAAACTCGAAGACATCCGTTTCTGGGCTTACAGGTTGGGATTTTCGACTTTGGGGGTCAAGAGCAGTACCGTAAGGAGTATATGGAAAAGCCCGAAGTATTTCGAGGAACGGATATTTTGATTTGTATCGTTGATTTACACGACCCAAATTCCTTCGATCAAGCAAAAGAATATTTTGAGGGATTGTTGGATATACATCGTAAAAACAACGAGAAGCCGAAAATCTTTTTATTCCTACATAAATACGATACTGAAGATTACCAGAAAGAATTACTTGATACTAACGTAAAGAACGCTAAGGAAGTCTTCTTGGATATATTTAAAGATTACGATTTTGATTATATGTTGACGAGCATTTATCAACAAGACGAATTAGCCAAAGTTTTTCGGGATATATTAATTTCGTCATATAAAGATTTGAAAAAATCCGTAGAAAAAGCTGAAAGCCAATTAGAAGAAATTAAAGCAAAAATAATTATTTCTGATGTTTCTGGAAATGTCATAGTTCATAACGTTCAAGGTGTAAGCAGTGGTTTAACGCTTCGTGGAGATCTAAGAGACTTCATCGACGCGTGTAATACGGTAAGAGAAAACATCTTTATGTCTGATTCTGCTCAATTTAAAGGGTTGAACGAGGACGGAAAAGAAATCGAGCTCCACATCTTTAAATACATTATTTCGGTACTCGTAATGAAAACAGGAGAGTTGGATAGAGACTCTCAAGATAAATTAAATGTATTGTTAAAAGATATGTCTCTCTTTGCAGATTTGATCATCTCTGCGCATTCGGATTGAAATTCTCACAGAATTAATTTAATTTTTACTTTTATCTCTTTTTAGTATTCAACTCTTTGAACAAATGTTTTCGAAAAATTTTTTTTATTTGCATTCTTTTTTGTAATAGTATAATATGTCCGAAAAAGTAGAAGATAGAATAAAAGAATTAGAAGAACGATTGGCTTCCACTAAAGTCAACAAGGCTACGCAAAAAAGCATAAATTTCATTAAAGCACAACTAGCCAAACTCCGCGAAGATGTGATTCGCATTGCTAGTTCTAAAAAGGGTGGCGGTGGTGGCTTCGGCATTAAAAGAACAGGAGATGCCCAAGTAGCTTTCATTGGATTTCCCTCAGTTGGGAAATCTTCTTTATTAAATTTACTAACTGAAGGTAATACTCAGTCTAAAGTTGCATCATATGATTTTACTACTGTTACAGCAATACCTGGTATGATGGATATCGAAGAAGCGAAGATTCAACTTATTGATTTACCTGGAATAATTTTGGGTGCTGCTGCTGGTAAAGGGCGAGGAAAGGAAGTATTAGCAGTAGTACGCTCGGCAGAGTTAGTTTTAATTATAATATGTTTTCGTTCTGATGGAACGATTAATCTTTCTGATTTGAAAACTATTAGAATGGAGTTAAATAACGCAGGAATCCGGTTAAATACAAAACCGCCTAGAATTGTAATTAAAGAGCGCACACGTGGAGGGATTCATTTTACTTACAAAGGTCAACAACTTATGGATGCTGATGAAGTTAAAGCTCTGATGAATGAGCTTAAAGTCCGGAACGCAGGTGTTTACTTCTCTGAACCAGATATTACGCCCGATCAATTAATAGATTTCGTGTTTGGAAATCGTATCTACACAAGAGAGTTTGTAGTAATTAATAAATCAGATTTAATGGAAACTCCAATTTCCCCTGAAGAAATTACAGAAGCAATTGGTCACGAACATTGGGTTATGATCTCAGCTAAAAATAAAGAAAATATCACTACGCTTAAGCATAATATCTTCACGGAGCTGAATTTAATACGAGTGTTTTTAAAACCTCCAAGACAGGAAGCTGATATGGATGAGCCAATAATTCTCCATCACGGCGATACGCTCGAGAAACTCTGTCTTAAAATTCACAAACGATTCGTAAGCGATTATCGCTACTCGCTAGTATGGGGTAAATCGGCAAAACACCCAGGTCAAAAGTTTGATAACCTAGATCATGTAATTGAAGATGGCGACATAATTTCGATTTATTTGAAGCGATAAAAAACTTATCCATAAAATAAGATATATAACTCGTTATAAAGCTCCGCAAGTTTGGAGATTCTATATGGATCGTTTTCTTGTAATGAATGGAGGAGATAAGAAGTTAAACCTTGAGGATTATTAATCCAATCAACAAATCCTTCCACCTCCGCCTTGAGATATGGATCGATTGTAGGTTGTACCATACTACTACTTTTTGCGATAATTTCGTTCTCAACGGAAACATCTACTTCAGTCTCAACAAATTGTGACTTTGATCCTTTTTTCATCATAGCTGCTGCTCTCGTAACTGCGGGATACGCCATATGTATCCACCCCTTTGCTTTAGGTTTGATATGAGCTATGATATATAGGTCGCTACCAAATATCGATGAGCCAACTAAGTGTCCTTTTTTCTTTCTATTAGTTGCTATAAATCTTTCGGGTGACATTTGAAGTACTGAATATCTGATACCGTTCATATTCACAAATTGGGCGCTGCCACTACCCCAACTAGCTAAGACAGTCTTAATATCTTTCGATACGCTCCAATTACTAGTGGAATAAATGACCTTCCCTTTATTGCCAACAACTACTACTTCATTTGCGTCAGAATAATGTTTTTGCAAATTTTTAACAATAGACTTATAATTTACCATAGTCAGATACCAATTTTAACTAATTATCTTTTTTCTATTAGGTTAATCCATTCATTGATTTTTTCTATTAATTCGAATTTTTCTTTGGGGCTCAACCCTAAATTAGGTTCTGTGTGTTGATAGATATTGGCAAATTTACCCATATCCCATAAAATATTTGAATGTAAGATCATGCTTTTGATGTAATCTCGTGCAGTTTCAAGCGTCTTCCCTATAGATATAACGTCGTAATCTTTATTTACGATATCCTTTACGGTTAAAAGAATATCTAATGTGTTACTAGTTGGCATGTTAGGGAGTGGTTTTAACTCAACAATAGGTCTCTTCATTGTCCTAATTTCAAATTGGTCTTGCTCGTTCCTGTATTCCTTGAAGGGTAATGCAATTTTATCAACTTCGTTAGGTTGATAAATCTTAGTAGCTACTTGTACGACCGATTTTTCCAATTCGTCTTTTGTTTTTCTTTTAAATTGTTCTGGCCAATCGACGAATGAATTAATTCGGGGTTCAGCAGAGATGAAAATTGATTCTTTTAGTCTTTTTTTATTATCTTTATCACTTTTTTGAAAGTTAGTAGATGCTATTTCTGATCTCAACAAAGCAGAAGCATTTCTGATTATTGAGAACAAATACATAGGGTCGTATTCCATCATAGAATATACCTTTTTCAATTTTAAAGTCGATTCTTGAATGTATTGTAACTCTTGCTGTGAAAAGTAGCTTTTTAAGTGGTTTTTAGCACCAATTTTGATTCCGTCTAATCCAGCTGTAGGGCTCGTATAATTTGCTTTCAATTCGTGATCCATTTCGGAAGAAATTAAGATTTGATTGTAGAAATCCAAGTGTGTGCTTAAGAGCATGGGACCAGTTATATCTATTTGGAAAGATTGGGGTTTTTTCAAAGTTTCCATCAATTCTAAAATGATATCTTTATACGGAATGAATAGATTTCTCATAAGCGTTCCTTGAATGAACGTACGCTTAGTTTCAGATTTATAAGACAAATCTATTGGCAACTTAAATAGGTTCTCACTAACGATTACATCGCGATCGTTTTCTAGCGTAATATTTTTTGACGTTGCTAAATGATCGTACACAAAATCTGACAGGATTAAACCCGTTAATTGCCTATTATCGGTAATATATCTTCCACTTTGAAGCTCAAATTTAGTATAATAATATCCTATGCCAAAAAGATAATATGAAGTTCCTCTTTCCGTTGAGACGGCATGTTCAGATCCCCCAAAAAATATAACTAGATCTTGGGTTATTTTTGATACTTTATGGTTAGCGTATTTCCCTAAAGTTGGATACCCGATTAGATTTCCCCAACTTGGTATTATAAAAAAGGTATAATTATTCAACAGATTACCTTCTGTATTATTGTTTGACATACAAATTACTTGTTATATTTTCTAAATTTTCTAAATTAAATGTTATTGAGTTTTTTTAATAACTTGAATTCCTCTATAATTTCAATTGTAGTTATAGAGTATTTAACTTTTTCTCGTAATTTGATTGATTATTTATAGGTATAAACCTATTCCTATTAAAAATTAATAACCGAATAATTTTTTAATCTAAATTAATGATAAATATTATCGAATTTTTAAATAAATAAACTCATCAAATTTTTGATTTAAATGAAGCTTGGACTTGGCTCTATAGCATTTATTTACGATAATATTAATCGCGGGAAATTCAAAAGTTCAAAAGAATTATTGCTCAATGCAATTGAGAGAACATTTAATTTCGCTGAAAGCAATGACATAAAAATCTGTGAATTAATCTTAGACCCTCCTGAAATCTTAGTTTCTGAAGAAAAACAAGCGTTTATCGATTTATGTAATTCATTCCCTTCCATCAAAAAACAATTCCATGCGCCTTATGCGTATTTAGGCTTGTGTACTCATAATCCATGGATTTTAAACGCTACAATAGAATGTTACTTAAAGTCAGCTGAAGTAAGCAAGGCAATTGGAGCAGAAATCTTTACTATACATCCCGGAAATGCACAATTTTTACACCAGTCATATAATGGCATTAATAATCGCCTTATAGACGCTGTTAATTTATTGCTAGAAAAAATAAAAAGCTTCCAATTAATTACTTCTTTAGAGAATATGCCGAAAACTTCTGGGTTTTTTCTGAAACACGACGAGTTTATGAAATTCTTTTCCGATATTGATCGGGAAGATATCTTCTTAACGTGGGATACAGGTCACACTGCATCTTGTAACGATAATATTGAAGAGTTATGGAATAAATTACATAATCGTATTAAGAATATCCATTTATCTGAACATTTTAAGAATGAATTAGATCTCCATCCTACTCTGGGAAAAGGTTCAGTAGATTTTCAATTAGTATTTGAATTAGCAAAAAAATTTAATTATAAAGGTGCAATGATTATGGAACTGCATAAAGTGGAAGATTTACCGGAAAGTATTGAATACATCCAACGCTTCTTTTAGAAATTCTCGAATCTAAAATTTAAACTTATCTCCCAATTTTAATTAGGTATTAAATGTTCTCAAAGCAATTAATGGACTCCTATAATGATATTAAATGACAAAAAATATATTAAGTAACGAAATCAAAAAAGGATATATAAAAATGTCAAATATGGATGTTAGAAAAGATTTCTACGAATTTGGGAGAAATATGCAAATTGTAGCAATTTGTACCGTTTTAAGTATAGCAACTGGTGTGACGGGCTTAATAGCGTTAATCTTTATATTTATTGCTTTGGGAAATATCAAAAACGCAAATCTTAAATTAAATAACGAATATTTAAAGCAATTTCGTTCGAAATATATTAGGGCTTTCATTTTAAGAATATGTGGTACGATCGTGTTGATAGTAGGAGTTATAAATATTTTATTTGGTGTATATATGCCGATGGATATCACTTCTTATTGGATAACCGTTTCTATAAGCATTATTGTTATTACATCTGGTTTAGTATTTATGATAACAAGTGTATTTGCTGAAATAAAAGCATGGAAAAATTTGAAGCGATTCTTTGAAGAAAATAGGAGTATGTTTCCAGATAACCTTTATTTTGAATTAATTGAGGGGTGCGATAAGTTAAAAACGGCTACCTTATTGAACGCGTTATTTTTTTTAATAATCACTATAATAATTGGATTTATATATCAAATTATAGGATATTTTAAATTAGCAAAATTGAACAACTTGATGTTATATGATGTTCCAAAAACATCGCCGACACAAGTGATCTTACCGGAGTCTCGATCAAGTGGCATAAACGAAGTAGCAAGCAATTTTTGCCCAAATTGTGGAAGCAAATTATCCGGATTAGGAAAATTCTGTCCCTTATGCGGTTCGGATATTAGGTAATACATGAATAAAAACTATTCTTTTTTTATTTTATATAATTATTCTATAGCCCTAAAAAAATTAACTTCCTAAAACTATATAAATATTTTTGTGTATTTTAGATTAAAAGACTTGTAAGAAGGTTAATAATAATGGCAAAAGTCGATATTAGTGAGGAATTTTCGGAATTTCACAATAACACAAGTTATTGGCTTTCTAAAACTATATAAATATTATTGTGTATTTTAGATTAAATTTTTTACTTACTTTAAATAAAGATTTATAAACAAAAAATAAGGCTATACATATAAAAACCCAATGAAATCTTTTTTGGGTATAATTCTTTAGTGAAAGGTTAAAAAAATGACGAAAAAAAAATCTTTGATAATATATTTTATAGTATTGCAATTTTTCTTCAGTGGACTTTTATTAAGTACATTGAACCATAAAACAGCTTCTTCTAGCACTTGTAATAATTGCGATCTTAAATCAAGTGCGGTGGATTTCTCTAATGGCACCGTAATTTCAGACGGTTATAATGGTGTTTACTGGAACGATGGAAGTAGTTCCGAGACCGCAATCGCTGTTGATAGTAGCGGCAGGGTTCACGTAGTTTGGGAAGATGGTACTAACGGTGTGTGGGGTACAGATGACGAAATAATGTACGCTACTTACACAACCGCAACAGGATGGTCTAATGCCACCGTAATTTCAGACGGTTATAATGGTGTTTACTGGAACGATGATAGTAGTTACGACCCCGCGATCGCTGTTGATAGTAGCGGCAGGGTTCACGCAGTATGGCACGATCATACTAACGGTGTGTGGGGTACAGATGCCGAAATCATGTACGCTACTTACACAACCGCAACAGGATGGTCCAACGTCACCGTAATTTCAGACGGTTATGGTGGTGTTTACTGGAACGATGGTTATAGTTTATATCCCGCGATCGTTGTTGATAGTAGCGATAAAGTTCACGTAGTTTGGAGCGATGGCACTGACGGCGTGTGGGGTACTGATAAAGAGATAATGTACGCTACTTGCACAACCGCAACAGGATGGTCCAATGTCACCGTAATTTCAGACGGTTATAATGGTGTTTACTGGAACGATGGCGATAATTACGAACCCGCGATCGCTGTTGATAGTAGCGGCAGGGTTCATGTAGTATGGCAAGATTATACTACTGGTGTGTGGGGTATGGATACCGAAATAATGTATGCCAATTTCACAACCGCAACAGGATGGTCTAATGCCACCGTAATTTCAGACGGTTATAATGGTGTTTACTGGAACGATGGCGATAGTTACGAGCCCTCAATCGCTGTTGATAGTAGCGATAAAGTTCACGTAGTTTGGAGCGATGATACTGTCGGTGTGTGGGGTACTGATAACGAAATAATGTGTGCCAATTTCACAACCGCAACAGGATGGTCTAATGCCACCGTAATTTCAGACGGTTATAATGGTGTTTACTGGAACGATGGTAGTAGTTACGACCCCACGATCGCACTGACGGTGTGTGGGGTACAGATAAAGAGATAATGTATGTCAACTTTGAGATACCTGTTCCTCCCACTACTAGTCCGGGGGGTATTCCTTTCGGGAATTTTTACCTTCTGTTTATAGCTGTTAGCATAATCGGGCTTGTAGCATATAAGAAGCGAAAAATATAATTAACACTTAATTAATTTTTTATTTTTTTATTTATTTTTATTTTTTATTATGTCTATCGAAATAGGTTTATATAGGTTTAATTGTTTTTATAGGATTCTTAGTGTTATCGCTTTATACCAGATTTTTACGCCTGGTTTCACAATAACACTCAAGTCAAAATAAATAAAAGAATTGAGTTTAAGATTTTAAAGTTTCAAAAATTTCATCTAGGTGATTTTGACCAACGGAAAGATGTCCTTCATTAGGATAAAATTTACCTTGACAATTTGGAATTAATTCACACATCTTCCGTCCAAATGAACTCGGAACGAACACATCCATCTCACCATGCCACAAATATACTTGCATATCTGAAGATATATCTTTTAGATCAAATCCCCATGGTTTTGCATATATTTTGTCTTCCATTACCACACCATCTATTCCGGGACGGAAAGCTTCTTTAGTTTCTTCTATAAAAATATTTAATATTTGAGGATCTTGAAACACTATTCTGTCTGGCTCGGGAAGTTTTTTAGCAAAATCTTCAATTGATTTTTGGTCTTCAAACGCTTTCTTTTCTGCCTTTAATATTGTTTTTATAAGGAATGGAAGTCTTCGCGAGATAAAAAAAGAAATTCGATTCGATAGCATCATTCCCTTTCTACTCCAATTAACTAATCCCATCCCGGCAATTATACCACAACACATTAATCTTTCAGGTATTTTATACGCACAAGCAACTGCGTAAGGACCTCCGCCCGACATCCCCTCAACAGCAAACTTGCTTAATCCTAAATGATCAGCTAGTTCTATAATATCATCTGGCCAATCTAAAAGCGTTCGCTTAGGTAGGAAATCAGAAAGTCCAATTCCCGGGCGATCAACCGATATAATGTGAACCTTGTGTTCCTTTGGTTTTTCGCCAAAAAGTCTACCTTCAAGACGAGATCCGGGATGTCCGTGGAAATGAAACATTGGTTTGCCATTTAAATCTCCATATTCAGCATATCCAAGCTTACGACCATCTTTTAGTTCAAAAACTTGATTTTCTTTATTAGATTCGACCATGTTTTATAGTTAGATTATAGATGTTTTTAAATATTGCGTTTAAATTATCTGTCAATATTACATTTTTTGTGTTGCAAACCCAAAAAAATTGGTTTTCTAAGATTATATAAATATTATTGTGCATTTTTTTAGATTAAAAGACTTGTAAGAAGGTTTAAAATAATGGTTAAAGTCGATGTTAGTATAGAATTTTCGGAATTTGGAAAGAAAATGAAAATTATTGCGATAATGATCGTACTTTCGATCATTCCATTCATAGGTACAATTCTAAGTCTCATAGGATCCATTTTTGCTATTATGGCATTAAGCGATATACGGGACGCAAACTATAAATTAAAACAATCTTCGCTAGTGAATTATCGCACGAAATATAGTAGGGCGATAGTTTTCAAGATAATTGGTACTGTTATATCTGGAGCTGTGTCTTTTTACTCTTTAAACAATCCATTCCATATCGGTACTTTTACTATTGTACCAACGATCATAAGCTTTATTATAAGCATCATAGCAGCAGCGATTGAGATGGACGCTTGGCGTAGCTTAACAGATTTCTTTAACCAAAATCGCAGTTTATTCCCTAGCTATATCGCATTGTCAGCTTCAGAAGGAAGCGATAAATTAAGAAGTGCCGCTATAATGAATGCTCTTTCGTTTTTAATAATAACAATTCTTATTGGCTTTATTTTGCAAGTAGTTGGATACATAAAATTGGCAAAATTAGAGGAGATGATTCGTTTTACTAAGACGACTCCAGCAACCCCAGCGCCAAGTACGCAACAAGTATCGCTACCAGCGCCAACACCTTCGAAAATTAATTTTTGTCCTGGTTGTGGGGCAAAAATGACTGGAGAGTGGAAATTCTGCGAGGAATGTGGTTCAGAGCTTTAAAAAAACAAACTAATAAAAATATATTTAATTTTTTGGTTTATATTTACTTTTAGTGACCTCTCTCCCTCTGTTATATTTAAAAGCAATGAAATCTCTTCTCTTCACCATTTCAATTATGTCATCTTTTTATTCTTAATTTCAACCTTTAGTGATATTCAATAGAAAAGGTTTCTAATTTTTTAATTGCCACATGTTTCTGTTTCCATAGTTGGTTAGCTTTCTTTACCCATTGATCGAATTCGTTCGGATCTTCTGGAAAGGTTTCGTAATGCTTTTTAATTTTTCCAGCAAGTGAATTAGCTGATAGCAATTTTTTCACGTGTTTTAAGGATAATTGTCTCTTTAGCATACCGCCAATTAATTTAAACAGAAATTTAAGCATTTCGCCAAGACTCATGTCCTCTTCGTATTCTTTATTAGGTTCTGGAATTTCGTCTTCGTCCCCAGTTTTGTAAAGTAATCCCGATTTTAAGACGTAATCCCATTCTTTTGCTGAAAAGTTTAGAATACCAGATAATTGCATAAGTAAGCTCGCAAATTTCGCACCCTGATCTCTAAAATACCTTACATTAATGGGCCATAACCTATCTTTAGAAATGTATCCTTCTTCTTTAAGCGTACTTTCAATAACCTCTGCTGCAATCATGCACAAATTCCAAGTCGCGGTAACTCCGTGCCCCGAAAATGGATAAGTAATTGCCGCAGCGTCCCCTATGCAGAGTAGTCCATCACCTACAAGAGTATAGGGAGGTCTTCTATAGGGTGTAAAACCTTGTTCTTCTTTCACAATTTCATAAGGAGGTAATTGAGCTTTTCCAAGGAACTCTTCTCTTGCTTTTCTAGCATTTTCGTAAGAACCAGGTTGTCCAACTCCCAAAATGGCACCATTTTCAATCTGACACGGACCAAACCATAACAGGTAGTATTGAAATCCTGTGTCGGGTAATGGATGTTTTTCTTCTGGGTTTAACCACTTAATGTATTGTAGAAGTACGTACATCACACTACTTGGATCCAATTTAAAGGTTTCAATTCCGTAGTCTATAGGCAAGGATGTTCTGATTGCGGCACCCGTACCTGAAGCATCGACAACTAATCGAGCGTGGTATTCAATTCGTTCCCCATTTTTTTCGGCTAAAACACCTACAATTTTTCCGTCGTCAAAAATTAATTCTAAAAATTTACAAGAAAAAACAAGCTTTACTCCATCTGCTTCTAGCACCTTATACATTCTATTTAAAAACGGCGTAAGACGCACAATAGTTTGAAGCGCTCTGGTTTTGACTTCTGTTGTAAAATCCGTTGTTACTTGCGTGGATTGTTCTCGAATTTCAATACAGTCAGGATCCCCTACTTTAAATGGTGGTATGCCAGCATTTTTAATTCTGTCGGTCTCAAAGTGGATAACATCTAACCTTTTAGCTACTTTTTCCCTCTCGTCTTTTTCTATGGTTACAACTGAATAACCCTTTTTAGCTAATAGCCAACTAAGATACATCCCGGCAGTTCCAGCGCCCACGACCAGAATATCGCATTTTTCAACCATGATTTTTAATCTCAAATAAGTATTATATTGTATGATTCTAAGTTTGTTTTAATAATTATAAGTTTTTAGAAATAATCTTACATTAATATCCAAGTGCTTTTTTGAATGGTTTATTAGCGTTTAAATTATTTAATTTTTACTTTTACTTTTAACGACCCCCCTCCCCCTCTCTAAAACCTAAAAAAAAAATTAATAACTGTGCTGACGAGTAGATTTTTATCTTTTAATTACGTCGGTAATTTGTTGTCCTTTAGTGTGTAAAAAAGTCAATTTTAATAAACTTTATAATAGATAATTAACGTTATTTTCATGAGTTTTAATACTTAACTTGTTGGATGCTGACATGGATAGTAAAGACTCCGAAAAAGAGATATTTTTGAAATACTGCGAAGAATGCATTAGGTCAAAAATTAATTGTGATAGTCCTCCAGAATTTACCGAAGAAGTAGGGAAAGAAAAAGGACTCTAAAGATACAACCATTATTATTTAATTAAAATAATATTCTTTCTATTTTTTAATTCAAACGCTAATATATTATGGCAACTAAATATTTTTAAACAAAAAGAAATATTTATCTTTTAATTAGAATTTTTTATTAAGTAGTTGTTATGAATTCAAAAGAACGAGTGAGAGCAGCAATTCATTTTAATCGACCAGATAGAGTCCCAATTTTTAATATAGTATCTGGTGATGTCGCTCCTATGCCACTTATGCCTTCAAAAGATTGGAATCCAGGTTTTGTAGAAAATGAAATTGGATTATTTCCCCATAATAAAAATCCCAATACTTGGGAAAGTCCAGATTGGGTAAATAATCGACCTGAATTTGAAGGTGGTAATTGGAAAAATATCCCACATGAAGAAGTAGATGAATGGGGTTGTATCTGGAATATGAAGGGAAGGGATAAAGATATGGGACACCCAGGTAGACCTTCTTTAGCGGATATAAAAAACATAAATAATTATTTAACGCAATATACTTTAGATGCTTCAGAAAAGAGCCGATATAAAGCGGCTTTAGATTTAAAAAAATTATTGAGCAATGATTTGTACAATATGGTAATTATGAGTTCACAGGGACCTTCTCATGTAGTTTCTGAAATGAGAGGTTTTTCTAATTATCTAGTCGATCACATTAAGCATCCTAAGGAGTTGAAACTTTTATTAGAACATGTTACTGAGTTCCATGTAGAATCAATAAAAATGGCGTTTAAGTACGGGTTAGAACCCAATGGATTTTGGCTATCTGACGATTTAGGAGAGCAAAATGGACCGTTCTTTAACCCTCGTATTTTTAGAGAATTTTACGAGCCAATATATAAAAGAATCGCAGACGCAGCACATGAATTAGGAGCTGATCTACATCTTCATTGTTGTGGCAAGGTAGACCGTCTTATACCAGTACTCATTGACTGTGGTTTAGATTCTATCGAGTTTGATAGCCCTAGAATGAGTGGATATAACGATTTAGAGCAATATCGGGGAAAAATAATGTTCTGGGGTTGCGTTAACATACAATCTATTTATACTCATGGAACGCCCGAAGAAGTCGAGCGAGAAGTTTGGCATATGGTTCGAAATTTAGGTACGAAAGATGGAGGCTTTGGAGCGTATTTTTATCCTCAACCTAAAGTAATAAGGGTTTCTCGAAAGAACATCAAAGCTTTTGAAAAAGGATTAGAAAAATATGGAACTTATTCAAACATTCCCTCAAAATGGTGGGATTATCCAACTTTAGAGAATTGGAATGATTCTGTAGTTCCCCCTTTACCACATTAGATTCAAAGTAGGAATAAAAGAATTTTGCTTATTTCTTTTTTATTTCCCAGCAGAGGGGTTTATCTTGTTTATTTTCGCCACTTAAAAGCAATTGGTTTTCTTTTATTGTAAACTCAGCTTCATTTCCATTTATTAGAATAGAATCAATTTGGTCGAGTTCCTCTTCTCTTAGTTTTAATGATATTTCCCATGTACCTAATTTCAGGGGACTGTACCACCCTAAATATCCATTTTTAGTCTTTTCTAATCCAATAAGGGGGGTACTAAACTTATATTCGTCTTTAGGTAAAGTAGGATTAAAATTCACTCCATTTCGCGTGAAATTTATACCAATTAAGCGAGTTGTGTCGTATAACGGCCATGCGTGAGGATGCAAATTAAAGACCGGAAAATCAGTCCAAGAAGTTGCCATATGCCCTAGAAATTCCTCTTCATCTGATGTACCTTGTTCGCCAGTAATTAAAGCTTCGTTAAAAACAGTTTGACCGGGATATTTAGATAAATCCGAGTTATAGGTGTCTGGACCACTCCAAATTCCATACCAAACATCGGGATAACTCTCAGCGTGATAAGCCAGTGAGTTTTTTTTCCATTCGTCCCATCCCATCTCTCCATCTACTAAAGAGAGAGCCCAGATTAAAGTTCCATTAATTGAAGGCCAAATTCCTGCATTTACTCCTTGTCCTTTGCCTCTTATACTATCAATACTCTTGCTATGAAGCCTAGCGCCAATTTTCGAGGGTTTACGAACTAATTCATCGATATTCTTTACAAGAATCGATTTTTGTTCTTGATTGGTCGCATCGCCAATAATTGCCCAAGGTTGAGGTTCTAACCACATTTGATCTTCACCAACCCATCCCAAATCTTCTGTTAACCAAGCTCTTCTAAACCATTTTCCAGTCCACTGAGCCTTAACTGCTTCTCGTTGAGATTGAGAATACATAAGTGCTTCACTCGCTAAATCGCGTTCACCTACGAATCCCAACATTTCTGAGTATATTTCAAGCGTGTATATAGCCATTGTGGCGTTTAAAACGCTTTCTCCTTCTTTTTGAATTTCTTTATGTTTCTCAGGCGGAATGTTCCCAATTACAACACCATCGTTCCAATCTCCATTGGAGATTCGTTGGAGTCCGTGGCGTCCTGTCCCAGTTTTTTTAACTAAATGACGAAAACAGCGCGCTATTACATCTCGAACTTTAACAATTTCTGCTCTAGATCCATAAACAGGATATCTGGAGACTTCTTCGTCAAGAAATTCAACATCACGAGTTCCAAGAACATATTCGCTTATTAACCATAGTAACCACATTTCCTGATCGCTAGGCTTAAAGGGGACTGGTAATATTTGTCCACTTCCCGTAATACCATAGGGTATTTCGCCATTCTTACGAGTTGTTTTTAAAGTATACCTTATAACATTTTTTACTATGTCCGGGTTGCTGTAAATAAAAGGAAGTGCGTGTTGCAAGGGATCACGGGCAGCTCCTTGGAAGCCAATGATGTATTGATACACATGACCCTGAGAAAGGATATGTTCTTTAAAATAGCTGTCATAAGTCATAGCACCTCTTAAATAATAATAATGCCAAAAAATTTCGCGATTTACCCATGGTTCTTCTTTAATTTGTAATTCGATTCTATTATTTTTCCATTGTTCACATGTTTTTTCAAATAATTTAGTTAGATTATTATTATATTTGTTAACTAAGGAGGTTATATCGTAGCCATCGGGAAGATATCCATATAAAAAAGATAATGTTTGACTTTCTCCTGACTTTAAGTGTAATTTTTGTTCCAGAAACATAGCGCTTTCAATACCTGTAGAACTGAGATCGTTGTTCAACTTATTTTTAAGACCATCTGGAGCTTTGACACCACCACGACCAAAGAATTGTTCACTATTGGTACTTAATGCGCTTGCTTTAGAATCTAAAGAGATTAAGAAAGTTGATGGAGGAAATTTATCTTCAAATGCAGGTTTAAGATTAGCAGGATCGTATACCTCTTTTTGATTTTCCAAAAACCTTTTTTCTAGAAGCCCGGCGCCATTATTGATTACACTAAACTCGTGTTTAAATTTATTACTGAGTTCATGGCGAATCTCTCTCGGGTGTTTACCAGGTTTCTCTGAAAGTAGTGCCGCAAATGCAGACGACGAAAATTGATACATATAACAACCCCAATACTCGATCCATCGTAGATCTGTAGGCATATCTCGATTATTTGTTATTGTAATTTGAGAAATTAAAACAGGGTCGTCACCAAATGGCGCAAAAATAATTTGGTTAACATTATAACCGTACCCCATTACTTTTTTTTGTAAGTATCCAATTCCAAAGATCCTTTCGAAGGAATCTATTTTACCCAGATAGTATGTACTTAAAAAATTATCTCCATCAGTAAGGTATCCAAAACCTCCAGCATATTGTCCTTGTTTAGGATTAAACTCATTTAAATACTTAGGACCTCCTTCGTCTTGTCTTACTTGGATATATCCGTAATTTGATGCAACAGCTACCAATCTATCGTTGCCAATTTGGTGAAGGTGTTCTGTTTTTGAACGCCACTCTTCATTCATTGGAGTGATTGCTTTCGGATCATTTATTTGGTCGCAAGTATAACGATATGCGGGTAATCCAAACCCATCATTAATCCATTCTCCAAAATGACCAGAACCAAACGCTTTTTTACTCATCTTTATAATCTTCCCTTATTCAAATAAATCTATTTTAGAGAAATTAAGTAGAATTTAATAGTTTTAAGGAAATTGTTTTAAAACTTTTTGCATGGAGAGTCTTACATAACAACTCGATATTAAACTGTCAATCCTTAAATTAATAGCCACAATCTCTCATAACTGGGTTACTTAGATTGTTAGCTTTTTTAAACAATCTTAAAAGAAGATCAAGTTTAATGTCTTTAAGAGTCTTATCGTTCCACAAATT
Source organism: Promethearchaeota archaeon (assembly GCA_018238625.1). Classification (GTDB taxonomy): domain Archaea; phylum Asgardarchaeota; class Lokiarchaeia; order Sigyniarchaeales; family SOKP01; genus SOKP01. Next base: position 31,242 of record JABCSY010000040.1, read on the forward strand.
ATTTACTTCATTTTTATCCTTCTTTAAATTATATAATTCTCCATGATCACTAAAAACTGTGATTCTCCATTCGTCTGTAATTAATGTTCTCGTTCTTTCATGATTGTGGTCATCATCCATTTCAACAAGTATATCATCATTAATTTTTTCTTTAGCGTTATCTAATATTGGAATTAAACTTTTTCCTTGCATAAAATCTGGGATTGGGATTCCAGCTAATTCCAAGATTGTCTCAGGAATGTCAATTGAACTAGCTAACGAATTACATTCTTCGTTTGTTAACCCGTTAGGGACTTTTATTAAGAAGGGAATTTTGATTAACCCTTGATATAAGAATGGTCCTTTAAAGAAGAACTTATGATCTCCACCTAAATCGCCATGATCCGTTGTATATATAACAACTGTATTTTCTGCCAAGTCAAATTTATTTAAAGCATCTAAAATCTCCCCTACGGCATCATCAACCATTTTTTCCATTCCATAGGACGCAGCAATTACACGTTTAGCCTCTTCTTCTGTTAAATCTTTTGGAATTGGAAAGATCTTTTTTGCAGTTCCTTCACTTAATAGAAGAGTATTGTAATGTTTTCTATTAAATTCTGAACTATTTTTATGGTCATCGTTAAATGTTTTAGGTAATATTACATCTTCTGGCTTATACATATCGAAATATTTTCCAGGTGGCGCGAAAGGATGATGAGGGTCGGGAAATGAGCAAAAAGCGAGAAAATTCTCTTTGGAACAAGACCCATTGGAAAATCTTTCTAAGAATTCGATTGTGTTTTCTTTAACAAATGTTGTAGAATAAAGTTCCTCAGGGATTTTATGTTTTAGCACTTGTAATTTCACCAAGGGATCAGAAGTGTTAAAACAGATATTAAGTTTTGTTTGAATTAAATTATCCGGATTACTCAACTTAATCCTGAGCGGTTTTCCTAACGAGGGATTGTTTTCTATTTTTTTCTTTACCCAATTTATGTAATCAGGGTGGCCACATAGCGGTCCGTGCCCTGAAACTATTTTAACATCCTCCAACCCAAAATAAGGTGAGTAGTTAGTTAATTTAGGATAATCTCTATGTGTGGCAAATTCTTGACTTTCAACAGCGCTTCTGAATTGACCAGAAGGAGCGCCAAAATAATTCAGATGTATTTTTCCAAAACTTGCTGTATAGTAATTTCCAGATTCAAGTAGAATATCAACAAAGGTATTTGTACCTTGAGGTAAATTGCGTCCATTTGTTGTGACACCATGCACTGAGGGATATTGCCCCGTATATATCGTGCTTCGATTAGGCATGCAGATTGGGTTATTACAATAAAAGTTAGTGAATTTAATGCCCTCTTTAGCGATGCGGTCGATATTTGGTGTTTTTAAAACCATCTTATTATTATAACAATTTAAGTGATCAAATCGCTGTTGGTCGGTTATAATAAATAAAAAGTTTAATCTTTTTTTAATTTCTATCACTAATTTTAATTTTTAATAAGTCTAGGAAGAATTAATTAATATATAACTAGAAATCAAAAAAAATGTTTTTAAAGTTTAACATTAAAGTTATATTAAAAAAACAAATTTAAAAAAAAATGTCGATTAATAGATTACCTAAAAAACAAGTTTCGGGTTACATTGTGGGGATGATTCCATTAACGCTTATCCTTGGTGTGTTCCGATTAGGCTACATAAAATTTTTTTACGATTCATTGGGCTTAAATGAGGTTCTTTTTATTATTGGAATGGCAATATTCATGATTATAAACATGTTAAATGATCCTCTCATCGGTCAATGGCAAGATAATACTGATGTGAAGAAATGGGGTAGCCGAAGAATCGTATATATAAAATACTTCAGTCCGTTTTTGGTGATAGCTTTTGCTCTCATGTGGTTCCCATGGAGTACAGACGCAGCTACACCTATGGGACAATTTGTAATGTTTCTGCATTTTTTGATAAGCATAAGCATTTTTGATACGCTCTCTAATATCGTAACAATGGCTTGGATGGCGTTACTTCCCGATATGACGAGTGATCTCGGAGAGCGTACTAGAATCAACTTTATAGGTGGCATCCTCGGACTATTTACAAGCTTTGTTGTGATTACCGTTCCTACGATGGTTGATAACCGTGAATTTTTTCAAATATTCAACATCTCCGTTGCTGTGATTAGTTACATCTGTTATGTAATTGTGGTAAAGCTTTCAAAAGAACGCCCTGAGCATCAACACGACCGAAGCCCTCCTTTATGGACGGCAATAAAACAAACGATGAAATCTAAATCCTTCATGATGTTTGTTGGATTTAATTTTTTCAAGACGCTCATTGGTGCAATACAACTCTCGTATGTCTTTCTATTTTTAATACTGATCGGTCCTGAAAATGTTGGATTATACTTTTTAATCGTAATAATTGTTGGTTGGAGCTCAAGTATTCTTTGTATGAAACTGAGAAAGAAACATGGGTTTAAAAAGCTGCTACTTCGGTTCACAACTATTCAATTCATAGGGGGATTTATTCTGTTCTTCTTGGTTTTAATTCCTTCAATCTCAATTCCCGCGATGTGGATAGGCCTTGCATTCTCGGCATTCTTTGGTGGTGCGAGTGTATTTGGAGTTATAATGCAGACGCTACCTATTGACGAGGATGAAGTAAAATATGGGTCTCGGCGAGAAGGGATGTTTTATGGTATTAACGCCTTGTTCACTAAACCAACTGAGAGTATTGGCCCTATCATCGTGACTATTGTACTTGTGTTAACGGGATATGTACAAAACTCTCCCGTTCAAACAGATTCGGCGATGTTTGGAATTATATTTGTATTTTATTTCATCGTCAACATATTTGTGGCTTTAAGTTTGATTTTTGTCTACTTCTACCCATTAGAAGGAGAAAAATTAGAACGTCTTGAAGAAGAACTTAAGGAACTTCATCAAAAAAAGAGAGAACAGCTAAATATTAAAACTAATTAAAATATTTTTACTTCTTATTTTTTTCATTCAAATAAAACTTTTTGATGACTAAAGGTGATTTAGAAGGGATTTCTCTTCAAATTAAAATTTTATTTGACTTTTTTATACATTGGATAAAAAATAGGTGAGATGTAAGCTCCAATTACCTTTGAATAGAATTTTATAGTATCGCCACCCACCCACATGATTTCACATTTGTCTAAGCCATTCTGTTTCATGTCCCATAAACACAAAAAGAATAGTTCTCTTCCAATGCCTTTTCCACGCAATGATTCCAAGACTCCCGTTGGACCAAACGAGCTGGGATAGAATTGACTATGGGTAGAAAAACCTACTATTTCATTCTTAATGTTTTTCGCTATAAAAGTCGTTGGAGGATCGATATTAAATGATAACTGAACTTCTTCAGCCCAAGTACCGCGAGGAAATTGTTTTTTCACGAACCGAAATGTTTTTTCAAAATCTTTAGCTT
>JABCSY010000120.1 GCA_018238625.1 Promethearchaeota archaeon
ATTTTGGGCATTTTAATGAAATGATCTCCGAAATAATTACATAATTCGTTCCAAGACGTTAAATTTCTGTAATAAACTTTTTGCTCTGAGTCCGCTACAAAAATAATCCCATCGATAGCTTGTAGTGTTATTGGTCTGGTAACTATATAGAAATCTTGTCCCGTTGTAGAATAAAGGTGTATTTTAAGGAGCCATTGTTGGTTTTTGAACGTAATCGTTCCGTAATCAAAGAATAGCGTTCTACCTACGCTGCTCTCAACGCTTAACACTTCTTCATCCTTTCCAAAATGGTTAAAGAGCGATTTCATAGTGGTTGTTTTCCCTGAAAGCGCGGGGCCAAAATAACAAATTTTTATTTGAATAGTTTGATTTAAATGATCTATTATCATTTTCTACTTTTTTAAATTGATTTTGTCTTATATTTTAATTAGAAGTATATTAATTTCGATTATTTTTCCTAAATCATAATTCCTATATATTAGAAGATTCGATTAAATTCTCGATAGTTGGAACGAGATCTCCCATATTTTTTACAAAGAACGGAAATTGAGGTTCATGCTGGCCAGTTATACAAGCTTGAATGACATTTGTTCCCTCATTTAGTGCATTATAAAGAAATCGGGGTTGATCATCAATAATGATCGCTTTTGTGGGATCCACTCTTGAATGGTTGAATAATGCTTTATAATAGTCTGGTCCAGACTTCCATGTATTAATCAAATCTGGTCCATAAAACTCTACAAAATATTGGCTTACTCCCAATCCTTCTAAATACATCTTCATTTCAATAGAAACAGCCCCAGATGCGGTATAAAGGATAAAACCTCTTGCGAAAAGTTGTTTAATACTATCAATTACTCCTGGTATGGCGGATCGGACTTTTGGTATTACATATTGGCTTGCTGAATTATAAACTTCTTCGACATTTATTTCTTTGGGGGGAATCTTTCCAGCTTCTTTGAACATCCCTAGTACCATATTTTTCTTAAAATCATCATAAAAACTTTGGTAATCATCAAAATTCTCCTTCCCATCTCTCCAAAAAATATCAAAAAGCAAATTTATAAGCTTATGATTTGCTTCTCCCCATACTTCGGGATCTCCACCAAATCTTGCAGAATAATATTCCCCTACAAACTTTTTCCATTGTTGTCCACGGATATTATTGTCATTTATAACCCCACCATCATCAAAGAAAATCGTAATGGTCATTTTTTCAACCTTTAATTGATTTATTTAGTAGTTTTCACATCTTTAATAACTTCATATGTTCTATGTAAAAGCTCATAAGCAACTTGTGGAGGATTCCATCCTTTCAGCCCACAATCTGGTCCTACAAATTTAAGTCGGTCTCCATAATGTTCAAGAGCAAAAAGTAAATTCTTTTTGATGAATTCTTTTGAATCTATTAAGTTCATAGTTCCTTCAAACGTTTTGAGCTCATCAAGTGGGGTTCCAGCATCCAATTTTTCAGCCATTATACTATTAATATTTGTTCTCGTGATACCGACACGTATGAACTTATCGTGCTTTTCTAAGTCATTTTTTGGAATGATATTAGAATGATCAGAAGCGTATTCACAAGTGAGTACATCTATATTTTTTGTCTGAATAGGAATTGAGTATTTTTTTAAAGTATGAAGGTGAATTTGGATAATAGCATCTATTCCTTCCACAGTTTTATCAAATGCTTTAATCAACGCATCTTCTTCAATGTTAAACAGATCAACATACCCAAATGAGGGTTCATCTATTGAGATGACGGAATTTTGAAGATATTTAGTGTTTTTTATTGATTGTTTTAATATAGTATTAAGAGACTTAGCAAAATTGAGCGCTAAATCAGGATATATCGTAAATCCATGCTTTTTTATGTACAATTCTATGGGCCCGGTAATACAAACTTTTAGTTTAAGCGCATTTCCAGTTCTTTCATAATAATCTTTCGCAAAGCGATCTAAAACGAAAAGTTCTGGAATAATAGCTTTTTTAGGATCAATCAGAGAGGGCTCTACTTCATAATCTTCAATAGGTTTTAAAAATTGGGTGTACATGTCCATATGTTGGGGATAATTAATTATTTCTACTCCGGCATTTAATTTTAACTGAAACGATTGGAGAAAGGGATGAATAAAAAAATTATAAATTCCTCTATTTTCAAATATATCTGCGTTATTTACAATTCCCTTGTATCCTGTCCAATAAAATTGCTTGAACTTGTCAAGATCAATGTAATCTGGTAGAGGGAAACTACCTACGTCATCAAATTGGGGAAATTCAAATTTATTCATTGATCAAACACAAACACTGATATCGTTAATCATAAATAATCTGTTATAACAGATATATTTATGGAACGTGAGTTAATTAGTAAACAAATAAAAAGAAAGAAAAAACAGCAAATTGCTGAATTAGCGCTAGCTGCGAAAATTGCTAAGGAGAGAAATGGCAAGCCATTTATATTTCACTTTCTTACAACTTTAAAATGTAATTGCTTTTGTGAAACTTGTCTTTGGAAAAATAACACGAAAAAAGACGAACTAACGCTTGAGGAAATCAAGCGCATATATTTGGAGGCAAAAGAAGCGGGATTTTTAGTAACTATTCTCTGGGGTGGAGAACCTCTCATTAGAAAAGATATTACGGAAATTATTAAGTTTGTCAAAAGGGAGTTAAAGTTTACAATTGTTGGAATAGTTACGAATGGCTGGTTCCTTCCAGATAAAATCAAAGAATTTGGAGATGATATAGATTTTATTCTTATATCTCTGGACTCCCCTAGACCTGAAGAGCACGATCAGATTAGAGGGTTGCCTGGATTGTACGATAAAATAATGGATTCTGTTACTATTGTTAAAGAAAACTATCCATTGATTTCACTACAATTTAGCTTTTCAATTAGTAAATATAACATAAATCGCGTTGAGGAAATGATAGTTTTATCAGATAAAATTGGAATTCCTGTAGCTTTCAATGTAATAAATACTGTTCGCCATTATTCACATGGTGATGTAGATGAGAAAGGCATACTTTCTGCGAATGATGACGATATTAGTAAAGCATTTGAAAGAATTTTAGACGCTAAGAAGAACGGTTCGAAAGTATTAAATTCAGAAATGTATCTAAACCATTTTATTGGTGGCAAAAAGCAATATATCTGCCACACAAAGAAAGTGTTTATGTTTATAAATTATAACGGTGATATTGAGAACTGCCTTCAATTAGATAAACCTATAGCTAATCTACGACAAATTTCGGTTAAAGATGTGATGCAACTTCCTCAATTTGTTAAGTTCATTAAAGAGAGCGAGAAGTGTTGTAGCTGTAATTCTCCCACAATGATCGACACAAGTTATTTATGGGATGATATGAGACTGCTAACAAAATCAGGAGGTATTTCATTTGGTTAGATTTTTATTATATCATCTAATAGTATTTCTCTATTAGAAGATCTATTTCCTCCTCAACTAAATCAAAAAGTATAAAAAATAAAATGTCTAAAATCCTTTGGGGGTTTTTTTCATTTCTTATTTGAGAATATGCATGGGGAGATAATTCCTTTAACATATCCAATTTGGTTTTTTCTATGGAAACAATATTTTGGATTATATTTGAAGTGAAATATCGAATTAAATCAATAATTCCTAATTTATATTTAGACTGAAATAGTTTAATATTAGGTATTGGTATTTCCTCTTCTAATTTAGTCTTACTTCTCTTTATCGTTATATTTTTAGCCCTAAATAAAAATTTTACAATTTTTGAATTAAGGTAAGCAAGAAGAAATAAGTGATCAATATCGTTCTTCCCTTCCCTTAACCACAAGAAATAAGTATCAGATGTGGCATAATACGAATCTTTAGTGTATCCAAACACATTTGATTTGGATATATAACTAAAAAACATTTTAGGTTCCTTATCATAATAAGGTTCGAGATTTATTAATTTTCTTTTATTTCCAGTATCAGACTGAGTAATATAACTTCCTCTTCGTGGAAAATACAAATCTTCTACGTTTTCTTTTGCGTTTTTTAAAGTCTTTTCCAATTCCTCTTTATATTGATGTAAATAGGACGTTAGTGTGGGGTATTTTTCCATAAAAAACCCATTTCTTTTAGTTTTATCTCGATTTGAAAATTCTTCTTTATTAAAATATATGAGATAACCACTAAAACCTTTCATTTCATAGCCATGAGGCCTAATAACCCTACTCTTATAAATTTTTTTTAGTCGTTTCTTTTCTTCCTCGTTTAATTTAACAAATTCACCCTTGATTTTGACGAATACTTCATTATCCCTAAGTTTTAGATTCTCGTTAGGATTTAAAATAAAGATCTCGTCTTTAATTAATATAAGCCCATTTCTGATAATAAAATAATCTTTTAAGAAGCTAGTTTTACCTTTTACTATGCAAAAGGACTTAATTTTATCAACGATATTTTTTACTTCAGTTGGATACAAAAGATTCCAACTACCTTTACTATTTAACTCTCTGTTAGTTAAGGCAGATTGATATCGCGTAATAGATTTGTGATTTAAGGAGTGTTTCAAGGAATGATTCAATGTGTCAAAAATAGCTTTATTAGAGTTGTCATCAAATTGATTTTGAGGTTTAGAACTTGAAACTTGTACTACTTCTATTTTCCTATTTGTTTTTTTCAGCTTATCGTTTTCTGTCTTCTTTTGAAGCGAAAAAATACAGTTATGTTGTCCAAGAGCATCTCTAAATACTCTTAGTCTCGATAAGTCAATATATTGAATTAAAAAACACTCGTCTAATATGTGTGGTTTCAAAAATTTAATACCTGTTTTCTGAGATTTAGTAATCCAATAATTTGTTGTGATATAAGTAAGAATTCCCCCCGGTTTCAACTTAGCTATTCCAAGGTGGATAAAGAAATAAAACAAGTCCATATTACCAACGAAGTATTCGCGACAAAAGGGATACTTTTTTATCAAGTTCTGAAAAACTTTTGAGTTATAATTTTGACCTAAGTAAGGCGGGTTCCCAATTATAACATCGAATTTTTCGTTAATATCAGAACCTAAAAAATTTTCAAAACGAAATTGAACATTAGGATAATTTTTAACCAATTGCGATTTTAAACGATTATCAATTTCATACGCAGTTATGTTTGTGAGATTATTTTTCAAGAGATATTTTAAAAAAACGCCCTCCCCTGTCGTAGGGTCGAGAACCTTTAAATCGTTAATTGCAATACTAAATTTATCTTCATAGTTTACAGTTTTAAGGAGCTCGAGAACATTTGAAACCATAAACTTAGCGATATAGCTAGGTGTAAAAACTTGTCCGATAGCGGCGTTTTGTTGTTTTATATCCTTTTTTGTATCCATCTAATCTTAATATTAGTTTATAACCTCTAAAAAGGTGATGTTTTTCTAAAAAGAAAGGAAAATTGTTAAATACTATAATAATGTGTATTTTAATGGTGAAATAAAACTGGAAAAAAAAAATACTAAAAAGTTGGAATTTCCCATTTCATCTAAAACAGGAGAACCATTAAAGCCATTTATAAAACCATGGGGTACATTATTCCTAGGTATCACATTTATTACATTGGGATTTTTTAATTGGTGGCGTTCATATTCTTGGTATCCCTTCCCAGTTTTTACTAACTTTACTAACTTTTTACTTTTTATTTTTTTATTAGTTGAAGGGTGTGTATTGATTTATCGTGCAAAACTAGGGAATAAACATGTGCTGGCTCACCAAATAATCTTATTAATAAACAGTTTCTTTATAGTATTTATGGGATTTGTTTTTTCAATAATCTTTTGGTCAATACCTGGTCTATTGGGCATGGTATACGGTACTTCAATCATTATATCTATTTTGGTCTACATTATTGCTTGTTTATATGATCTCGTGAGGTTGGAAAAATACAAGGTTAAAAATTAAGTCATTAGAAGAGATCGTAACTACATTAAAGATAAATAAAAATTTGTCCAATAACGGCGCTTTGTTGGTTTATATCCTTTTGTGTATCCATCTAATCTTAATATTAGTTTATAACCTCTAAAAAGGTGATGTTTTTCTAAAAAGAAAGGAAAATAGTTAAAAACTATGATAATGTGTATTATAACGGTGGAATAAAACTGGAAAAAAAAAATACTAAAAAGTTGGAATTACCCATTTCATCTAAAACAGGAGAACCATTAAAACCATTTATAAAACCTGGGGGTGCATTACTACTAGGTATCACATTTATTGTCTGGGGGGTTTATTATTGGTGGGCACATATAAATTCTTGGGGAACCTTACCAGCTTTGAATATCTTTTCACCTTTTTTTTTAGTTGAAGGGTGTGTATCGATTTTTCGTGCAAAACTCGGGAACAAACACGTGCTGGCTCATCAAATAATAGTATTAATAAACGGTTTCTTTATGTTATTTATGGGATTTGTTTTTTCAATAATCCTATGGTCAACACCTGGTCTATTGTACAATGTAATGGGTATTATAATTATTATAACATTTACTTTGGGCTCCATTATTCTTTGTTTATATTGGCCTGTGAAGTTGGAAAAATACAAGGTTAAAAATTAAGTCATTAGAAGAGATCGTAACTACATTATCTATAAACGAAATATTACTAAGTCAGACTAATGCTCAATCTAAATTTCTAGCCGCTTGTTTTGGGGCGAATATTTATATCACTATTAGAATTTTTATTAATGAATTAAAAGAAGTCTGAAATGTTTTCTTTGAAAAATAGATTAATGTTTATTTCCTCTTTTTTTTTGAGACAAAGTTCTAAACCCTAGAGGATTTTATAACCTAATTGAGATTTATAGTGCTTCAGGGATTAAAAAAACAAAATTACTTCCTTTAGTGTAATCGCCTTTAACTCTATCTTCCATCCAGATTTCACCATTATAACTACTTATAATTTTTTTCACGAGCGATAATCCTAAACCCATTCCGTTCGTTTTCTTAATGAAATCTTTTCTCCTAGTAAAAATAGTTTCTTTTCTCTCATCGCTAATTCCGCGTCCATTGTCTTTAAATTCAAATTTAATTAACTTCTTGTTATTTTCACATATTTTTGAAACTTTTACAGATATCTCAACATTGGGATTATCGCTATGTCTTATAGAATTAATCAAAAGGTTTTCAAATACATCCAGTAATAGATCATTAGCATCAATATACAAATCAACGTCTCCTAATTCAGTATCAACCTGGATATGTTTATTTTGAAAACTCTGCTTAATATATTTGATAGCTTCTTTTAAAAAATTATTAATATTAGTCTTCTTAAGGTTTATTTCAGAATCGTCAATTTTAGACAATTTGTGGGCGTTAGAAATTAATTTAACCCCTCTGGCTATTTGCTTTTTACTCAGCTCATTTAATTCATTGATTTTATTCAATTTTTCAGGAGAATTAATGTATAATGAGCTTAACTCCAGAGAAGAATTGATCACTTGAAGGATGTTATTTATATCGTGAACTACCAAATCGCCGTAAAGATTAGCTCTTTCATACGCTATACGATATCTTACTTCTGACTCTTTTAATTTTTCTTCTGCGTTTTTTCTATCAGTTATATCGATATGGTAGGCAGTAAAATATCTTGGCTTGGCTTTGTCATCAAAAATTGTGTTGATAGTTAATATTACATTAATTAATTTCCCATTTTTTCTCTTGTTTATTATTTCGCCACGCCAAAAGCCAATTTTTGGATCTAAAATTACGTCCCACATTTTTACAAAAAAATCTAAACTCATTTTACCAGAATTTAAGGCTCTAGGATTTTCCCCTATAACCTCCTCTTGTGAATATCCATAATATTCGGTAAAAGCTTTGTTGACTTGTAAAATATGTACATCTTGATTTATAAATTCAGCTATGACTTGTGAGTTTGGAGATCCTTCAAAACCTTTTTTAAAGAGCTCTAAATGGAACTTTCCATTTTTTCTATCTATATATTCATCTTGTGGTGTATGTATTTTCATTTTATGCTCTCCGATTTTATGTTTCCCTTAATTTCCATCAAAATAATTAATAGTCTCTATAGGAAGTTATAAAAATTTGAGGAATGTTGGTGTTTTTATTTATTAGTATAAGCTTGTAAACTGATTTAAATTTCATTTTTATAAAATATTAAATTTATAACATGGTTTAGCTTAGATTATTTTATAGATTCTGAACTTAATAAAATGTCAAGAAAGATAATTTGAGAATTCTTTAAGTTGGTGAGAATAATTAGCCGTTCATGGATTATTGGTTGTTTAAGTTTGATAAGTTTAGGTCTATTAACAACCTCTTATTTTTTTCTATTCTTATTCGGGATGTTGTATTTTGCAATATTAGTACCAGTAGGGTTATTTTTATCTATAGTATTTTTACTCCGGGGGGCAATTTATTCGTTTAAAGAGCAAACTTCAAGGAACTCTCGGTTTTTAGGAGAACATCTTGGTCAACTTTTAAATGTTTTATATGGAGTTATTATGATTATTATCACGATCCCTATTGGTATGTTTATTGGTAATGAAATGATGGGGAAACTTGGAGAACCTTTATATTTTTATGGTGCGATTTCTATGTCTCTATGGACATTAAGTGGTTCTCTTGGATTTTTTTGCCTGGCGATTAATCCAACAGAGAAAAGTGAAGTTTCAGAAAAATTATCTAAAAGGGATAAGAAGGTGCGAAGATTTTTATTATTACTATTATTTATTGGGAAGGTACTGACGATAATTGGGATGTTTGTATTATATTATATGTTTGAGCCAACGATAAATTATGATGAGTTTCCAATTTATATATTTCAGTTGCTAATCTATATTATTCCTTGTTTATGTTGGTTACTTGGAGCATTTTGGATTTTTGATAAAATGAAGAAGTGGATAAAGAAGAAATATGAAACTGAGGCATGAATAAAACGCTAATAATTTTAATCCTTAGATAATTAACCTGTTTTTTGTCTCGAAAATTTACATCCTCTTTTTCTTTCTAGCTTTCCTTCCATTACGAGATGGGCAAGAACATAACTAAAAATAAAATCATTAGAGAAATTTTTTCATATTATTTTAAGATATTATAAATAGCATCCAAATCATATAACGATGAAAATTAAAAAAAAAAGAATAAAAAAGATAAAGAAATAAGAGAGATTTATTAAGTTCTATCCTCCGATAATATCCATTAGTTTAGGGAATATTCGTGGGTAATGTACAGCCATACAATGGATTCCATCAATGAGACCTTTTTTTCTAAGCTCACCAATGAACGGCTTGAAAAGTTCATAATTATATTGGTCGTACAATTCCTTTTTCTGTTTTTTGTCAGTGACATCCTTCTTTACGCTCTTCCACTTAGCCAAGATCTCCTTAGGGACGCTGACGCCTGGAACAAAAGTATCGAAACCTTTAGCAATTCCATACGACTTCATTGGAAAGATTCCGAGTAGAATAGGTACTTTATACTTCCTGATTCCTGTTAGAAATTCTATCGTTCGATCAAGATCGTAAACTACTTGGGTTTGTATAAATTCGCAACCCGCTTCTGCTTTTCTACCAATTTTCAAGACTTCTGGCCCCATTGGATCAGAATTAGGATTTGCTGCGCCCCCTACATGCAACTTTGGAGGATCTTCAACCTCATGCCCGTTAATTGAACCTTTATCAACCATTTCCCGTACAAGCTTAATTAAAGTTGCGGAATCAAGATCGAAAACGGGTTTAGATTCAGGCATGTCACCCAATGCCGTGTGGTCGCCAGTGAGAGAAAGGATATTGTGAATACCAAGAGCCTGAGCGCCCATGATCATGCCGGCAATGCCTAATTTATTAACATCTCTCACGGTCATCTGCCAAACGCATTCTAAGCCAGCAGCTTTTTGAATTAAATGCGTGGCTGCCATAGAATTTATTGTTACGATCCCCAAAGGACTATCTGTTACATTTGCGGCAATAACATACGGAGCCATCTGCTTCGCTTCTTCGATCGTATGGGAAAGGTCGCAAGTCTTTTCTGGTTCGAGTTCGCCAGTCAATATGAACTCGCCCTTTGCGAGAGCTTCTCCTAACTTTGAATATGATTTTACTTCTGTCATTTTCACATCTACCTCCATACTACCTCTCTTTGATGGCCAATATCACTCCAATCTAGGGGGTCTCTTAATTTTGAGAACAAATCTAAACGTCCTAATTCTTTCAAGCGATTATAAATCAATACCCATCCGCAATCCTTCTCGTAATTGCCCACTTCACACTTTCCATCCACCATTCCACCACAGGGTCCATTCATAAGCGCTTTAGCGCAGGTTGTTATGGGACAAATTCCACCAGTTTCGTTTAATAAACATTGTCCACACCCCTGGCAGCGCATATAGAAGCGTCCGATGCGTTCTGTCTCGCCTATAAACTCCGTGTTATTAGCCGTAAAAACAGGTATTTTTGGGTGATTTTTTGAAAGAACTGTAATAATTGATTGTACACCTAAACCGCAGGCTAGCGTTAAAATACCATCAGATTTCTTAACATCGTCATCAATATCTCGCAAATCTTTTTTCATCACACGGTTATCACAAACATCTTCGCTCACTATTGCATTAGTAACATTAAAGCCTCTTTCTTTTAGCTTTTCCGACCATTCTTCAGCCCCTTCTTCCCCTCCAGTTTGACAGAGAGCCGCGCAAACCCCACAGCTCACGACAAGTACATTTTTAACTTTAAAATTGTTAAGTGCTTCAAAAACTTCTTCCTCTGGTTTTTTTGTAGTTATTACAACCATAATTTTTAACTCTTTTTTTTTGATTTTAGAAGATTTTAAATTTATTATATTTGTGATAAACAAATTAATGAAATTATTAATAATTTATTTTTTTAGATCAAAGGCAAACATTTTCTAAGACTAAATTAATTGTCATTTTGATAAGATTAATAATCTAGATGATGGTTTTCAAAAAATTGATCAATAATGTCAACTTCATGATCAAATTCAAGAATACTATCTATTAAATTGGATTAATTAATACCCTTAAAAATTCGAATAGAATATTATTAAAAAAAAAAATAAGAATTAATATTATTATATTGCTAACATACTAGGAAGAATTTTGGCTAATGGAACTGCAAGTCCACCGAGAAGAGAGCCAATAGATGTGAATTTTTTCAAATAAGACTTTATATCTTTAGTTACTTTTATGCATTTTGTTTTACCTTCGATAATTGTGCCATCTGAATCTAATAGAAATATTTGAATTGTTTGTTCACCTGTTTCTCTTGGCTCTAAAGTTAGCCAAGTAGTATCCCCATTTTCTTACATT
>JABCSY010000041.1 GCA_018238625.1 Promethearchaeota archaeon
ATTATCTGAATATGGAAAAAAATTTCTGCGATTACCACTTCGCATAGACAAACACAATAAGGGATATGTAGATTTTTATATTGGTCCTAAAAAATTACGTAAAATCGTTGACAATGAGGTTATAACTTCACCAAACAAATTATTAACCGATTGTAAAGCTTTACAAAAAGATTTGTTTAAACAAGGTTACGATAAAAAACGCGAGCGATACTTAGAAAAAATGTTAACGGCGATGAGGGCTTCAATTGAAATATTAAACGGTGTCGAAATTCCTTTTAAGGAGCAATTTTTAAGGCTATATGATGTAGTCTTACAACCCGTTAAAGAATCTGAATTAGATAACTTAAAGGAAGAGTTTAACGCAGCATATGATGGTCTTGGAAGTTTAGAGAAACGATTAAACGATTTAAGAGTACGACGAATTGTTCCTGAAAGTAAAGTATTTGGATTATTTAAGAAAGCTCTCAACATCACGAGAGAGCGAACTAAAGAAGTGTTTGTCGATCTCTTACCTGAAAGTGAGCACATTAATATAGAGTTAGTAAAAAATAACAACAATAATAAAATTAAATGGACTTATTACAATTGGTACCTGGGTAATTTACGTTCCCAAATAGAAGTTAACCCGAATTATAACATGTATTGGACCTTATTTTTGCCCTCTGCCGCTCACGAAGGGTACCCTGGCCATCATACAGAATTTATTGTCAAAGAACAAACGCTATATCGCGAGTTAAATCAATTTGAACACTCAATCCTGCTATTAAACTCGCCCAAGTTAATAATTTGCGAAGGTATTGCGAATACAGCAGTTAATATGCTTTTTAACTATCGGGAGCAAGCAGAAATTAGTTTACGAGATTTTTGTCAAGACTCGTCAAAAGAAGATTCTCTTGATGCATTAATGGCACAAAACAAAGTAAAAGGAAAAATGTCCCTTTATTTGTATAATCTTGCTTATTACGCGCTAATTGACGGGTGGAGCGAAGAGAGATTAACTCGGTACTCAACCAGTTTTGGAATTTTTAGCCAAGAAAATATTAAAAATCGAATAAAAATATTATTAAATCCAGTACATTCAACTACTACTTTTTCGTATAATATAGGAAGCAAACTCATAATAAAAAAATATGGGGAATTTCCTTCGGTTAAGAATTTTCGAGATCTGCTTACCAACCCGATTCTCCCCTCCGATTTAGCATAAAATTACATCAAAAATTTTTTCATTAACATTCGATTTAAAAAATAAAAGTTCTCTTTCTTTTTTTAGGAGTTTAAATAATTTTTCTCAATTAATTAATTGTTTTAAAAGAACTTATCATAAACGTTTCAATTCGGTTTCAAATTAAAAAAAAAAATAGTTAAAAACAAATCACCTAACAAATAAAGTGAGAAAAAATGCCTGGTCAAGGAGAAGGAATGCCTTAAAATGATGTTTTTTATAAGTGCATCACATATTTTACTTTCTTTTTAGAATGTTTTATACTTGTTAAATACAATGAAGGAGTATAAAACAAATATTAAACTCCTAGATTTCTAGAGTTTTAATAAGTTTTGGAATGTTTTCCCCTGTAATTGCACTTGTTGTAAATATTTTGATGTTTGGATTTATTTCCTTGGCATCGTTGATCATTTCCTCTAAATTGATATCTATAACATCAAGTAGATCAATTTTATTAATAACTGCAATATCTGAAAATTTAAACAACAAGGGGTGCTTCCGAATTACCCATGGGCCTTCAGTAATGGAAACTACTACAATACGCTTATCAGTTCCTAAGATAAAATCTGAGGGGCAAATAAGATTTCCCACGTTTTCTATAAAAACGACGTCGTAATTGCTTAAATCGTGATTTTTTATTACTTGAGAGATGTGATAAGAATTTAAAGCGCATTCTCGACCTGTATTAATTTGGATGGTTTTTACACCGTGTTTCTCTATGCGATCAGCGTCAATTCTTGTAGCTACATCTCCATTTATTACTAAAACCCTTTTTTCTTTAGAAATCCTTTCTGATATCGATTCTAAAAGGGCCGTTTTTCCAGCTCCTATAGCTCCAACAACATCAAAAGAGCGAATGTTATACTTATTAAAATCTTTTTTATTTTTGGCTGCTAATCGCTCGTTGTTTTCGATTAAATCCTCGTTTAATTCTATAATTTTTGACAATCCTTCTTCTGGCATTTTAAATCGGTTATTCTTATCGATGCTTAAATTTATAGTAATGAACAAAGTATGACGCTAATATACCTCCTAAATCGGGAAGATAAACAAGTAAATAAATTGGATTACCGATTGCAAGTAATAGACCTGGAACAACTTTTAGTAAAACTAAGAAAGCTATTATAGTTTTTCCTTTCATTTTTATTGGAAGGAAGAATAGTAAAAACGTCATTTCTCGGTTCCAGTTCATAAAAATCATGAAACATATGACACCTAAAAGAGCTCCTGAGGCTAAACCGTATGGAACAATAATTACACTTCCCAATGGCACGTAAATCAATTGTAACAGGAGCATTAATAAAATATAAACTAATCCCGTAAAAATGGCGCAAATAAAATACAATTGCAATAAAAATTTAGTTCCAAATACGCGTTCAATATTCTTAATTATCATATTAAAAAATATTATTATAATAAATAGAAAAAACAATCCAAATAAATCAGAAGTATAACTAACAAAAAGAGACGTAATAAATGTCCACCAATAATATTCTAAAAAGCTATAACTACTTAAGGTTAAAAATAAAGGGTATCCCATAACCATAGAAGCTATAGACATGATAAAAATCGCAACAATCAAGAATGTTGTAGCGTTGGTTTTTGTTGTTTTAGAATCATTACTTTTATAGTGTCTTATTGTTCTTTCCTTTTGTTTTTCTTGTCTTTTTATATATTTCTTAAATTCTCTTGTAGTTCCGTGCGAACTAACACTTTTTGAAGGGCTTTCTCTCAAATTTAAAGGGATAATAGGTCCATGTTTTATTTCAAAAGTACATTGATGATTTTCTGGTAGTCTATGTTTTTTACAATAAACTCCGCCACAATACTTGCAATTAAAAGGTAAATAATTGATCTGTTCGCCACAATGTTCGCAAAATGTCATGGGTTATTCGCTTAAATTTTTTAATGTAAAATTTTAACTTATAATAATTTTAAGACTTTTATCATTCATAATTTTTTTTAAAATTTTACTCTTGAAACTGTAATAAACATAAAATATTAGGGAATATAGATGTTTATTCCTAATGGCGTATAAATAATAACCATTGTTATAATAAGCAATGGTAATAATAACCCAATTAGTCCAAAATATACTTTCTTTTTCCATTTCCATATATTTTGCCCATCCAAAATCCCAAAAGGAAGCATATTGAACGATCCTAACATGAAATTTAAATACGCTCCTATACAAAAAATATAATTCAGTGGATATAATGATGTTGGAATAATAAACGAAATTACAAATAATAGCGTGCCATACACCAAATTTACGAAAGGACCGGCTGCTTTACATAATCCCGTTTTTCTACTAATCTTGTCAAGACCCAAAACGACGACAGCTCCAGGTAAAGCAAACCTTCCAAGAGAGACTAAAGTCATAAGCAAACCATATGTAAGTAACCTAAATTTTGTTTGCAATTTAAAATGAACAGCTACTTGGCGGTGCCCTAATTCGTGAAAGAGAAAAGCAGTCACATAAAAAGTAGCAAGTATAAATAAAGCCCATAAATATGTAGAACCTACGCTGGTATAAAAGCTCATTAATCCTAAAACATATATTATTATCCCTGCAATTAAGAAATGAGTTAATTCAGATTTATGAGCCAGAAATATACCCTTGAACGAGATTCCAGAGTCTGGATCGAAAGCATTTTCTGGAACTGTTTGTTCTTGCCGATACCATGTATAAGTCCCATCTGTCGTTCCACGCACTTCGCTTGGAGTTGACTGTTGCTGATACGTATGCTCTTGTTGAGAAAACGAAGCTTGAGAGCTTTCAACGTAAGTAGGAGATGATTGCTGATATTGTTGAAGATTTTGACTTTCGATTACAATATTACATTCGTGATCAATAGGATTTTTATGTAAAGAACAATAATTTTGACCACATTTAGTACAGTTGAATGTTTCAAGGACGTCGACTCCACAATGATAACATATTGGCATTGTTAAAACCTATTATAATTTGTTTTAATTTTTAATTTGAAAAATAATATTAATGATATAAAATTCAACATTAATAATATTTAGCCTATGTTTATTACAATTTTTTTTTATTTTAATATAAATTAATAAGTTGGAAAAATGAAGAATAAATAGCTTTTTAGCGTTAATTTTGAACTTTTTAATAATACCACAAAATAATTAAATTAACAATTTACCTATCTAATTATATAAAATAACAAAAAACGGTCGATTATTACGGGGAAAAAAAAAAAATTAATTTATTGTCCTACATGTGAAAAAAAAATCGCACTAAGAAGGAAAAATTTTGACCATATTTACCACGAGGTATTAGCCTTTATGGTTATCCTAACTTGTGGGTTAGGGATTTTTATCTATCTTATTTTGAAATATAGTAAAAAGAAAGACCGATGCCCCAATTGTGACACTCAATTTGATCTAGAAAACCTTCCAGATAAAGAGGTTTTAGAACAAGATATTTCTAATTAATCTTTACTTGATTTTCATTATACTTTTACATCTAGGGCAGATTTTATCTTTATCTGTTAACTCTTTCTTTCTTATCGTCTTTTGATATTTGCATTTTGCCTTTGAACACACTAAGTCGAATTTCAATAAATTTTTTAGTCCTATTGTATCCTTTTTTTCTTTAGGCTTAGAGTCAGAGTCATTCTTTTTTGGTTTTTTAGTACCCTCTTTTATCTTTGGCTTTTTTTTAGTTTCTTCTGCTTTTATCCACTTATCTAATCCCAATCTTAACTCACATTAATTTTTATTTATTTAATTTCTAATACAATAATTTCTAGTTATTTTTTACTATTTAGACCTATTATTTAATATAAAAAAAGAACAAAAAAAATTTTACCAATCTAAACTTAAAAATTAAAATACTTGTATTTTACCTGCAATCAATCGCTTCCTTAGATCAATCATAGATTCCTTTCTTAGCTTTTCTTCAGAAACTTCTTTCGCGATTTTTTCAATACTAGCAAAATTTACATTTTCAGCAGGAATTAACTCTATTGAGTTTACCCATGGATCCGTAATTGGACGTCCTATTTGGGATAAAAGCTTTACATGTGCTTCTAGAATGTCACCCTCTCCTCTTTTATGGATCTCTCTGGCGATCTCCGTTGATAGGATGTTGTAGATTTTTCCTACATGATTAATTGGGTTTTTTCCACAAACAGCCTCTAAACTCATAGTTCTGCAAGGTGTAATTAGACCATTAGAGCGGTTTCCACGCCCTACTTCACCGTCATCGCCTGCCTCAGCCGATGTGCCCGTTATCGTAAGAAACAATATATTTTTCTCTATGTTATCTGCTACATTTACTTGGCAAGTGACTTCGCGTTCTGGGATAATTTTAGCTGCTAAATCTAATACCGCGTTTTTAATTTGATTCGTATAGTTAATATACTCATCAACGTCGTTGATGTATTTGCTGACCATTGCAGCCGCAACGGTAATTCCGACTTTGTTATCAATTCTTTCAACCATTACCTTAACATCTTCTCCCGATCCCTTACATTTATCCTTGAAGCTCGGAGAATTAATTAGGTATTCTGCTTCTAATGTAATTTTTTCTACATCTGAATATGGGGCGTATCCTACTCCAAAACTTGTGTCATTTGAGAGGGGAATATCTTCCGAATGATGAGACTCGTCAAAAACTCCCGTTAAATCTATTGACCCTGGTCGAACGGCATAATCGAATTGTATATCTCTAGCTAAATCAAGGTTTCTAAATATTTTTGCGAGTATTTGGCGTTGCGTATCAAGACAAATAGTAGCAACGGGTACATATTCCAATTTATGCTCAGTTCCACATTCTGTAAGAATTTGATGTATAGCTCTTCCTACTATTAAAAAATATTGTGGTTGAATGATCATCCCTCCTCCGAATTCTGGTTTGGCAACACCACCAACCAAAGCGGCCTTATCAACGTTGTGATGATACACTCTATCGAAATGTTCCAAATAGTAAACACATAACGCTCTCGAACAAGCATCAGCAACGGCGTCACAAACGCTATCTGGATGTCCTATTCCTTTCCTTTCGCAAATCTCAGGAAATCGGCTATTTTCAATAGGTAAAAAGTCAGCCCGTGTGATTTTCAACATTTTGATTAAACTCTTTCTTAATTATATAAATAATTATTTTATTATGTTTTTTTAAATTAATGATAATTATAAAATATTTATTGATAATAATATGCATATATTGCATGAAATATGCATTTAAAATATACTAAATAAGTTTTACGCATTTTAAGATGGAAGTTTTGCCAAATTTATCTCGAATTAAAGAACTAAGAAAAAAATTAAACATTAGCCAAAAAGAATTGGGTGAGAAATTAAATATTTCGCAATCTACAATCTCAAGAATAGAAAGTGGAGATATGGACCCACCTTATTCTAAAGCGAAAAAAATTATCGAATTCCTAGAAAAAGAACGAAAAATAAAAAAAAAATCAAAAAAGCACGCAGAAGATATTATGACTCCAAAAATAATATCTATAGCACCAGATTCGACCATAAAGGAAGTCATAACATTAATGAGTAAATATAATTTTTCACAGATACCAATTTTAGAAAAAAACCATAATTTCGGAAGTATAACTGCCAAAAAAATTCAGAAACATATTACTACAACTCCAGATTTAATAAACGCAGATATTTTAACTATTATAGAATTGCCCTTTCCTGAAGTTGAAAAAAATTGGAACGCTAAAGATATATCAAATTTATTAATTAAATACCCTGCCGTATTAGTAAAAGAAAATAATATTTTTATTGGAATTATAACTGACGCTGATTTCCTTAAACTTACAAGTAAATAATGGTTTATCTTTAATGAAAGAAATTAAAATAACAATTAAATTAATTAAGTTCGAATATAATAACACAATAAAAAAAATTTATTTAGCTATTTATCTTTTAATTAATGGGAATATATGATTGAAGCGGTACTTGAAAAAATAGATAATATGCTTAAAAGGGCTAATTTTGAGACATTTATTTTAGAC
The DNA here is from genome assembly GCA_018238625.1 of Promethearchaeota archaeon. Lineage (GTDB taxonomy): Archaea > Asgardarchaeota > Lokiarchaeia > Sigyniarchaeales > SOKP01 > SOKP01. The sequence goes on from JABCSY010000041.1 coordinate 7,219, forward strand.
TCCTTTTCTAATAAAAAAAGCAAGTTTTGTTTTGACTTATTAGTAAAAAAGAATGATTTAGTTTTTAGCGTAAAAATTTTTTCCAATATTGATAATCTAAACGCTGATCTAATAAACGATATAAAATCTTTATCCTTATTGCTAAAGTCTAAACCTTTGTTAATAGGAATTAGAAATCGCTATCAAAAATTAGAAGACAACACTATTTACATTAGAGAGGGGTTGCCGTTTATAACAGTACTTACTTTAGAAAACATTCTCAGCAAAGAGTTATATCCGTACATTCTAGCGAGAAGAGGAGGGGGTGTTATGTTTTTAAACGGTAATTTAATGAAATCTTTGAGAGAAAAACAAGCAATCTCACGAAAAGAACTATCTGGAAGACTTGGAATCACTAAAAGAACTATCTGTGCTTATGAAAATGAAAGTATGCGACCTTCTGAAAAAATTGCTCAAAAAATCTCATTAATACTAGAAAGTAGTGATCTTTTTAGAAAAATTAATATTTTTGATTGGAATTTCAATTTTAGTATGGATCGAAAAGACTTACAAGAAGATAACACGTTAAGCTCTTTCGAATCTCATCTTCAAGAAGTTTTGAATGACATTGGAATTTGTTCTTATTGGTCCAAGAAAGGTTCAATTCCTTTCAAACTATCGTTATATTCAAAAACTGTTGATGAAAATAAAGAAAGTAGCGTCTATCCTCTCTTTTCAGGAGTTTCTGAAGCAGATAAAAAAATCAACGAGCTCAGTTTTAAATGTTTGAAAATGTTTACTGAACTGTTTCAAAAAAATTCTATTTTTATTGTAAATAATGATGTTAAAATACCCGATTCTCTTAAAAAAATTAAAATTCCCATCATTAGAATTAGAAATTTAGAAAAAATTGATGATGAAGGGGAATTCGTTGAGCTCATCCAAGAATCGGGGAACTAACCAAGAAGTCATTTGTGGTATCGACGAAGCGGGTAGAGGACCTGTCTTGGGCCCTATGGTTATATGTGGCGTGTGCTTCTTTAAATCAAAATTGGGGTTTTTAACAGAAATCGGGGTTAAAGATTCAAAAAAATTATCTACTAAAAGACGAAGTGAATTAGCTAAACTTATAAAAGAAAATTGTAAAACATATCAAATAAAAGTTATTGGAGCTCAAGAAATAGACGCAAGAGAAGAGAAAAGGATCACATTGAATAGGCTTGAAGAGCTGAAAATGGCAGAAATTATTAATGAACTGAAACCAGATGTAATATATATAGATGCGGCAGATGTTATTGAAGATAGATTTAAAACATCTATTCAAGCATTACTAAATTATTCACCAAAAAAAATCATTTCTAAACACAAGGCTGACGATTTATACCCAATAGTTTCAGCAAGCTCAATTATTGCTAAAGATATGAGAGATAGCCTCATTGAAGAATTAAAAAAAGAATATGGAGATTTTGGCTCAGGATACCCCTCAGATTTACGAAGTACTACATTCCTTCGAGAATGGGTAAGAAAAAATAAGAAGGCTCCACCTATCGCGAGAAAATCCTGGGAAACTACGAAAAAAATAATCAGAGAAGAATTATATACGAAAAAAATTACTGATTTTGTATAAATTTTGTATAAATTGAATATCCTGATTTACAACATTTAAGTTATAATTAAATTCAAAACCATCATTATCATAGTCATCATCGCCATTATCGTCGTCTCTAAAATCTTCAAACTGAGTTCCCATATTAAATGTAGTTAAAATTGAAAGCGATGCTATTGCCACAAACCCAATGATAATAAAAATTCCTATTTTTTTCATCATGTTATCCCCAAAAAATAATCAGTATTTCGGTGTTTATTAAAAAAATGTGAACTGCTAACAGACCGGTGAATATTAACATTATGTAATGAACTTTTATAAATTTCTTATATCCAAACTTTTTAAATCTGTTCATATCTTTAAGATAAAAAAACAGAATTGTAACACTTAACATAATAGTACCAAAAAGCACACCCGTCCATAATTTTGTTAAAAATAGAATATAAGGGATATGATTACTCTCACCTTTAAAGATAAGATCTCCCCATGGTTCTGATAAAAGTAATGTCGTAACATGTAAGCCAAAAATAACATTAGTCGTTAATGCACTTATACTATGATAATTTTTAGCTTTAGGATATGATTGAAATAATTTTGCTATGCGTTTTGTTTTAGCTCCTTTGACCATCGTAAAAATAAACCAAGTGAGCGTGCTAAACCCAAGAGTTCTCCCCCATATCCATAATATGCCCCCCTCGTGGCTAGTATGATTGGAACAAGCAAAGATTATATGATTTAAATTAATTAAAAAATAAGGAATTATAATTGAAATGCTCAATATTAATAAATCAAACGCAAGAAATTTCTTAAACCAAGTATTTTTTTCTGGAGTTTTATTACTTTTAACTTGCTCGTTTGTTTTATTGTCAATCATTAAGTTTTTTCTTCTTACTGTTTAATTTGTTTTAAAATATAATTTGCAGATAAAAAAAAAAACTATTATAAATTATTAATAAAAATATAAGGTTAATTATTTGTGGGCTATCAAAATAATGTGATTAGCTGCGTATCTATGAATGTTGAAGCTTTCGCTTATTTTATAACCCGCTTTTTCTAAAATCTTTTTCTCTTGAATGTAAATAATTTCAGGTTTTTGAACGCTATCTATTGATTGAGATTTAATTGCAAGAATAAGAGTTCCTTTATCCTTTAGATAATAATTACAGTTCGCAATAGCAATTTGTGCTTGGTTTGGCTGAGCTATATCTTGATAAACTAAATCAATATTAGTAAAAACGGAATTCGCATATTTTTCCGGAAAATTAGCGTCTCCTAATATTGGAACAAGATTTTTTCTATAATTGGTGTTTTGAATTAATTGTCGCATACTACGTTCAGCAAACTCTACTCCATAGATAATCCCATTGTAAACTATGTCTGAGAGATGAGATATTGTAGTACCTGACGATGCTCCTAAATACAAACATTTTATTTCGCTTGATAAGAAATTCACTGAAGGTTTTTCCAATATCATTGCAGCTAATTTACTTCTATAAGGATCCCATTCTCGATATTCTTCTCCTTTAAATGTAATTAACTTCTCCCCATACACTTTATTACCCGGAACTAAGTTTTTAGAATAAAGTTTTAGGTTATGTGGAGGTCCAGAAATATAAACATTAGAGTATTTTGGATGTGTTCTGACGTTAAAATTGCTCAAATTAACTTTACCTCCTTCTTTTCTTACTTATTTGCTTTTTATTTGATTTTATTTTGGTTTTGGAATCACTTTTTTTTATAGGGGGTTTTGGATATTTTTTTTCAATCTCTTTTATTTTTTCTTCAATTTGTCTCGCTAAAATATCTCCTATGAACTCACCTTTAAAAAAATCTACTTTAGTAGCAATTCCTATTTTCCCTGAAACCACTCTAGAGATCTTTCCACGGTTATACGCTTTACTTCCTCTAATCAAATTCCACTGAAAAATTAACCCGTGCTTTGGTCGTTTTTCACCGGTTTTAAGGAACCTATACAAAGCTTTTTCAGCCCCTAGTAGTTGAACCCTCGAAGCTGGCATATAAGCTAAATCTTTTAAACTTCCCGCTTTTGCTATTAATTTAGCCCCAACTAAACCTCCGACTAAAGCATTGAGATTTGGAGCAACTTGTTCCATTAATGAATCTAAATATTCTTCTAATTCTTGTCTGAACTCGTCCAATGATAAAATCTGACTAGCGTAGTTTTTAATAATACTAAGATTAATATCTGCCCCCATTGATTGGGAAGCCAACTTCTGTAATGATTTAATTCTTCCTTCCTTGAAACTAAAACTTTGAGTAATCTTATCATAAGTAAAGCTATCTCGGCTTCCTAGAATTGAAACCATTTTTGCAATTATAATGTTATCTTCAATTAACTTATCCGTAAGTTCTGGAAAATGTAAACCATACCATTCTCTAAGACGACCTGAAAATAAGCTTATTGATTTCTTAAGAATCTCAAGTGTTTCTATGATTTGAATGATTTCTACATCTCCTTGAGCTCCAACCTGACTGATTCTCTTCTTAATTAATTGAACTTCAACTTTCTTAAAAATAGAGAGAATTTCTTGTCGAGTTTTATGAATCCCTACTCTTTTCAATTGATCTTCTAAATTAAAGCGAAAATCTTTAAACTCTAGAGAGTGACTTTCAAAAGAAGTGTTGCATCCTAATTCTTTTGAAGTTAAAATCTGTAGCTTTTTATTATCAAATACAAACTCGTCAAAACCCGAATTTTTCAATTCATTGATAAAATCTGAATACTCTTTGATGATTAAATTATTATTTAATGAATCATAAAACCCAACCACTCTTTGGACATCGTCCAAGAAATCAATAAAATTAAGAAAATTTCCACTATCATCAATAGTGTATATCCCTATTAATGTATCAATGATAAAACATTTCATTTTTCTAAATCTACGCGTAAATAAAATTTCTCAAATAATAATAATAATAATTTCTTACATTATAATAGTAATGCTTGAAGTAAATATTTCTGGTTTAAAGTTAAACTCTCCTTTGATTTTAGCTTCTGGCATTTTAGGTGTGTCTTATTCTACGATGTTAAGATTGATTAATATCGGAATAGGTGCTATAACAACCAAATCTATTGGACCTAGACCTAGAAGGGGATTTAAAAATCCTTCAATTATTGAATTATATCCAGGGACTTTTCTAAATAGCGTAGGTCTTGGTAATCCGGGGATTGATAACTTTATCTCTGAAATTGAAGAAATAAAATCACATAAAATACCTCTGATTGTTAGTGTCTTTGGAGATAGTAATGAAACATATTTAGATGTAGCACTAAAAGCTCAGAATGCAGGAGCAGATGCAATTGAAATTAATATTTCTTGTCCACATGCTGAGGTATCTTCCATAGGAATTGATAAAGGTTTAACATTTGAAATTGTAAAATTTCTAAAAGAAAAGCTTACAATCCCTCTTTTTGTGAAAATGAATCCAAATGTAACAAATATAGTAGAAATTGCTCTGGCAGCTGAGAAAGGTGGTGCTGATGGATTAGTTGCCATAAATACTTTAGCCGCATTGAAAATAGATGTAAATACTAAAAGACCTCTTCTAGCACATGGGAGCGGGGGACTTTCGGGGAAGGCAATCCATCCCATAGCTGTTAAGAAAGTATATGATTTATATAAATTACTGAAAATACCCATAATTGGTTGCGGCGGTATCGATTCATGGCAAGATGTAGTAGAATTCTTTTTAGCTGGAGCTTCAGCAGTACAAATTGGTACAGCTTTCTATAAAGGAACCGAAATTATTACTGAAATTAATCATGGTTTAACTCAATATCTTAAGGATAATGGATTTAAATCCATAAATGATGTTAAAGGCTTAGCTCATCAGTTCAAAACTCAAGAGGTGCCCGATTTTGACTGAGAATACTATACAGACAGTAAAAATAAGCCGTATTATTAATGATTGTGAAAGCGTGAAAACAATTATTTTTAAAATGACGGGGACTCAACCAAAACCAGGACAATTTGTTATGATCTGGGTCCCAGGAGTCGATGAGGTACCAATGTCAATCTCAGCCTGCGATGAAGCAGGGGATTGGGCAATTACCGTGAAAAATGTGGGCGAATGTACTGAAGCTTTGCATGAATTGAAGGTTAATGATTATATTGGTGTAAGAGGACCTTTAGGAAATTGCTTTTATATACCCCCCCATAAAGATTATAATATATTTTTAGTGGGAGGCGGAATTGGAATGGCACCTCTTAGATTTCTTGCTAATCACTTAAAAACCTCTGGTTATACTTTTAAAGTGGTACAAGGAGCTAAAGTTGAAAGTGATTTGCTATATATGAATGATTTTTATGAGTATGACCAGAAAGATTCAAAATTTCACGTTTGTACAGATGATGGAAGCTACGGCGAAGAAGGATTTGCAACAGAGATTTTTGAAAACCTTATAAAAGATTTCTCACAAAAGGATTTTAAAAATACCATTGTATATTCTTGTGGCCCAGAAGAAATGCTATATAAGCTATTTCAAATATGTGAAAAGAATAATACCGAATTTTATGCAAGTCTCGAACGTATTATGAGATGTGGCTGTGGACTATGCGGCTTATGCGCTCTAGACCCAAAAGGACTGTTAGTTTGTAAAGATGGACCCATTTTTAGTTATGATCAATTAGAAAAAATGGGAGATTTCGGGAAATATCGAAGAGACTTTACCGGAAAAAAAATTAAAATAGAATAATTAACTGATTAGATCGCTTAAATCTTGTGTTAACTTTTCGAAAAAACGATTTTCATTCATCTCATATTTCAAAATCCCCTGCATTCTTCGAATTCGCATTTTCAATCCTGGATTAAGCTCTGTGTCTTTTAAGTATATAGTTAAAAATGGTTTTTTCTCGTTTACGGCTAAATGGATCTCATCTTGAGTATTTTCTGAATCTAGTACATTTGGAGATATAACAGATAAAAAAACACGACATTCCATGAGTTTTTCAGCTATAGTATTGCACCAGTCTCGACTTAATGGAATCCCCTCATCATACCATATATTTATTCCCTTAGTATTTAATTTCTGAAGGATAGGATATACTTCAGCTTTATCTTTATGAGTATAACTCACAAAAACATAAGGTGAGTTTCCCATATAAGCTGAAAATGGAGGTTCAATGGATAAATCTGCAGTTTTTTCAATTAAATTATTTCTTAAATATTTTTCTAATTCATTACCACTTTTAGGCAAATCTAAATCATTAAGAACTGAAAACTTTTTTAAGATTTTTTCCACTTGGTCAGGTTTTTTCATAATATTAGAGATGACATCATAGTTGTCTATTAAAATCTTTGTTGGTTTACCCGTTCCCGCTTTAACTTTTATGTCTTTTAATATAAGGCTTACGACCTTTTTAATTACCCATGTTTCAACATCCTCCTTCTCTTTTGAAATATCTTTAGTGGATTTCCCCGCATATTTTCCTCCCCAATCTAAAGTTACCAAATCATCATGGATATAAATCTTGTAATCCCCTTCTAACATTATCGCGGGGTCTTCTTTAAATAGATTTTGTGTCGCTAATAAATCCAATCGTTTAATTACAGATTCAAAAAATCCTTTATCAATATTAAACGGAAGATCATCGCTTGAAATTATTTTCTTTCCAATTAGCATTAGATAAATTGCCATTTGATGCAAACATAAGCCTCCGACCTTAGAGGGAGATTGATTGCGACCAATTTTACAGCTACAGTCCCTTTCAACGGATCCGTCGACTATTTTCAGTGAGGCTTTCTTAGATCCATATTTACTAGAGTACCAAACATTATACCCCTTTCCACCTGCTATTATTGCTGCGTTTTGGATTTTTTCTACCTTATGCTCCCCACTAATTAACGAAAGTGCATTTAATATTATACTTTCTGAAAAATCTTTCTCAAATTCATTATATAGGGATGATTTATTGGGATCATCTAAAAAGGAATCCAGTTCATTTATTAATTCGTCCTTCCTAAGTTTCGAATAACCCTTAAATTTTTGACCTTTAGTATTTTTTTCTAAAATCGAATCATTATATCGATTAATTAATGCTTTTATTTTGGGAAGAGTGAGTGATTTTAGGAAGATCTTAAATGTAAAAGATTCTAATCCTTTTTCTATTGGTTTCTTTTTTACCATAATATAAATAATAATTGTTACTAAAAAAAGATAGTAATTTACCATTAAACCATGCCTTAATGATTAATCAAAGCTAAAATATAATTTGAAAACATTGACCAAAATTTATCTTATTTAGCTTTTTGACCGAAAAATATTAGTTTTATAAAAATAAACTAAATTTAAGCAATAGTGAATTTATTATTTTTATTAACAGATCGAATTAAAAAATGGGATATTCAGAAGACCTAAACTCAGCCACAATTAAACAGATCGCCAGAGAAATTATTGATTACTTGGTAAAAAACCCAGACTTCTCTCGGGAGAAAATTACGAACCTAAAAGGGCGGATCGGTAGTAAATATAAACATCCTAAAGTAATAAAGAATGCTACTATATTACATTTTGCTTCAGAAGAAGAAAAATCGATTATCACTAAACTACTAAAGAGAAGAGCGGTAAGAACATTGTCGGGGATATCAACAATTGCAATCATGACTAAACCCTTACCATGCCCTGGGAAATGTGTTTTTTGTCCGGGTCAAAACTCTCAACCGGGAGAAAAAGTAGCCCAGTCTTATACGGGGAGAGAACCTTCAGCTATGCGCTCTATTCAAAACAATTATGATCCTTACAAACAAGTACAAAGCCGAATACGGGATTTAGAAGCTATTGGTCATAATGTAGATAAAATTTCCTTAATAATTCAAGGAGGGACATTCTTGTCAACTACTCGGAATTATCAAGAACAATTCATCAAAGGAGCTTACGAAGGGATTGTAGAGAAAAGAGCGGATTCTTTAAAGGATGTAAAAAGAATGGCAGAAGAATCGAAAAGAAGACTAATAGGATTGACAATTGAAACTCGACCTGATTATTGTACAGAGCCATATGTAGACATGATGCTGGAATATGGAGCCACAAGAGTAGAAATTGGTGTACAAACCGTTCTCGATGATGTTTACAAAAAAGTAAATAGAGGTCACACGACTCAAGATAGCATCAACGCTATAAGGATTGCGAGAGACGCTGGTTTAAAAATAAATGCCCATATTATGCCTAATTTACCCGGCTCTAACTACGCTAAGGATATAGAAGTGTTTGATGTTCTATTTTCTTCTCCAAATTATCGCCCAGATATGTTGAAAATCTATCCATGCTTAGTAATTAAAGGGACTAAGTTGTATGATTGGTGGAAAGCAGGTGAATTTTCGCCATATTCATTAGATGAATTAGTAGATTTAATTTCAACTATAAAACAAGATATCCCTTCTTATGTAAGAATACAGAGAATTATGAGAGATATACCAGCTTTTCTAATTGAAGCAGGGTGCAAAAAAAGTAATCTAAGACAATTGGTGCACAAAAAGCTAGAAGGACTTAATTTTAAATGTAATTGCATTAGATGTCGAGAATATGGAATTGTTAAGAAATCTCTAAATATTGAAGAAATTAAAATCGAAGATATTAAATTATATCGACAAGATTATGAGGCATCTCTAGGACACGAAACTTTTCTTTCTTATGAAAATAAAAAGGAAGGTTATTTATTAGGCTATTTGAGGTTGAGGAAACCTTCTGAATTTGCTCATAGACCTGAGTTGAGGGACGGCAAAACGATGATTATAAGAGAAGTTAGAGTAGTAGGTGAATTAGTTCCTAAAGACGCAAAACCACTTAGTAATACCCAGCTCCAGCATCGAGGTTATGGAAAATTGTTAATGGAGAACGCTGAAAAAATAGCGGTTGAAGATTATTCCTCTAAAAAGTTAGCAGTAATAAGTGGTATTGGAGCGAGGGATTGGTTTTATAAAATGGGTTATAGCCTTGATGGATACTATGTCTCAAAATATTTTTAATATTAAATTTAATATTACTTAAGAGTAATAAGATTTCGCCCTGGATAAGCTAAATCCTAATAATCCTCCTAACTCTATATTTGGTTTTTTTGACAGGAGTCTCCCTTTTAATAAATTAAAAGTTTTTTTTTCAGAGTTATGTTCATTTAAATTATTACTTTTCTCTTTATAAAAGGTACTACTTAAAATTTTTTTAACAAAAATTCAAAGATTTTGATTGAAATTTGTATTGTTGAATAAACGACGATTAAAACCTATTATTGACTCAGATGTACTGTACTATAAATAAATCTGATTAATAGATTATATATAAATTTAAAAAAAGCTTTCATTTTTGTAATTTTAGATATATTAAGCTGAAAACTCAGATTTTTGCTCTATATGTGGCAGAAATGTACTTTCAAAAAAATTAAATCAAGCAATAGTTTCTACTTAAATTTTAAATACTTTGATATTTTTATAAATTAATATATAATGAAATTTAATCATATAATTTTCAAAAAAGGATTTGATAAATGACTACTAAAAAATATCTATCCAATAAAAAAACAGCTCAACAAACGATATCTTTATCCCCTGCGCTTAAGGAGTGGATAGAAAGATACGTTAAAGTAAATCAACGAAAAAATCCCGATGACAAGAGATTTAAAAGCGTATCGGCTTTTTATAACTATGTTATGGAACAAACAATGGAAAGTTTTAAAAGTGGAAAAACTTTAGATGATTTTAAAAGATTTATTGACGGGGAAACTAAAGAATTTTTCGATATGTTTACATTCAAGGGAATCATTCCATTTTACGAGTTCATTTTAAAATCGAATAAATACACAAACTTTACTTTTCGTGAGTTTCCTCGATTTTTGTTCGGAATTAGAAAGTTTTTTACAGGTGGTGTAAAAACATTTGACTATCGAACTTTAAAGGAAAGGTTCGAGAGAGCTAAAAAATTCTACTTAATGAACAAATTAACGAAAGAAATAAGAATGGATATTTTTACAGAGGGAAATCCTAAATACGCTAAAGGTGTTTTTGAATATATTGGACAGTATAAAAATTTGTTTTTTGAAAATTGTAAGTTTAACGCAGCTTTACTAGCTATTTTGGGCGTTAAAATAACAGATATAACTTTTTCTGAAACAGATTTATATTGCAGATTTGACTTGATAGCAACAGATTTACTTTTTCGAAAAGAAATTGCTAGAAGGGAACGATTTAACCTTATAGAACATAACTTATCATTTTTGACAAATTATTACAAAATTATTAACGATGAGGATTTTTACTTGTGGATGAAAATGTCGAAGGATAAGGGTGTTTTTATCAGCTTTAAAGATAATAAAGTTAAAAATAAATGGTTTAGTCTAATTATAAAAGAAGTGGAAAACCATTCGAAAGATTCTAACTTTCTTTTAAGCATTCTGAAATATTTTGAGAGACTACATTGGATAGATATTGAAAGTGAAGAAGAATTAAGTTTCGTTATTAGACTCTCAAAAGAAAAAAATAACGAAGATAGAGAGTTTTTATTGAATTATCTTTCACAACATTCAACAATTTCTAATGTAGACGAAAAAATTTATTTAGAATAATTAAACATCATGATTAACAAAATTCCTTTTGATTCTTTTATTAAAAATTATTTTATCTTTTTATGTTTGCGCTAATTTATTTTATAACAGCATTTATTCGAGTTATTTTACATAACAATTAAAGATTTAAAAGAAATAAAATTTAATCTTAATTAATTTATCAAGTTATAGTCATAATTATCTGTGATTTATATTGGAAGTTAAATCGTTAAACGAGCTCGTTCGGGGCATCCCTCATCTTTCGCTAAAAATACCCCTATCGTATACATCAGTATTGAAAGAGACCGTTGGAAAACCAATGATCATTAGACAAGCATTGGGTTTAAAGCATACTTTAGAGAATTTGCCCCTTATTATTAGACCTGATGAGCTCATTATCGGAACTTTTGACAAAAACATTCCCGTAGCAATTCCTAGAATGGAAGGCAGTGGCTTTAGAATTATGAAAGAACTCGAAAATCTTCCACATAGAATTGTAAATCCGATAAATGTAAAAAAGAAAGATATAAGAACATTAAGAGAAGAAATAGCACCCTTTTACGATAATTTTAAAATTGATACTTACGCCAGAGAAATCGCACCTAAAAGTGTTTTTGAGACGGCATTCAGTGGGTGTGCATTTATTGCCACTGAAATAGGGGGAATTGCTCACGTTGTCGTCGATTATCCCAGACTAATCTCTTTAGGTTTAAAGAAGTATATTAGTTTATCTCAAGAAAAATTAGCTGATTTTAAACCGGAAATAATTGGAGAAACCAAAGAAAATAAGAAAATAGCTTTTTATAAAGCAACGATAATTATTTGTAAAGCATTGATTAGTTATGCTCATAGATATTCAGAACATGCAAAATTACTTTCTGAAAGCGTGGATAATCAAGAAAGAAAGTTAGAATTAAAACAAATCGCTAAAACTTGTAATAACATTCCAGAAAATCCACCAAAGAATCTTCAAGAAGCGATCCAATTTATTTGGTTTATCCACATGGCACTTCATTTAGAAAATTTCGAGCATGGAATTTCTTTTGGAAGAATGGATCAGTATCTATTGAAATTCTATAATGGGAAGGAGGAATTTGCAATAAAATTGATTAGAAATTTATTTCTAAAAACCAACGAAGTAATTGCATTATACGACAGTGTTGCCACCCAATATTTTGGAGGCATGGCCACTACTCAAAATGTTCTAATTGGTGGTATTGATAAAAATGGTCAAGATTCCACCAATAATCTTACCTATCTTTTTCTTGATGCAATAGATCAAGCAGCAGTTCCAAGTCCGAACTTGGTTGTAAGATTAAATAGAAATACTCCTACTGCTATTATTAATAAAATTGCTGATATATTAGCAAAAGGTAAAAATGTCATAGGATTATACAATGATGAATTAGTAGTACAGAGTTTAATAAATTGTGGCATTTCACTAAAAGAAGCACGTGATTATGGGGTAGTGGGTTGTGTTGGATTGTCTACATCAGGGGTTTCCTACGATAATACCGGAGCAGTTTTTTTAAACTTACCAAAAGCTTTAGAACTTGCTTTAGGGACAGATAAATCAATTGTTAGTAAACATATTGATAATAATATTGATTCTAACAAATTTAATTCAATAAATGATATTTTAAATGTCTTTGAAATTAAACTTAAAGCGTTAATGAAAATGGCAGCTACAGCTGCAAATGCTTACCAACAAGCACATAAAATATTGAAACCAACCCCATTGATGTCACTTTGTATTGAAGGAAGTTTTGAGAAAGGAATTGATGTGAATGAAGGCTCAGCTAAATACAATTTTTCGGGTATTCATGTGACAGGCTTTTCAGACGTAGTAGATTCAATAGCTGCTATAGATTGGGCTGTTTTTAAGGAAAAGAAAATAGAAATGGAAGATTTAATCAATGCTTTGAAAAATAATTTTAGGGGGAGTAAGGATATCCAGAGCTATCTTATTTATAAGTGCCCGAAATATGGAAGCGATGATGATAACGCAGATGTTTTCGCTAAAAAAGCTATTGAAATACTTGCTCAATCTGTAAAGGGCTTAAAAAGTGCACGAGGGGGTGATTATAGGGTGGGGATTCATGCAATGACGACTCATGTTGGTTTTGGCATATTCACGGGAGCTCTTCCCTCTGGCAGAAAAAAGGGGAAACCACTAAATAGGGATATTGCCCCTGGATTCACGGGAGAAAAAGGGATCACCGCTGCTATTAATAGCATCACAAAAATCAACCACGCCCTTCTTACAAATGGTGTGGCATGCACTCTTAATATTGATCCTAATATTGTATTGTTAAACCACGGAAAGATTTTCGAATCAATACTAAGAACGTATGTAAAGTTAAATGGTTCTCATTTACAATTTAACTCAATTTCTCTAGAAACGCTTAACGAGGCTCAAAAGTATCCAGATATATTCAAAGATTTAATGGTTAGAGTATCAGGTTACAGTGCTAGGTATACAGAACTACCAAGAGCTGTTCAAGATGACATCAAAGCACGATATTGTTATTCTAAATTCTAAAGATTTGCACCGCTAAAGTCTTACTATAACAAACAAACATTCTATCAGCTGCAAAAGACAATAAAAATAAGTTTGATTTCCTATCTTAAAGTATTTACATACAATATATTAAAATTATAAAATGAATTAAACAGTTTATAGTAGTAGTATATTATTCTTAAATGATTTATTATGTACAATTTCGATTATGAAGAATTAGGATTAAAATGTGGTTTAGAAATTCATCAGCAGCTTGATACAGAAACTAAACTGTTTTGTAGATGCCCAAGTAAACTTCAAGGGACTAGAGTGCCAGATTTTAATACAATGAGGTATATGAGACCTGTTTTGGGAGAAATGGGCACATTTGATAAAGCGATGCTAACAGAATATAAAAAGGGCAAGACTATCATCTATGAAGGTTATAACGATGTAATTTGTACTTATGAGTTAGACGATACCCCCCCGTTTTCCTGTAATGAGGAAGCTAGAAAAATTGCCTTAGAATTAGCTTTACTTCTTAATGCAAATATTATTGAAGAGATGCATGTAAGTAGGAAAAATTATCTTGATGGAAGCGTCCCTTCTGGGTTTCAACGCACTATGATTTTGGGAACAGATGGATACATAACTTTGAAGAAAGGTAAAAAAATCAGAATCGCTATTCTAAGCTTAGAAGAAGAAGCTGCTAGGAAAATAAAAACTGAAAATAAAACTAATTTTTACAGACTAGATCGTCTTGGAATTCCATTAGTAGAAGTAACAACACAACCAGATATAAATACACCTGAAGAATGTAGAGATTGTGCTGAAAGGATTGGATTATTACTGTGGATAACTAACGTAAAAAAAGTTCTTGGCTCAATCAGGCAAGATATTAATGTAAGCATTAAATCTGGAACCCGGATTGAAATTAAAGGAGTTCAAAAATTGAGTTGGATAACAATATTGATTAACCATGAAATTTCACGTCAACTTAACCTAATAGAGATTAGAGAACAATTGAAGAATCGAAAAATAAGTGAAAATGATATCCCTCAAGAGCCCGTAGATTTAACTAGTTTAATGAGAAAAACTGGTTCAAAGTCTATTGCAACTGGCATAAAATCGGGAAAAAAACTCTATGGTTTAAATTTTAAAGGTTTCAAAGGTATTTTTGGAAAGGAGCTAATGGAGGATTATAGATTCGGTACCGAGGTAAGTAGTAAGGTAAAAGTTATTTCAGGCCTAAAAGGGATTATCCATTCTGATGAAAAATTAGAAAATTATAATTTTTCTCAAGAAGAAATAAAAAAAATCCAAAATAAGTTGAATTCAAAAGAAAAAGATTGCTTTGTTTTAGTTTTGGGGACCATTAAAGAACTAAAAATAGCAACAGATATAATCATTAATCGGATAAAGTATGTTTTTAAAGGGGTTCCGCCTGAGACAAGAAAAGCACTTGACAATGGAAATACGGAATTCTTGAGAGAATTACATGGTGGAGCACGTTTATATCCCGATACAGATTCACAGGCAATAATGAATACGGTAGAAGAAACTAAACAAATTCAAAAGACTTTACCTAATTATCCTTGGGATATAATTGAAGATTATGCTAAAATGTACAAAGTTGAACAGAGTTCTATTAAAAAATTAATTTTTAATGGGCAATTATCTCTATTTGACAGCTTAATAGATATTTACCCCACGAAACCGTCAATAATCATAACAACATTATTAAACACAGCAAAAGCAATTAAACGGGAAGGAAAAATAATAGAAAATATAACTAATGACGATTATAAAAAAATCTTTCTAGAATTGAAAAATAAAAAAATTGGAAAGGAAGCTATCGAAGATATAATGAGATTAAAAGCTGATTCTCCAAATCTCACTATCGAACAATCTATCGAGAATCTAAATCTTGAAAGTCTTTCAATTGAAGATTTAAAAATAATTATTAATGAAATTGTAATTAAAAACTTAAAAATCATTAAAGAAAGAGAAATGAGATCCATGGGACCACTAATGGGAGAAGTGATGAAAAAAGTACGGGGAAAAATAGATGGTGAGATCATTTCTAAAGAATTGAAGATACAGATATCAAGCAAATTAAAGGAGATGAAATGAATGGAAGATAAACTTAAAGGATATAAAGGCAAATCTATAGATATTTTAAAAAAGCATACAATTGAGATCTGGGATATCATTCAAATCACTACAAATAAAACACAATTAGAAGGAATTTTAATGCCAAGAAGCGAATATTCTGCTCCTGATTTTATAGAAATCAAGTTAGAAAACAACTATAATGTTGGAATAAATGTCTCTGAGATACAAAACATAAAAAAAATTGGAAAAAGAGAAGCTAATTACAAACTTCCAGAAAAAAAATTTCCATACAATAAAGATTTGCCTAAGCTTCAATTATTAGGAACTGGAGGGACGGTTGCTTCAAGATTAGACTATACGACTGGGGCGGTTATACCTTCTTTTACTCCAAGCGAGTTATTTAGTTCCGTACCTGAATTGGCAGAAATTTGTAATCTTGATTGCGAAATTGTTTTTGAGATATTATCAGAAAATATGAAATTTGAATATTGGCAAAAATTAGCAGAAAAAGTTAAACAAGCCGTAGATTCTGGTTTTGATGGAATAGTTATAGGACATGGAACTGATACTATGACATTTACTAGCGCCGCTTTATCTTTTATGTTAAAAGATTTGTCTATTCCAG
The DNA here is from genome assembly GCA_018238625.1 of Promethearchaeota archaeon. Taxonomy (GTDB): domain Archaea; phylum Asgardarchaeota; class Lokiarchaeia; order Sigyniarchaeales; family SOKP01; genus SOKP01. The sequence continues at coordinate 23,598 of JABCSY010000041.1, forward strand.
TCGTGTTAACCGGGAGTCAAAGAAGCTCCGATCGCCCGTCTTCTGATGCCGCTTTAAATCTGATAAACGCTGCTACTGTAGCTACCTCTGATATAGCTGAGGTTGTAGTAACTATGCTAGGTTCGTCTTCACATGATTATGGATTAATTCATAGGGGAACAATGGTAAGAAAAATGCATTCCTCAGTAAGAGATACTTTTCGTACCATTGATGATATTCCGTTAGGAATGGTGAGGGATAGGAAGATTAAAACTTTTAAAAATAATTACAGAAAACGAAGTCTATCTGAAACTACTATTAATACGAATTTTGAGAAGAAAGTAGCTCTTATTTATTCTTATCCCGGAATGGAAAACGAACAAATTGAATTTTATATAGATAAAGGTTATAAAGGTATAGTATTTGCTGGAACAGGGCTTGGGCATGTCAGCACAGATATTTATAATGCCATTGAAAGAGCCATTCAAGAAGGAATTACTATTCTTATGACTACACAAACTTTACATGGTTTTGTAGGGATGAATGTGTATTCCACTGGGAGAGAATTACAACATTTAGGCGTTATTCCAGGTAGGAACCTATTACCAGAAGTTGGGTACGTTAAATTAGGTTGGGTACTAGGCCAAACAAACGATCTGAAAGAAATCAAAGAGCTAATGTTGACTAACGTTGCTGGGGAGTTTATCGATAGAGAAGTTCCAATCGCTTTTAATTATAATATAGACGAGCTATTGAAAAATAAAAAATTATGATTTGTTTCTATTGTTTTATCTTAAAACTAAATAAATTCTAACTAAAATAATAAAAAATTTAAACTTTTATTAATTAGATATTACTAATTCGATTTAGTAAGTGATCTTTATGGGAAAACGAATTTTAGCTCAAAGAAAAGGATACGGCCACTTATGGGCACGATCTCCAAGTCACCGACATGTAGGAAAGGTAAAGTATCGTCCCTTCAAAAAAAAAGAAAAATTGTTAAAATTTAAAGTAATTGAATTCGTTCACGCTCCAGGTAGAGGTGCTCCAGTAGCTAGAATTAGTTACGATGATGGCGAAAAAGGCTTATGGCTCCCTCCAGAAGGAATTTACGAAGGACAAGAATTTATTCAGTCTAAAACGGGATATGGCCAAGAAGTGAAAGTAGGAAATATCTTACCTGTGAAAAAAATCCCCTTAGGAACTCTTGTTTTTAATATTGAGGGCACTCCACAAGATGGTGGTAAATTTGCGAGAGCATCTGGAGTAGCCGCCATTGTAAGGGATAAATCGGGTAACAACGTTGAAGTGTTATTTCGATCCAAAAAAACTAAATGGTTTAATGAAAATTGCCTTTGTACGGTTGGAGTTGTAGCTGGTGGCGGAAGAACCGACAAACCGTTTTTAAAAGCCGGTAATAAACACCATTACATACGATCTAAAGCTATTAAATGGCCGGTTGTTCGCGGAGTCACGATGAACGCAGCAAGTCACCCCTACGGAGGAGGTGCAAAACAAAGTCCTCATAAACCAACAACAACCTCGAGAAATGCCCCTCCGGGTAGAAAGGTGGGACAGATAGCCGCTAGGAGAACAGGTCATCAGAACTAAAATCTTATTTTTAAAACTTTTTAAATTTAAAGTTATGGTAATTTAAAATTTCGAAGATATTCGCTTTTTAATAGAAATTTAAAAAAAGAATAATAATTGATCATGGATTATTTCTATTATAGAAATAAAAGATCAATAAGTTAGCTATGGATCATAAATTTATTAATCCAGTTGAAACTCGTTATCGAACTAAAATTGCTGAAATTTTTACAGAAGAAAAAAAATTAGAGAATTGGTTAAAAGTTGAGGCAGTATTAGCAAAAACACATGCTAAATGGGGCAATATTCCTCAAGAATCCGCAGAAGAGATATGTAAGAAAGCTAATTTGAATTATGTTAAATTAAATCGTGTAAAAGAGATTGATAATGAAATTCATCACGATTTAATGGCTATGGTTAAGGCTTTATCAGAACAATGCGAAGGAAACGCTGGAAAATACATCCATTTGGGGGCAACAAGTTACGATATTGAAGATACAGCAACAGGATTACAGTTAAAAGAAGCTATAACATATATCACTAATTCTTTAAAAAAGCTTTTAGTAGAACTAATAAAAGTTATACAGAATAAGAAATTACTTGTTTGTATAGGAAGAACTCACGGACAACACGCTATTCCAACTACATATGGGATGAGGTTCGGCGTGTGGGCGTATGAAATAGATAGACATTTAGATAGATTAAAAGAATCTCTAAATCGAATATCATATGGTAAAATGTCTGGTGCCGTAGGAAATATGGCGAGTTTTGGAGAGAATGGTATTGAAATACAGAATTTCATAATGGAAGAGCTTGGATTAAATCCAACTTTAATCACGAACCAAATAATTCAGAGAGATCGTCATGCTGAAGTCCTCTTTTTAACAACGTTGATCGGGCAATCATTAGCTAAAGTCGCGAGGCAATTTCGAGTGCTCCAAAGAAATGAAATCGCTGAAATGTTTGAACCTTTCAAAAAGAATCAAGTAGGGAGCTCGACGATGCCCCATAAAAGAAACCCCCATAAATCTGAACGAATTTGTAGTTTAGCTAGAGTCTTAAAATCCAATATTATACCTGCTTTAGATAATATAATATTAGAAGATGAAAGAGATTTAACGAACTCTGCTAACGAAAGGATAATTTTTGCTGAAAATTTCATACTGTTAGATTTTATGATAATACAATTAACAAGTATTATCCAAGAAGTTGAATTTGATGAGGAAAGAATAGAAGAAAACTTAAATCTTACCAAAGGAGCTTGTTTGTCTGAAAAAATCATGTTAAATTTGGTTGAAAAAGGTATCGGAAGACAAGAAGGGCATGAAATTTTAAGAAAAGCAGCAATAAAAGCAAAAAAGCAAAATCGTTTTATTAAAGAAATCTTGTTAGAAAATGAAAAAATAACAGAAGGTTTTACAAAAGATGAAATTGACGATTTGTTAAATCCACATAAGTACATAGGAAAATCTCTTGAACTTTTAGAAAATTTATTAAAATTTCTGAAAAATAAACATAATTTATAAAAATGTCTAACAAAAAAGATATATATTCTCAATTAGGGGTTTCCTCAAAAAAGGAAGATGTTCATAAGGCAATCCAATCGATCGATAAAGGATTATTCCCCGGAGCATTTTGTAAAATAGTACAAGATGTAGGTAGGAGAGATGATTATTGTTCAATTTTTCATTCAGATGGAGCAGGGACAAAAGCAAGCTTAGCTTATATGTACTATAAAGAAACGGACAAAATATCTGTTTTTAGGGGGATTGCAAGAGATGCTATTGTTATGAATATTGATGATATGTTGTGCGTTGGAGCTACTGAAAATTTTTTCATATCTAATAATATCGGTCGAAATAGACGGTTTATCTCGGGCGAAGTAATTAGTACAATAATTAAAGAATATTTTACATATTGCGAAAAGCTGTCTGAATTTGGTTTAAATGTCGTAATGTGCGGCGGCGAAACTGCTGATGTAGGAGATATTGTAAAAACTCTACTAATTGATGCCTCAGTTTTTACTAGTATGAAAAGAGAAGATATTATTAATGCTGAAAACATTAAGGCAGGAGATGTGATAGTTGGATTGGCTAGTGATGGAAAAGCATCGTATGAAGACGAATTTAATAGCGGAATAGGAAGTAACGGATTAACCCTAGCTAGACATGGAGTTTTATCCCATACTTATTATAAAAAATTCCCTGAATGTTACGATCAAAACCTTGACGAAAAATTTATCTTTTTTGGGACTTATCAACTTACCGATAAGATCAAAGGTTTGGGTTTGACAGTTGGAGAAGCTTTATTGTCTCCGACTAGGACTTATGCTCCACTATTGTTGGACGTACTAAAAAAATATCGAGAAGAAATTCACGGAATAATCCATAACACGGGAGGAGGTCAGACGAAAAACCTTAATTTTGGTAAGGGTATTACTTATCTTAAAAATAATCTTTTTAAAATTCCCAAAATATTTGAAATTATAAGTAAATCTTCAGAAACTTCATGGAAAGAAATGTATCAAGTGTTTAATATGGGTCATAGAATGGAAATTTGTTGCGATGAATCAATTGCTAAAGAAATTATTGATATTGCTAAAAAATACAACATCGAATCAAAAATCATCGGCCTATGTGAAAAATCGTCTTATAAGAACAAAAACCAACTAGAAATAAAAACTGAATTTGGATCTTTTAATTACCAGTAAATCCATTTAAAAAATATAAAATGTGATTGAAATTTTTGATGTAATTTGTATAGGCGCCGCCCTAGTTGATATGGTCGCTCAAGTAACAAGATACCCTGCTGATGATGACGAAGTATTCGTATCTGACTTAACTTTATTGTCTGGTGGGGCTGCTGCTAATACTGCTTATGCTTGTGCGAAAATTGGATTATCAACAGCGTTCATTGGAAAGTTAGGGGGTCACGATGCTTTTGGTAACAAAATTCTTAACGACTTTAAGGAAGTAAATGTTGATACTAAGTTTATTAAATATTCTGAGCACCATGGAACTGGTTCTGCCTATATTGCTCTAAATAAAAGAGGAGACCGAAGAATTTATGCTCATAGTGGTGCCGCAAATTATCTTTCAAAAGAAGATCTTTTAGAAAAAGAATTGATAAATACAAAAATAATTTTCCTAAGTAGCTTAAAAAATTTAGAACCATTTATTGAAGCCGCTATTATTGGTAGAAACAACAAAATACCCGTTGTTTTAAATCCTGGTATGTTAATCATCGACCAAGGTTTAAAGAACATTAAAAAATTGCTGGAGAAAATTGACTTCTTAATTCTTTCTCAAAATGAATATGCTTCTCTTTTTAATATAGAAGAGTGTGATTTAAACGAAGATTTAATCCAAGAAAAATCGAGCACCCTATTTAAATTAGGTATACAAGTTATTATTACTACTTTAGGTAAAAAAGGAGCATTATTACTAACCAGCAGTAGAGCAGAACTTCTACCCCCATTAAAATTAAAAAGTTTAATTGATACAACTGGAGCTGGTGACGCATTTTCAGCGGGATTCGTTTATGGGCTTGTTCAAAATATAAATTTAAAATTTGAACACCTTAAAAACAATGTCGAAATTGGTAACTTTGTAGCTGGAAATTGTATACAAGAATTAGGAGCAAGAAATGGGATTCCAAATAGAGAGGACTTAATTTTTTTTTTGGATTCTTCAAATAAAAAAATTTAAAATATTTCGATTTAATTATTTGTTATTCATTGAACTTGTTGTTAGAGATAGATAAATTATGAGAAGACCTATGAACAATTTAAAAATAATATTTATTCAACGATTTTATTTTTTATTCGAAATTCTAATTATTTTTCTTGGAATCTTTCTTTTTATGTTAATTCCTGCTTTTCTACTACCTTTCTTTATTGATTTTAATTCTGTAATTTTTGAACCTCTTTATTTTATATTGAGAGCGGCAGTTATTATTGTTGCCATTCCTTTATTTCTATATTTGGCCAATTTTCTAATGTCGCCTCAAAGAAAAAAATTAATCTTAGAAGAGGATATTAGCCCTTCAGAGAACTTTTTATCTTTATTTAGTGTGGCAAAAAATAATTTTAAATATCAGCTTTTATATGGAATATTGTTACTTTTTTTAATTTTTATACCATTAGATTTTTTTACATATTTATTTTTACCTGATATGCTACCTTATTTGTCCGATGTTTTAAACCCTACGGCGGATTATTCTTACAACTCTTACTTTATGGAGAATTATTATGTTTTTCTTGTATCTGTTATTATAATACAAATCTTTGTTTCTATATATGAGGAAACATTAGTTAGAGGTTTTTTAGCTAATAGAGGAAGTGATTACTTAAAAAAAATGTCTGCCGTAATTATAACTTCCTTTTTTTTTGGTTTAGGACATTTTAGTTATATTCTTGCGATGCCTGGTAGCGGGTTGCCAATAAAATTTCCTATTATTTGGTTTTTACAGACTTTTTTAGTAGGAATTATACTTGCGATGCTAGTTTTAAGACGTCATTGGATATTTCCAGTAATTTTTGCTCATGCAGTAAATAATGTTATTTCAGCTCATTCAATTTGGAATTATATACATGGTAACGAATATTCATTAATGAGTTTCATTGTTTACATTCCATTATTAATTATCGGTATATTTTTGTTTGTTTGGCAATTCTCTCTAATCAAAGAAAGTTTATCAATAGGTTTTAAAGAATTTTTTTCATATTTCAAAAAAGATAGTGAGATTGGAGAGAATTGGTTAGAAAGAATTGTTAGGATAATGATGGATTTTTTATTCGGTTTGATTATTTTTGTGATTGGAGTAATTATATTATAGCGAAAAAAAAATGGTAAAATTTGGGATTATTTCAGATACACACATAACAAAGAACGATAAACCTAACTTAGTTGAAACTTTAATTAATCGATTAAAAGAAGTTTTTGAAGATGTTGACGAAATTATACATGCTGGAGATGTATGTGAACCTTTTTTTTTAGAAGAATTGAAAAAAATCGCTCCAATCAGATGCGTAAAAAGCGATTTAGACGAAATAACGGGATTAGAGACGTTTATTAAATTCCATGTTGAAAATTATAACATTGGCGTAATTCACAAGAAACCTGATAATTTAGAAGTCTTTTTTAAGCGAAATAACCTCCACATCCTTATTTTTGGGCATACACATCAGCCACTCATAACAGGTACGCCATACAACACCTTATTAATTAATCCGGGAAGTCCTACAAAACCTAAAGCGCCTATTCCAAAAAGAGGCTTTGAAAAACCTATAGCGAGACCAAGCGTAATAACGTTAAAGATTGATGAAGATAATATATTATCAACATTTATAATAAACTTAAAAAAGACATAAGGTAAAATTTAATACCAAATTGTTCATAATATTTATAATATTAAAGTTAAGCGAGAATTTTTATAAAATTGTTTAATAATACTTAATGAGTGAATTTTTCTTATGGTAAGCAGACTTGATCAAGTACTCAAAGAATTAAATGATAATGGTAATTTTAGAGCTTCTCTTTTTGCTACAAATGCAGGACTAGTTTTAGCATCGCAAAAATCAGAAGACATTGATGAGCGGGTTGTTGCGGCAATGGGGTCATTATTAAGTGATGCTGCATCAAACGCGTCTGAGGAAATGAATTTATCTGCCCTATCTAGTATAAAGATTAAATATTCAGAAGATTTTATTATATGTCGAAATATAATTATGTTAGATAAAAAAACGCAATTCATTTTAGCGGTCCTATCAAAAAGTCCGGAATCTAACGAAATTGAATCTTATTACGACCAACTCATCGATTGGGCTGTTGAAAACGCTACACCAGATTTAGAAAAGTTATCTTCCATTTAAGGAACATCAGTTTTTCTAATACTTCTTCTTTCTTATTAAAAACCTCATAATATCTTATTTTATAATCAAATTGTAGAATTCGCTTACTTCTTGTGCGATATTTTCTTCAAATCCCGAGTAAAAATGGTCGGCTCCATTAATAATCTTATACTTTTTTGGTTCGAAATAGAAACTATAATGGTTTTCAAAATTTTCATAGAGCGCTATCGTATCTCGATTACCTTGAATAAACAATTTTGGCTTTTTAGTTTGAGAAAGTTCTTTATATTTTAACCCCATAAAATCCCAAGGAAAAGAAATCGCACAATAACCAATTATTTTATCAGAAAAATTTACAGCAGAACACCCGATAGCGGCTCCGTAGGAATAACCACAGATTATTATTTTTTCAATATTCTTCTCGTTTATTAAAAAATCAATACAAGCTTCCACATCGATTAACTCGCCCTTTCCACTAGTATGACTTCCTGTTGAACTTCCTATTCCCCTGAAATTAAATCGTAGGCACGAAATCTTATTTTGAACACACATATTAAAAACGCCAGATACGACATTATTGTACATATTGCCCCCATATTTTCCCTTTTTAGGATTTCAAACCCAGAAAAATTGAGGATGTGGGTGACAAATTAAAACAACAGACTGAGATATAATTGTACTCAACTGAAAAAACTCGGCTTCAAGCCTAATTTCATTGGTTTCAATAAATATTTTATCAATGCCATGCATAATTTTAATTAGTATTTAATCTATAATAATAATACTGCTTAAAGAATCTGGTAAAAATGAGTTTTAATCGCATTTTAATTGAAAAAAAAATAAGGGAGTTTTTGCACGAAGATTGTATGTTTATTGACATTAGTTCAAAATCAATCCCTACAAATTCTATTTCCTCTGCCAAGATTATTGCTAAAAGTGACGGGTATTTATCGGGTATAGAAGAAATCGAGATATTATTTCATGTTTTAGAAGTTGATGTTACTCTCAAGAAAGAAGATGGCGATCAAATCCAAAATGGAGATGTAATAGTAGAATTACGTGGAAAAACGAAAGATATCCTGTTAGGCGAAAGAGTGGGTTTAAATCTTATGAGTCACATGAGCGCAATTACCTCAACAACGCGTAAATTTGTTAAGATAATTGAAAAATCTGGAAAAATAGTTAAAATAGCATGTACTAGAAAAACCCTTCCAGGTTTACGATTATTTGAAAAAAAAGCTGTAGATTTTGGAAAAGGGGATACGCATCGTTTTAACTTAGACGATATGGTGCTTTTAAAGTCAACACACCTAAAATTTTATAACGGAAACGTTGCAGAACTCCTCAAAAATGTGAAAAACAACGTTAGTTTCACAAAAAAAATAGAAATTGAAGTGGAAAAAGTTGGGGATGTTCTAATTGCTGTACAAAACGGAGCAGATATAATAATGTTAGATAATATGAATCCTGATAGCGTACAAGATGCGATTAACTTACTAAAAAAGCATAATTTACGCGAAAATATCACTATTGAGGTTTCGGGAAATATTACGCAAGATAACATAGTTGATTATTTAATTTCCGAGCCCGATATAATAAGTACAAGCGTGCTCACGCAAAAACCCACTGAATTTGTAGATTTTTCGCTTCAATTTGATTAAATGTGAGTTAATTAATCGATTATAACTTCGTGGATTGAGCTTATTATGTCTTTGATCTTAACAATCGCTTGATAAAGATCCTTAATAATTCCGAACTCTCCTACTACTAAAACAATTTCAATTTTTTTTTCTGCAATTCTCCAATCAGTTACTGCCTTAATTATCGAGTGAAATTTGTGATAAAGTTCAGAAATTTCATCAGCAATAGGTTCTTTAAACGGATAGACAAGATTTATATTCATAATTCGATACCCTTCTAAATTTTCAAACTTTTCATAGTTTTCAATGAATTTTATTATTGAATCTCTTAATGCTTCGCTTTTTGAACTAAATCCGCTCTGATTTCGAACTTTCTCAAACCTATCTAACAAGTCGTCGCTAATTTGAAGAGATATGATTTTCATTATATATTTTATAAGACTATTTCGTAAATAAGTGTATAAAATTTCTATTAAACAAAATAATTTTAGAAAAATTTAGGACCTACTATAAAAATAAAAAATTTAGTGCTCTAAAAACATTGGAGGATAACTCAACAATTAAAGTCTCTTTCACCGATCTCAGTGGTGGATGATAATCGGAATACCGACAATAAAAATGAAAAAAAAAGAAAATACGGGATGTTCTTACATATTACATCCGATTATGGAATTGTATTTGATTGACCAGGCATTTTTTCACACTTTATTTGTTAAATGAAATGTATTTGGCATATCTTCTTTTAAATTCGAAACCGAAAGGAAATGTTTGTATATAAGTTTTAAAACCTATTTATTAACTGATGAAATTTATTTAAACTCCTACAAAAATGGAAAGTGATTAAAATTGAATAATTATATTTTTAATTGATTTATAGAATTATTGAATTAACATAAAGTACAATGTATAAAAAACTGTTAATTTGTAATTTTGACCTCGTAAAAATCAGTACATGGAATTAAATTAGCTTTACAGTAAATCTGAAGGCAAAATCGGGTTTACAAGCAGATTCCTAAAGTTTTTAACAGAAGGGAATTCACCATATTTGTTTTTTATGAGATTGCTTCCAAGATTATACGAAAAAGCAGTTGTTGAATATGTAGGGCTAGAAATTAATTTTAGTAGATTTCTTATGTCTTTTTGGTTAAAGATTTCATAGCTTTTTGCGTATCGAATTAAAGATTCTTCGCTCCATTCGTCAATAAGAGCGTGATAAGCAAGGTTATACCATAAAAGCGATTGTTTTCCTTTTGCTTTGTATTGCATCGCCAATACATCAAGAGAATCTTCCTTTGACGAGTCTAGACAAAAGTTTTGTAATCCAATTTCTGCTCGCTCTCGATAAGAGAAGAGCACATTAGAAGCCATATCTGCTATTCCTTCGCTAATAATGAGTTTTGGTGATTTAAGTATTAATATTGAATGTTCGAATTGATTTAACTCGCAATATAACCTCTGTTCTTTGACGGAAAATTCCATATGGTGTCCAGGATACCCCTCGTGAGCGGCAGCAGACAAAAAAACGGTCCAATACATGTTATAATATGGATTGATCTCTAAACGGGAGCGAAAAT
>JABCSY010000200.1 GCA_018238625.1 Promethearchaeota archaeon
ATCCTTTTGATATTTTTCTACGATTAATTGGAGATTTCCTTTGATCGTTGTGAGTCTTTCTTTTAAAGCATGTGTGAAAACAGATAAATCTTGAGCAAGTAAACTGGATTTTTCGTCGATATAATATTTAATTCCTTCTCTAACTAATTTGGAAAGCGATGAAATGTCACTTTTTTTAATGAATTCTATCCATTCTTTTTCTGTTTCTTCTGTGATGTAAACAGAGATTCGTTTTTTCCCAGAATAATAATCCTTTTTAGCTTTAGTCTCTTTCTCGTCTTTAGTAATAATTCTTCACCTTATTGTTAATCTAAAAAATTAAAAATTTAAGATATAAAAGTGTAAATATATTATTTTTTAACTAGTTTTTTACTATTCCTAATTGTATTTACCTAAAACATTAAATAAATTTGTTGTTTTAAAAAATTAAGTATGAGTCTTGCATATTTAAAACAATTTAATTATTACTGGCTAACCAATCCACGTTTTACAAACATATTCTTTAATTCAGATAATATTTCACTTCTTGCCGATCCAGAACTACTTCCAGCCCCTACAGCAATTTTTGGAGGTGGCGGTGGCGGTTTTAAAGAATCAAGGGTAACGAAACTTAGTTTAGCGACTGATTGAGGAGCTATCGGTGGCGTTGCTTTTTGAGAGGTAGCCGACAACGACGCTTTTGCTGATTTTATTTTTTTCGCAGTGATTTTATCACTTTCAGTATCTTCCTTTTCTATAGCTTCTGGAGCTGTAATAGATTTTAATCGTTTGGGGGGTCCTGCAGCCCCTTTTAACTTTTTGCCTTTTTTGAAAGGATCAGCATCTTTACTTCTTTTTTTCTTCTTCTTTTCTGTACCTTCTAATTTTTCAATGTCTGAAATATATTCAATAGGTACCTTTTCAAACGGAACTGCAAACAGAGATTGCGAAATATCAGAGGGCACTAGTCTAAATAGCACGCGTTTAACTTCTGAGAGTTCGGCCGCAACTTTATCCATAAGCTTAAGGTTAATATCCAAAATTCTTTGAAGTTTATCTTCAATGTTAGGTAAAATTGTACTTGAATCTAATTCTGACTTCTCTTTTGAAAATATATTTTTAATGCTTCTTGCGATCTCTGGTTCGCTTGAGTAAAAATTATATATACTTGTAGGCGTGATATCAAAATTCCACGATTTTTCGCTATTCATAAAAACAGTCGAGATTTTATCAGTTAAATACTCCACTTTAATTTGAAAGTCAGGATCGTTTACAATATCAGAATCTGCTTTATTTAATAAAATCACAAAGTAAGGACTTTCATTTAAAAAAGCAAGAATATTAACCAACTCGCTCATATACTCGACAGCGGCATCGTATCTAACATCATCTTGAGAATCAAATACAAAAATTAGGACATCTACTTGGATAAAAAATCTTTCGGGGGATTCGAGATATTCTTCAATATTATCTTTTTGCCCTCCTAGGTCCCATAGGATAAGATCTAACTTATCAGATTGATATTCTTCAACATTTGCCCCTATTGTTGGCTCTAAATTGATCATATCGTGGTAATTAATATCGTTAATTAATCTATTAATAAGAGATGTTTTTCCCGCAAAATTAAGTCCCGCTACTACAACCTTCATTTTAGGTTTTTTCATGTATTGTGCTCTTTTGCTCCAAGCATTTGCTATTAGAATTGCTGCAATTAATGCATTTTTAAAATTAGATTTATTAATTAGTGCTTTTTTACTCAATCGTTCGTACTCTGAAATTTGAACCATGGAAAGATCTCTTAGATTTTTAACATCAATCTTATTAAACTTTACAACATCTTCTTCGTCAATATTCTTCAACCTGTTAATTTCCAAATCGAGTATATCTTTTAAGCTAGTAGGATAATAATCAATATCTAAAAAACGATCGCAAAAATATTTTATAATTGTTTTAGCAGATTCGGACATAATTAACTAATATATTTTCCTTTTTTAAATTTTTATTAAAAGTAAAAACGTTCTAGTTTTTTTGTCTTATTAAAAGTAAAATAGTACAAAAAGCAGTGAAACTAGTAATAATCCATAAACATATAAATAAGTTTTTATCCTATTATTATAGATTTGTTATAAAGAAATCTTAGACAATAGTGCATGTTTATAAAAAAAAATAATTCGTATTAATAATCCAAGAATAAAAATAATTAGCTAAAGGTTTTGTAAATAAAATGCAAATTAACAACAATCTTAAAGAAGAACTAACATCTTCTTACACATATTTTAAAGAAGACTTAGATAAATATCCATTTATATTGATTATTGGAAAATACGACCATTTACTGGGTCCACGTGCTCTTTATTCATCTATTAACCTTAGAGAAGAAAAATTTATCAGAAATTTACTGAGAGACGCCTTAAACACAAAAAACCAATTTGTTATACTAGATTTTAATATGTTCTATTCGCAGGTTTATAAAATTGAAGTAGAAGACCCCACAGCTAGAGGAAGAAAACAATTATATGCTATTATTCTACTTCGAGATATAGATTATCCATTAATACCAATACTTCATTTTAAAAGAATTGAGATGATATTTCATAAAATTGGAAATGATAAAATTTTGATGGATGACCCCCTAGCATTCAAGCACTTT
>JABCSY010000042.1 GCA_018238625.1 Promethearchaeota archaeon
TTTTTCTTCTCTTTCTTTGTTATAATTGTTTGAGGCATATAATCAATTAACGAATCGGAAGAAGATCCTGGAGGTGTTGCGGTTGGAAAGATTGGGGATCTACCAGTCAATTCTGGTTTGGGTTCAGGGCTAGGTTCAAACGTCATTGAAGCAGGTTGAGGTTTAGGAGTTTCTTCCCTTTTTATTACGCGAAATGGAGTTTGACTTGGAGAACTTTCTATTGGTTTTGCCACTTTAATATTAGCCGTATTATCCGGAATAATTGTTGTTTCAATTATCTTTTTCGTTCCAAATTTAAATTTTATTATAATGATAATATTAATCATTATTACAGGACAATTATATAATCATATCTTTAAAAACTACGCTTTTATTGATATCCTCGTATTGGCATTAAATTATTTATGGAGAGCTTTAGCAGGTTGCCTTTTGATTAATGTATTCATTTCTGCGTGGTTATTTTTAGCAATTTTTGAAGTCGCTCTTTTTTTAGTAATAGCTAAAAGAAAAGGAGATTTATTATTACTTGGTAAAGATAAAGCAATTGAACATAAAAAGAGTTACGACCAATATTCCACTAAATTATTGGAACAATTACATTTAATGATTGCAAGTTCTTTATTTATAACTTATTCTCTTTATCTTATATTAACATTTTACCCAGTCGAAGCTCCTATAATTCTACAAGAATATATAGTGATTTTTACGATTCCTATTTCCCTCTATATTATTATGCGGTTTATGTATTTAACTTCCTCTAAACCTGAATTAGCAAGGAGAACTGAGAAAGCCTTTTTCGATAAAGGCATAATTATCTCGGGGATTTTACTTTATTTGATCCTTTTTTCCTCATGTTATTATGATGTTCTTGTGGGATTATTTGGTGGTTAAGATAATAGCAAGCTTTAAAAAGTCTAATTACCAATATTTTTTGAATAGTTGTTGTTATTAATCATGTCAGCAATTATTTAATCGGGATATTCCGAATTGAGAACTGATGTAATCGGATAGGAAGATAATATTGAGGTCTACTTTTTTGAAAGTGAATATCTTTAAATATAAGCTACAAATAACAATCTCTATGATTATTTACAAAGGAGACCCAAAAAACGCGAAAAATTAGCACCTTTAACGATTTACCGCTAAAAATATTAATTCTTAATGATTTAAAGGCATTTCCTATGTATCTTTTATTTTTTAATTTTTGTAGCAAAGCTAAAAATAACAAATGATAAAAAAAATGAAAAAACTTATAAGTTTCCAAAATCAAGTAGATACTTAACTATAAATCTAAAAAAATAAAAATTAAAAAATAAAATAAAGTGATTAAAATATGGAAAAAAAAAATATCGCAATTACTGTCTTAATCGTTGCATTGGTAGCCTCTGGAGTAGGCAATATTGTACTCGTTATTATTGGTTCGGCAGAACTTCCACCTAGTAGGAGTGATGCCTATATAAGATCCACTAGTTCTGGCCCACACACATTAGAAATCACAGATTCTTGGGATAGTGCATCCAATGATGTACTTGAACAAGTGGTTGAAACACTATTCGCTTGGGATTTAACTGATACAGATTTACCTAGGATTAATTTGCTTGCTGAATCTTACTTTTGGGAAAACTTAACTACTCTTCACATAAAATTGAGGGAAGGTGTTCTTTTCCATGATGACACTTCTTTTAATGCTGTTGCAGCTAAATGGAATTTGGATAGATTACAATACATGATAAATGCTACTGGATTGAATACTAATGAAGTTGCTCATACTCAATGCTTATGGATGTTCCCTAATGGAATAACCCCTATCATGAACAACACAGCCACCGTAGGAGATTATAATATCACTATTACTCTCAATGGTGCTTATGCTCCTTTCATGAGCGCTTTAACTTACATTAATGCTGGTATGATCTCTCCAACAGCTCACGCTACGGATGAAACAACTTTTATCCCTCTCACTACTGGAGATGTAATTGGAACTGGACCTTTTACCTATGATAGTTTCACCCCTAATGTAGAAGTGAGGCTGAGTCGCTGGAATGATTACTGGATGCGAGATCTCACAGGTGCCTCTGTGATAGCTCACTTCCATACGGTAGTCTACGCTATCTATAGTGACGCGGTCACGGCCCACAACGCTTTTATAGGCTATACAATTGATGCAAACGCTATGGCTTCAGATCAAAATCTAGAGTTCTATGATACTGATCCTAAACTTCATGTTGAAAGATTACCTACCGCAAGTTTAGTTTACCAATATTTGGGATTCAACAACAAGAAATATAATGTAACTTGGAGAGAAGCCATGTCCTATGCTATTAACTACACTTATGTAATTGATGAAATGAGACTAGGGAACGCTTATAGAGCAGTTAGCCCTATTTCGCCTGGTTTTGGTGCTGCATATAACGCGTCCGTTCTCGCCCTCGCTCCTGTCTATGATATCGATCATGCACGCTCTGTTATGCAATCAATGGGATTTGGTGTTGGTTTTTCAGATGCAGATTGGATAGCCCAAGCAGAAGGTACATCTCCGTTCCTTTCAGTTCCAAACACCTATAATACAGGAAATAGCTTTAGAGAAAACATGTTTGTTGCGTTAAGTTCTTGGTTTAAACTAATCGGTATTTATGTAGAGGATGATGGTGTAACCTGGGATGAGTTCCTTAACTACTTATTTGATGATTTCGACCACTTAGGTGTTTTCGCTATTGGGTGGGCTCCGGATTATCTCGATCCATTCAATATGATAGATCCATTATTTAACCCAGTATCAGGTTCAAACTCAGGTCAAGTCAACGACACGTATTTAATGGATCAATTGGAATTAGCATTAGCCGAAACGGATGATGAAACAAGAAACGACATCTATAAAAATATTCAATCGTATATGGCTACAGAAGGATTCTTCCACATGCCTCTCTATCATTCGAAAGTAACAAGCTGTCACGGTGCAAACATCTATGGTGTACCTTACAATGCAATGGGCACTTTGCGAATCTTTCCAATGTACCGTGGTCTTTATCCAGCATAAAGTAAAAATAATAAATAAATTCTATCTTTTTTTTTTAATATTATCTTATCTTAAGATCCATTTGGTGATGCTCTTCTTCAAATCAAATAGTAAATATCTAAATAAACTGAGAACCCATAAAAGAGATCTAGCTCCTATGGGATTTTATTTTGATATTATTTCTACTGATATATTTCAAATACCAATCCTTCCAATTCCTATGAGAATTGATAAATTATCTAATGGCGAACCTACATTACTTATCACTCCAAATCGGGAAAAATTAGAGAAGGTGTTTAAAAGATTTAATTTAACCATCAACTTCCATCTCTTTTACACTATAGGAATTAAAAACTTACTTAATTATGCCAACTTAAAACAAAAAGAACTAACCTTAAGAGGTTTAGATAGTGATAAAATAAGAAAATGGTGGGAAGCATCAAACAACATTTCTGCATTCAACCCTGATTTGGATGAATCCTTCACTTTTATCACCTCCCAATTTCTTAAAACCTATTCTTATATTGACAAGAATAACCTCGATCCAACACAAAATAAAGATGAATACAAGAATAAATTAATCGAATACTGTGATTCTATCATTAAGTATTTCCGAAATAAGATTGAAAAGAACATCTTTTTCATTAAAAATGAAGAGAAAATTGAAATGGAAAAGTTATATTTAGAACGAAAACAAAAATATTACCCTTTAGCAATAAAAATCCCCGTATATGATTTAGCTACTAATAGTACTTCTGAAATGGGTTTTGTACCATATTTAATTTACGATGATCTATTAGATAGTTTTTGTTATAACAAAAAGCTTTTAAAAACTGACATGGATGATACGATAAATTTAAAAGTTTACGAAGATAATGAAATAATTATTAGAACATTTAATATTGATGACATTAGAACAAAGTCATCTAAAATAGAGCTTAAAAATATTAATATAAAAGAAATATTAAATGGATTGAAAATTTATTGAGTAGGATATTATGAAGTTCACAAAAATTGAATTTGCACGGCAAACCAACTTCTTATTGGCGCTATTGTTTATCCACTTCGCATTTTTTGGTTATTTGTCAAATGTTTATCAAAAAAGTATCGGAGAGGGTGTTTTATTTTTATATCAAGTAATGTTTCATCCCCAATCATATTTTGCATTGATTATCCTCGTTGCGATAGTGTTTCTAATGGCGTTTAGGGAAAACTTTTTTGAATATGGAATTCGAAATAGTATATGGTTAGTTCCCTTTATTGTGGTTCAATCATGGATTTGGTATTTTTTTGTATCTTATGATGTTAACTTAATGTGGTATGAAAATTTCGATATTACCGTAATAGGGGGATACTTCTTAAGATTAGAAAGCTATATTACGATATTAACTTTATTAGGGATAAATGTTTCGGCAGCTATCTTAGCTGCAATTACTAGGGAAAAATATAATTCAATTAAAATGCGAATTAAAAAGATTGAGGTTTAAATTTAAATAATGAGTCTATTAAAATATATTATAAGAAGATTATTAGTAGCCATTCCTGTTATATTTGGTGTAATGACGCTTGTTTTTGTATTATCAAGGTTTATGCCAGGTGATCCAGTATTAGCATATCTTCCAGAGGGTAAAATTAATTGGGATCTATATGAGCAATTGTACCAGCAATTAGGCCTAGGTGATCCCTTATATATTCAATATTTCCGATACTTGGGAGATATAATGGTAGGTAACTGGGGTCAATCATATTCAATCGTAAGAGGTATGCCTGTATGGGATTTAATTATGTTAAAATTACCCCGAACTGCGGATATTGCTATTTTTTCAATAATTATCGCAGCAGCGGTTGGAATTAAGACGGGTGTTATTTCGGCAACTCATAGAAATAAAGCAAAGGATACAATTTTAAGAGGAATTACGCTACTTGGCGTGGCCTTACCTGTGTTTTTTCTTGGCATGCTGCTCCAGTACACATTAGGTTATATGATTAGAATAGATGATGTGGCACTTTTTCCCACAACCGGGTTTAAAACTATAACCTATGAAGATCCCGAATTGGTAACTGGATTTAGAATCATTGATGCTTTTCTCTCAGGAGAGTATTATATGATTTGGGATTATTTGTATCATTTAATTTTACCGGTGTTTTGTTTAGCTTTCATATCCTTGGCATCAATAGTGAGGCAAACCCGCTCGAGTATGCTTGAAATTCTTGAACAAGATTACATAAGAACCGCTCGAGCGAAAGGCTGTAAAGAAAGGGACGTTATTAATACACACGCTAAAAAAAATGCGATGATTCCGGTCGTTACTATTCTCGGTTTAGGTTTTGGGTCATTGCTAACAGGTGCAGTCCTTACCGAAACTACATTTGGATTAGCTGGAATGGGAGAGTTATTGATTTTATCTATTCGAAATTCTGATTATTGGGTATTAAACGGGTTAGTCTTTTTCTTTGCATTAGTTTTTATTTCTGTAAATTTAATTACAGATGTAATATATGGTGTTTTAGATCCACGAATAAGATATTGATTTATAAAAATGAGGTAAAATATTATGCAAAAAGAAATAGTTGATAAGACCATTTTTGAAGAGGAAAGTCAATTTAATAGTGTAAAGGAAATTTCTAAAAGGATTTTAAAGTGGACTATTAAAAATTTAAAATTCCTTTTTGTTCCAGCATCTCGAATAGACGAGTTAACTATTAGAGAATTCGAATATGAAAAGGCCCGAAGTAAGAGAAAATTCATTAGACGATTTAAATCCGTTTTAACTATACTTGGCATCGTGTTAGTGCTCTTTATAGCTACATTGGCGGTGTTCCCTCATTGGCTTGCACCTTATACCTTTCAGGAGGCACTTGGTATACTTCCAGGTTCTTGGGGCCCCCCAACTCCACTAAATCTCTTAGGACAAACTAAATTTGGACGTGATGTCCTCACAAGATTAATCTTTGGAGCAAGAACCTCGTTAACAGTCGCACTTCCAGCTATAACTTTTAGCGTAACATTTGGAGTTATGATAGGTGTTATCGCCGCATACTACGGAGGATGGGTTGACGCGGTAATCATGAGAATAATAGATGTTTTTCTAGCTTTTCCCTCTTTAGTACTTGCACTGGTGTTTATAGCCGTTTTAGGTAAAATTTTTGACACTGGACCACTAATTGATTACATTATGCTTGCTTGGGGGATTCTTGGGGTTCCCTACTATTCGCGTTTGATAAGGGGTAATGTACTTCAAGCTAAAGAGTTACCATATATTAAAGCCGCTAAAGTAGCGGGAGCTGGAAATGGGAGAATAATGTTTAAGCATATTTTACCTAATGTTATACAACCAATAATTATTTCAGTCACATTTGACATTGGGGGAATAATATTGAGCTTAGCCGGACTTTCATTCTTAGGTTTTAGTGATTATAGAATGATTGACTGGGGAAACGAGATTAGTATAGGTCGAGCGTATCTCTATATTGCCCCTTGGGCTTCATTGTGGCCTGGTATCTTCATTTTAATAGCTGTTTTAGGTTTTATGTTGCTAGGCGATGGATTACGTGATGCATTAGATCCTCGATTAAAAAATTTATAGAAGATCATTAATAATACTTTTTAAACATAAATGATATCAAACTGGAGAATAAAAAAAAATGACAGAAAGCGAAAAAATATCACCAACAAATAACGATTCACATGATAAATTACTACAAATCAAAAATTTAAAAACATATTTTTATACTGAAGAAGGAGTAGTAAAAGCGGTTGATGGCGTTTCATTCGATATTTTTGAAAATGAAGTGCTTGGGTTAGTAGGGGAAACTGGTTGTGGAAAATCGGTTACTGCTTTGTCTATATTAAACTTAGTTAGAGCCCCTGGAAAAATAATTGAAGGTAAGATTTTATTTAAAGATCAAAATTTAATTGAATTAAAAAAAAAGGAAATAAGAGATTATCGTGGAAATAAGATTACTATGATTTTTCAGGATCCTCTCAATTCTCTCAATCCTGTTATATCGGTTGGGAGACAAGTAGGAGAAACTTTTTTATTACATCAAAAAGAAATACTTAAGGCAGAGTTAGATCGTAGAAAACTTGAAAGGAAAAAAAAAACTGATGAACGAAAATCACTAAAAAACGATTTGAAAATAAATAAAGAAAGATTAAGTGAAGAAGAAATAGAAGAATTACAAGCACGGATAGAACAGCTCTCTCAAGAAACTAAACGCTATCCCCAAATGAAAGATGTATTGGATGATTACTCTGCAGATATTATTAAAGAAGTAGGCATTGCCGACTCAAAAGAGATACTCCAGCGTTATCCTCATGAATTAAGTGGTGGAATGAGACAGAGAATCATGATTGCAATGGCGCTCTCATGTAATCCCGCCTTATTGATTGCAGATGAACCAACAACCGCTTTAGATGTGACTATTCAAGCACAAATTCTAGAACTTATGAAACTGTTAAAGAAAAAGTTTAAAACTTCAATTCTGTTAATAACACATGATCTTGGCGTTATTGCAGAATTATGCGATAGAATAGCGGTAATGTATAGTGGAAACATTGTAGAATACGCAACTGCAGAGGAATTATTTAAGAAACCAAGACATCCTTACACACAAGGACTTTTAGGAGCAATTCCAAAAATAGAGAAGAAGGATCAAAAGCTTCAAACTATAAGGGGGATGGTCCCCAATCTAATATATCCTCCATCAGCTTGTAGGTTTCATCCACGATGTGACTATAGAATGGAAGTATGCGATAAAATCAAGCCTAAACTAATTGAGATTAGTGATAAATATTTTATTGCATGCCATTTATTTGACCCAGAATATAAAGACTCTCCTAAATATGAATTAAAAGAAAAAGAAGATTTAGTATCATATCAAATTTAAATTTTAAATGAATAAAGAAAGGATAATCAGAAAATGACAGAAGTAGAAAAAAACATTACATCCTCTGAAAAGTTTGATATACCAGAAGATTCAATAATTTCAGTAAGAAATCTTCAAACCTATTATCCAATTTATGGAGGATTATTTAAAAGACAGATTGGATCTGTAAAAGCGGTTGATGGCGTATCATTTGATCTTCGTAAAAAAGAAACTATTGGGTTAGTAGGCGAGAGTGGATGCGGTAAGACGACTATTGGAAATACTATTTTAGATTTGGTCCCTCCAACAGCGGGGGAAATTTATTATAGAGGTAAATTAATTCAAAGACCTAAATTCAGTTTTGGCAAAAAGACAGAAACCGAGGAGAATATAAACACTATCAGCTTTAATAAAGACTTGAGGAAGAAAATACAAATGGTATTTCAAGATCCAGACTCTTCTTTAAATCCACGTTGGAAAATAGTAAACATAATTGGAGAACCACTCAGATTACTGAGTGGTATAAAGTCAAAAAATGAAATTAGGAGGCGAGTCTTAGAACTATTAGAAACCGTTTCCATGAAATTAGAGCATTTAGATAGATTTCCACATGAGTTTTCTGGAGGACAAAAACAACGAATTGTTATCGCTCGAGCATTAGCATGCAACCCAGAAGTTATGATATTGGATGAACCAACTTCCGCATTAGATGTATCAGTACAAGCACAAATTTTAAATTTACTTAAAGAACTACAGCAGAGATTTAGTTTATCATTTTTATTTATCACTCACGATCTAAGTGTGATACAGCATATAGCCAATAAGATTGAAGTAATGTACTTAGGTAAGTTTGTTGAAGGTGGAACCATAGATGAAGTGTTCTACAATCCAACCCACCCATATACGAAAGCACTGCTTTCAGCAAGACCAACTTTCGATCCGGGTTCAAAAGCAAAAAGAATTATCTTAGAAGGCGACGTTCCTAGTCCAATTAATCCTCCAAGCGGATGTGCTTTTCATCCAAGATGTTTTGAGAAAGAAAAACACGAGGGATGTCACCTAAACAAACCTGAAAGAGTCGATTTAGGCGGCGAGCATTACATGTATTGTACTCCTCTAAAAGATGAAAAAAAATCGTATAAAGGAATGGAATACATTTCAGACTAATCAAATATTTTTCCTTATTAATAATATTATTTTATTATTACTTTTCCTTTTCAATTTTTGACATTTACTTTTTCTTAAACAGTTTTATTTTATATCAGAAAAGATTAGAAAATTCATAAAAAAAATAAATTATAGAACATTTTTTATTATTATCATGTCTCACAAATCTCAGATTTTTGTAGTAAAAACGTCTCCAAATACAGTTTTGGAAGATTATAAAAAATTAATGCGGTTAGCAGAATATGAAAAGTTTTACGATAAAAATGACAAAACCATCTTAAAATTAAATTTAAGTTGGTCAAAATTTTTCCCCTCGTGCTCCAGTCCACCATGGCAAGTGGAAGGAGTGCTAAAAACTATGGTTGAAGATGGATATAATCCAAAAAAAATCTTTACTGCTGAAAATAGAACAGTCGTGACGAACATCGAAAAGGGGCTAAAAGGAAACAAATGGGGGCCTATCATCAAGAGATATGGGGCGTGGTTTGTACCGTTAACGCGGGTTCCTTTTGTGCCGTATGAATCGCTAAGACACAGATTTATTTCGTTGAAAAACAGGCAGTTGCACGTTCTTGATTCTAAAATATTTCCAGAAGGTTTTAAAATTCCAGAATTTTACATGGGGAAATCCATAATTCACCTTCCAACCATGAAAACTCACGGCCATACGGGGGCGATCGGAGGTTCGTTAAAACAAACCAAGGAAGAAATGAAGAATGGGGGTATAACATGCTCTATGAAAAATGCCTTCGGTGGTCTTTTAACCAAGCGTAGACATTTTAGTCACCAATTTATGTCTGAAGTATTAGTAGATTTGTTAATAATTCAAAAACAAATTCACCCGAACATTATGGCGGTAGTAGATGGGACTGTGTGTGGGGATGGGGCGGGACCAAGAACTATGATTCCTCGTATAAAAAACTATCTCCTTGCGGGGTACGATCAAGTCGCCGTTGACGCTGTTGTCGCAAAAATGTTGGGATTTGAACCTTTAAAACTACCAGCTATAAAAATGGCACATGAAGAAGGGTTAGGCTGCGGGGACGTCGCAGATATTGAGTTTATTGGAGAAGATGTATCGAACATAAATTGGAATTTTAAAGTAAAACGCAGTTTGGTAATTTGGGGAGATCAAATGGTTAGAAAAGGATCCTTACAGTTTTTAAATCCATTATTACAAAATAAAATCTTTTTTACCTTTCCAATTTTAGGTTCCTTAATCTTTCATGATATGCTATGGTACCCTACAATAGGCAAGAAAAGAACAAATAATTTCCTCAAAACAGGATGGGGAAAACTTTTTAAAGATTATCCCAATAATTAGGAGTTAATTTCTTTCGCATCTTTAAGAACTCCCTCAATTAAATTTTTAAAATTAAGATTAAATTTCTTTTCTATTCGAATATGGATCAAAAATTCAACAGCCCCTCCTTTTCCTAAAATAGGAGAAACCATTATACCCTTAGGAAAGAACGAATTCTCAACATTCCATTCCATTAAGTTAAGTAAAATCTGGTAAAGATTTTCAGAATCTTTTATTGCTTTTAATTTGGTTTCTTCGCGAAAGTTTGTCTCAAAAATAGGTTTAACTAAAACAACAATATCTCCATTTTTCTTCAAATAATTCTTAGTGTTAGGTAGTACTGACTTGAGCGAAGAGAAAGTTACGTCTATTGTTACAATGTCTACTTTATTGGGTAGAGTTTTCAAATGTCTAGCATCGACTCCTAATACTTCGACAATCTTTTCATTCTTGCATTTTAATGAAGGATGAAGTATATCTATTGCAGTATCAATTGCGTAAATTTTATTCGCTCCACATTGCAATAAGCAATCTGTAAAACCTCCAATTGAAGCTCCAATGTCTGCGCAAACCTTTCCTTTAACTGAGATAGAAAAACGCTCTAACGCCGCTTCTAATTTAAGTCCACCCCGCCCAACGTAAGGAAATTTGCGCGTTAATTGGATATCAGAAGTGTTTTCAAATTTTTTTCCCGGCTTAGTATTTATTACATCGTTTACATACACATATCCCTTTCTTATTAACCACTGTGCTTTTGTTCTACTCTCTACTAACCTCCTTTCCACTAATAGGATGTCTAAGCGTTCTTTCATCTTTTCAGCATAAAAATATTTTAATATCAATTGGTAATAACGATGAAAATAATAAAATTATTATTATGAATTTATGAAAAAAGTCGAATTTTAAATTCTTAAAATAAAAACTAAATGTGATATGTCTAATTTTTTTGTTGATTATCATTACTTTAGTCAGATTGTAAACATAAAAAAGAAATTCTTTAACACAGAATTGAAGTTTTTTAAATTCTTTTTTGAAATTACAAAAATCGTTCCTGTATTTGTAATTGTCAGAAGTCCGTTTGTGTTCTATTTTGTTAAACCAGTAGATTTTTTTATGGCTAAATTTTTTCTAAGAAAATTAAGATATAGACTCAATGGTAAAAAAATTTCAATAATCCGCGCTGAAACCACTTTATTAAGGCTAATTTTCAGTTTTTTTGACGACGTTTACATTCATAACGTAAAATTGGTTGAAAAAACAAATGGAACTTTAATTGATGTATTATTTTTATTTGATAAAGATAGGGCTGTTGCCGTTGGAAATGAAGGCGGTTATATTAAAGCCGTTAATTTTATCTTTAGAAATTTCATTTCTTTTGATAGTTCTTTTAACAAGATCGAAAAAGATCCGGTAGAAATAAGATGTACTAAAACTAGTTTATAATCAAGACGGATTTTTTATCTTGTAGTTAGTGTCTATTTTTTTCCTCGATTCTACTTGCTAAATAAAAACTTATTTTACCTAATATTACTTTAATTGAAGCTTTCCAACCCCAAGTTTTGTATATTTGCCTTAATATCAAGCCAAACAAAATAAAAGAAAATGCTACGGCTATCCATATGCTAAATGGGTCTAAGCTGTTTAAAAAAATAAAATACATCAAATTATGCCCTAAATAAACGGTAAAGGAATAATAAGAGAAGTAAAACAACAGTTTATAACTTCTTTTAGTTTTAAAAATGTTAAATTCCTCAAGAGCTATTAATATTAACAATAATGTTAAATCAACACCTAACGTATAAATCAGCCAAGAAAAACTACTTCTGATTAGAAAACTTGGAAAATCAAATATTAAGCCAAAAAAAATTAACAATAAACCTAAGATACACATTGATAAAAATATTTTTTTTTTCAACTCATTTTTTCTGTTTTGTGGTTTTTTATTCAAATTTATCTCATGTAAGACATCTCCAACAACAGTTCCAAAAAGAAAAAAGGGAAAAAAGTTAAGTAAAGTGTCTTGACCTAAATCGTTATATAAAATGTGATATAAGACGCCTTGTAGTGTTGTTAAACCTTGATATGGAGATAAGAAATTATAAATAAATTGATTTATGATCCAAATCGAAAAACCAATAAAAATCCTAGTTTTTTTTGATAATTTAAATAATGGCCATGTTATAAGCAAGGAAAAGGCAGCAGTCATTAATACAAACCAAGTCCAAATCCACGATAAGTTATCTATCGAAAGGGCTATTGCAAAATTATAACTTAAAGCAATTATTAATAGAAAAAACGCTCGAAAATAGTAAGAACTTTTTACTGTCGAATATTTTAGCTCGTTCAATATCTCAACTCTATAAATTCGAGATCGATACGATATAGCTATACTTACGCCTGAAATAAATAAAAACCCAGAAGCCCCAATCGGATCCAAAATACTATGAGTAAAATTTGTTATAGAAATATATTCGGGTTTAAGCCACCAGTCTAGTAGATGACCTAAGAACATCCAACCCATACATATTCCGCGAAATATATCAATACTTTTGAGTCTTTTCATTAATTTCAAAAAATTTTCGTTAATTAAACTTAATATTTAGAATTTAATTCTAAACTAATTAAAATTTTTTCTATTATCGATTAATTTAGCAATTCCCAGACTCAACCTACCTATATGTGCTTTTATAGAGAAATTAGAGCCCCATTTATTATAGATGCTCCTTAAGGCAAATCCTATGAGTATTATTGTTGTTGACATGTAAATCCAAATGTTAAATGGATACAAACTATCTAAAAATAGAAAATATAATAAATTATGTAAGAGGTATATCGTAAAGGAGTAATAAGAAAAATAAGAGAGAAATCGGTATCTTTTTTGAGTATCAAGCTTTCCAATTTCTTCTATTCGCAGAATAATTGCAAACATTATTAATTCAATTCCTAAAGAATAAAAAAACCAAGAAAACGTTCGATGATGCAAAAAGTTTGGATATTGAAAGATAACCCCAAATGCAATCAAAATTACTCCTGATATTAATGAAGGAATTAGAAATTTTCTCATAAATACTTCTTTTTTAACCATTTTGTTATCATCTGAATATAAATCGTAAAGAACATCTCCTACAACAGTACCTATAACAAAAAACGTAAAAAACGATAATATCGGGTCTAATTCCAGGTTATTGTACAATACATAATATAAAACACCAAAAGGATTATTCTGACCGACATATCCCAATAAAAAGTTTATTAATATTTGGTTTAGAACCCATAAACTTATTCCAAAACAGATTCTAAATAGCTTCGATGTTTTAAACAAAGGCCAACTCATAAAAAGTGAAATTGAAATAGTAAGAAGAATAAACCAATTCCATACAATAGATAGATCATGAAACATTACTGCAACAAATGTGTTATAAAGCAAAGCAATTATTAAAATAAAAAAAGCTCGAGAGAAATACTCGTTTTTTAGAGTTTTTTTACTGTAAGATTTCGATATTTCGGTCTTTTTAGTTCTGCTTCTATACGATAAAATTGCGCTTACTCCAGAAAGAAATAAAAAGGATCCCGATCCTATTGGATCTGCAATTGCTCTATATACATCAAAGAACCACATGCTCTCTTGAGTAAGGTACCATTCAGTCATATGACCCACGATCATATGCACCATGCTTAATCCGCGCAGTATATCTATAGTTTTAAATCTTTTCAATTACAGTATCCCCAAAGCTCTAAGTGATATGGATAGAAATAATTTTTGAAACTTTTTAAATTAGTAATTTGATGAAATTATTCAAAATTATTAAATTTTCAGATACATCTAACAATTTCTTATTTCATTAATCAATCGAGTAGACTCTTTAAGTGAGATTTCTCCGCTCAACACTTTTTCAGCAATTTCTCCCAGTGTATTAATATTTTCATCAATCTTTTTAAAATTCATCTTGAATGACACTTCATTTTGTAATTTATGTAATCCTTTTTGTTTATAAATTGAGTTATAATTTTTCTCGTTTACTTCAATACCTTTCCTAAATGCTAAAATTAATGCTGAGATTTCGTCTTTAGAAAAATTTCGTTCTTTTTGTTTTTTAATTATTCTCATTTTCGATGATTTGTATTCATTAATTAAAAATATACTAACGCTCTTTCTCCCGTGTAAAAATTTAAAAATATCTTCTATTAATTCATACGTAAATGAGGGGACTCCCATTCCTAATTTAAAAGTTAACACCATTAAATTTGGGTTGCTATCTTGAAAAGTATGAATAGCATTCATTATAGCTGCCAATAACTCACCTTTTTCGTAACAACAAAAAGAATCTAAATAATAATCATCCAAAAAGATCATTAGTCCAATTCTCTTTCCTGGATCGATTGAAAAAGTTAAACTTAAGTAGTTATTTTTATATTCTATACGATATGCAGCAATTACTCTCAGTAGATATTGCTCGAAATTCTCGCCTTTCGAATATACAAGAAAATTTACCTTAAGATCTTTGTTATAATACTTTTTAAATTCATCCCGCGTTGTTAAGATAATGGATGGAGCGTTTGGAATTTTATTTCCAGGATTTAATATTTCAACTTTAATTCTTTTTTCAATTAATCTTTTATTTATTTTATAAAAAAAGTTCAGATTCTCCGTTAATATAAATAAAGGTTTATTTTTCAAATTATTAATATAAATTAAAGATTTAATTAAAAATTTTTAATTATGGATTTTCCTATCAAACAAATAGACGATTTCTTTAATTCAATTGATACCTTCGAGGGAATCACTTCACTATGGGGCGATTTTGGTGTTGGTAAAACTACTTTATCGCTCCAAACAGCTTATATTAACGCGTTAAGTGGCTCTAAGGTAATTTATATATATAGCAAACCAAATTTCCCTTACAATAAAATTGATTCTGTTATTGAAAAGAATTTAGATGAAGTTTTAGACAATATTTTGTTTAGCAAGGCAATAACTTTTGAAGTTTTATTAAACCTTGTTTTTAATTTAGAGTTTATCATTATTGATGATTTAAAAAACGGTGATAGAACTTTTAATTTAGTTGTAATTGATTCAATAACCGATTTATATGGATTAGAATTACAACAAGATAAAAAAGGAAAAAATTTCATTCTGAATTATAAATTGAATCAAATGTTAGCTAATTTAACTTTTTTAAATAAAAAATATCATGTTGATGTTTTAATTGTAAATGAACTTAGCAGAAAAACTCAAGAGGGCCAAACTTATGAAGTGGAACGCGGTGGTAAAGTTATGGAATATTGGGTAAAAAATTCTATCAAAATTGAACGAACTGATAAACTTAACCACCGCAAGTTTTTTTTAATGAAAGGGAAAAGTAATAATTCGCTCGTGTTTTATACTAGATTAAATAAACAAGGTTTTGAAGAAGACCTCAAATGAGTTGTTATAATGAGCGAGAAAAGAGAAAATGTGAAATTGTCAAAATGGTTGGATAAAAACATCCCTCATTATTTTTCAAATAAAAGCGATTTAATAGAAATCATAGAAATTATTGCTGAAGCAACTATTCCTATTCGTGGGTTATTAGAAAGGGGCATCACCTCTCGCGAAATTGAGCAGAGAATGAATCTTGAAAAAGTAAAAGAAAAGACTATAAATGTTTACGGCGAATCCCAAATTCACGAAGATGTATTAACGCACAGCATCATATTAAAAGCGCTTCAAGAAAGCGATACAGATTTTCTTTTTGTAGCTTCTGAAGAAGCAGAGCCCGTTTTAAGCGATGGAAAATTTGGTATAACGATAGATCCTGTTGATGGCTCGTCAAATGTTATAGTAAATAGGACTGTTGGGACGATTGTGGGAATCTATGACGAGGCGGGGAGCATTGTATGTAGTTTCTATGTACTTTATGGGATTTATACTAATTTAATCTTAGCGCTTAATGGACAAGTTGCAGAATTCATTCTGGATAAATCCCAATATTCCATGACTTTTTACCACTATGTCTTTCAAGAATTAAAGAATTTGCCCAACAAAGAAGAGGGGGGCATTAGATGTCTTGGAGGTGATTCTATGGGATGGACAGACAAATGTAAGGCTTATGAACAAGTATTAATTAATCATCATTTTAAAAATCGCTATAGCGGAAGCTTTGTGGGTGATTTTCATGCAATCATAACTTATGGTGGAATTTATTCATACTTTCCTTCGCCAAACCCAAAGATTCGCGTATATTATGAGTGGCTTCCGTTAGCTTTTATCATTAAAACTTTAAACGGAGAATTTTTAATTATTGGAAGTACTGAAGACCCTAACAAAGTAAAAAAGATTGAACATATTGAGCCTTTAACTAAGTCTAACGTGAATAAGATACATGATATAACTTCTGGTGGTTTATTGGGGAGCGCAATACCCGTTAACCTCTTTTTATCGCTCTAAAAGAGTTTATACATATATCTAATTTATAAATTAACTTGAGTAAAATGACTATTCTAATATGAAGATTGGAAATCTCAACCTAAATAATAACAAATATGTCAAAAAACAAGAAGGTTCTGTAGAGTTCTATTTATATAAGAATGACAACGATAGTATACCTTCCAAATCAATGGATGTTTTTTATAATGAAAAAATGGAAATAAACCGAGATATTTCAATTTTAGCTATACTAACGTATAATAAACTGATTAATCGAGATTCGTTGGTAATGGTAGATTGTATGGCCGCTTCGGGCATAGGACCTATTAGATTGTTAAAAGCTTCCAATAATTTCAAAAAAGTATTTATTAACGATATTAACCCGATAGCTGTAAAGCTTATTAAAAAAAATTTAAAGCTAAACGATTTAGAAAAAAATACTCAAATCATCTCCTCACACAAAGATGCCAATTTATTATGTATAGAAATGATTGAAAGCCCCGATGTAATCTCAATTGATCCTTTTGGCACTCCAAACATATATATTGATTCTGCATTTAAATCGATTAAGAAAGAAAATGGATTGTTATGTATAACGGCCACAGATACCGCAGTATTATTTGGTGTAAAACCAAAAGCTTGCATTAGAAAATACATGTCTAAACCACTGCACACGAAATATTGTAAAGAAATTGGAGCAAGGATACTAATATATTATATTTCAAGAATCGCTAATGTTAACAATTTAGGAATAATTCCGTTGTTAACTTTTTATTCAAATCATTTCGTAAGAATTTTTGCCCTTACATACAAAAGTAAAGCGAAGATTTTTAAGGACTTATCAAAGAGTTATGGATATATTATCCATTGCAACAATTGCGGGTATCGCTCGTCCGTTTTAAACGATATTTTAACGATTCCTCAAAAATGCCCATCATGTTTAAAAGAAGAACCATTGTCGTATTCTGGACCCTTGTGGATTAAAGAATTACATGAAAGATATTTTCTTGAAGATATAATTCATTTAAATGAAAAATTCAATTTCAAGAGTAAAAATAGAATAGCAAAAATTATTAGATACGCATTAGATGAAATAGACATGCCCGTTTCTTACTATAACATACATAAATTATGTCAACAACTAAAGCTCCCATCAATTCCCAAAATCGAAAAATTGATTGAAGCAATTGGCAAAAGCGGTTATTCGGCATCAAGAACTCATTTTGATTTTATATCAATTAAAACAGATATGGGAATTAATGCGTTAAAAAATATACTAAAAAATATAACAAATTAAATAGGAATATGGACCATGCCAAAGGCAGCAGAAGAACACAAGAAAGACGCAGCGTATAAACAAGCTAAACGTAAAGGATATAGGGCCCGTTCAGCATTTAAATTACTTGATATACAAAGAAGATTCACCATTTTTAAAAGAGCCTTTTATATATTGGATTTGGGTAGCACTCCAGGTTCATGGCTTCAAGTTGCGAAGAAATTTGCTGAAGAAAATTTATCAAAATATAACGATAATTATTATCACCGAGATCATTATAAAATTATGGGTATAGATATAAAACGCATAACGCCTATTGAAAATATTAACACAGTTCGAATGGATTTTACTACGCCTGAGTTTCAAATTGAAGTTGAAAAATACTTCGAAGGAGAAAAACTAGATCTTATATTATCTGATGCCAGTATCAAAAAATCAGGAAATAAATTTAGTGATCAAGCCATGCAAGTAAAACTCTGTTTTAAAATTCTTGAACTTACAAAATTTTTAAAATTTAAGGGAAACTTCGTAATAAAAATATTTCAAGGAAATGACTACGAAGAGTTTTACAAGAAAATGAAGCAAAACTTTTCGATCGTAAAAAGCCTTAAACCAAAAAGTTCTAATAAGAAAAGCAACGAAATCTATCTAATTGGATTAAGGAAAAAATAATCATTTTGGCGCTTCTGATTGAATTTCTTCAAAATTGGTTACGTAAATTTGCCCCTCTAAGGATGTTTTAACCCATTGAGTTAACCAAGGACAATGTAAAGGATTAAATTGGTCGAGATTTGTTTTATTACACTTACCCGTAAAGGGACAAGTTAAACATGGTTGATGTGAAAAAATATCTAAAATGAAATCATTTTTCTCTCTTTCAACTTGAATATCCTTAGCTTCTACATCGATTTTTTCAATTATAGTAATACGCTTTACCCAAGAAGCTTCCAATAATTCGCGATTTATATTAATTTTAGATTGTAAATATAGAGTATTTACAATTTTATCGAGTTCAAGTCGCTTTTTGTTTGTAAGCTCTAATAACCTAAAAAAAAACACATCTTTTTCTCGACTAATAATTCTAAGAACCGCTTTCTCATCTTTTCTTAAACTGCGCGATCCTTCTTTCTTTCTATCTTCGATCCTTTCTAACCTTCTTTCAACATCAGATTTATCGGACTCTTCTGAACCCTCGAGCCTCTCCTTTACTTTACACTTGTGTCGACTAAGGTAAGCGAAACTATTACCACAATAGGGACAAACTTCTTTTTTTTTTGCCATTTTAAAAGAACTTAAAATTTTTTATAACAAATTATATAATTATATAAAAACAAATCTTAAAGTTAATATATTTAATAGTTTATGTTGAATCAAAAATTAAATTTACGATTTAGCTATTATTCAAAAAATTAATAAATTAAACCAAGATTTTCTGAATTTATAAATTAATAGTAATTACACAATTTAATCAGCTAAAAGATGAGATCAAACAAATCAAGCACGGTAAATCTAAAAAAATCATTGATTATTAGTACAAAAAAGATTGTTAGCGAAATCGAAAGAAATAAACGAGAAAAATTTAACATTTCAACTGGTTCAAAAAAAATTGACGATGTTATTGGCGGTGGATTTCATTCAAACAAAACCTATATAATTTTTGGGGCGAATAAAACTGGAAAAACTCAATTATGTCATCAATTATCTGTTCAAGCTTATCACAAATCCTTTAAGTTGATCTATTTAGACACAGAAAACACATTTCGCCCCGAAAGGATAAGTGTATTGGCAATAACACAAGAACTTGAAAGCGAAAAGATTCTAAAGAATATTTTAGTATCTAAAATCATGAGTAATCCCGCTTTTTTACTAAAATTAAACGAGATAGAAGACGTAATCAAACAAAATAATGCAAAAATCCTTATCATTGACTCTATCAATAACTATTATAGATTTGAGCTTAGTGATAAAGAAGTTTCATCTTTTCGAGCTAAAACAAGATTTTTGAAGATTTTGGAAAAAATTAATAATCTTACTCGTAAATATAATTTAATTACAATTTTAACCGCTCAAGTTGCTCCAAATTTTATTGAAAACTCAATTATAAAGGAATTTCCCGTAGGATTGCGGTATTTGAATCACTATTTCTCTGAAGTTTTATATTTAAATCGTAAAGAAAGTGGGATGGATTATATACATTTATTAAATTCTCATCAGTTTCCTGAAAAGAAAACACGTTATACGATTACGAATAAGGGAATAGAGGAATACAAAATTTGAAATTTAATTATCAAGAATTTTCTCTTTAAACATTTCTAATGTTAGATTTTTAAAATTATCTGAGATAATTTTCGAATTGATTATATACGCGGGATTTTTGATTCTGTTCATTAACCATTCAATAATTTGTAAAGCATATTGTAACTTTTTCAGTTTGATTGGGCTAGCCTTATGATTTTTTTGTATTTCTGGTTTACTATATTTGCCTACAATGTTGTTAAAATCCATACCTATAAGATATAATTCGTGCTTAGGTAAAAGTAAAGACGATATAAAAGAAAGAATCCTGTCACCATCAGTGAAGCCACCAGAATTAACTAGATTTTCTACTGGTTCTACTTGGGTTGTTCCTATAACATTTGGAAAGTTAATTATTTCTCTATTAAAATGTTTTAGGTTAATTATATTATCTCCATGAGCGTGAACTATTACAAACTTTGATTGGTTAAAATCTCGCTTAGTAATGCCATCTAAGTCTGTAAAAATTCCATCAATTTGAATTTTCCTTTCTGTTAATAATCGAGTGGCTCCATCTGCAGCTAAATTCACCCATTTACTGAAATCTTTTTTACCCTGTATTTTTAAAATGTAATCAACAGTTTCTTCGAGCGAAGGTCCACAACCATAAATGAAAATCCTTTTCTTATCTTGAATAAGGTATTTAAAAGAAAGTAACACCCTCTCAAGCTTCCAATTTTCATTTTTTTCTTCTAAAATATTAGATAAAAACTCTCTCGCTTCACAATCTTTCTGATAGTCAAAATTAAAATCTTGTAGTATCTTAATATACCATTGTTTAAATTCAACAAACGAATCTATCTGTTTCTTAAGTGAATGTTTCATTTATATCGTTGTTTTGTTTTTAAAAATTTTTCTGAATAAAAAAATTTTAAATCTATTATATAATTAGTTTTATCATACACTTAAATTCGATATTATAAAAATTTATAAAATTATAAACAAAAAGTTGAATATAACATGACAATTTGGTATACAAAAACCCACCAATGGTATAATGATGAAAATGGTGAAGTAGGACTTACTCCTTTTGCAGCTGAGCAATTAGGAGAAATCTCTTTTGTTGATGTCGATGCACTTGAAGGTGCTGAACTTACTCAGATAACTATGGATGGAGATGAGCCCACTTCGGATCCAATTGACGCCACAGTTGAGTCAAGTAAAGCTGTTGGGGATATATATAGTCCTGTCTCTGGAACAGTTAAAGAAGTAAATGGCGATTTGATGGACGAGCCTGAAAAAATTAACGAAGATGGCTTCTCAGCTTGGTTATATAAGATCGACGCCTCAAATTGGGACGCAGAGAAAGGCAATTTACTAGACGAAGCCGCCTATAAAGCGTTTACAGCCTCGCTTAAATAAATCAAGTTTTTAGTCTTACTTAGAAAATTTATAATTTTTTCTTTTTTTTTAATTTTCCTTGAAAACTTTTAAATTATTTCAATAAGGTTTACTTTAGGATTAATGGATTTCTTTCTGAAAATGAGTGTTTTTCCTCAATAAAAGCTAAGATTTAACTATTTTAAGCTTATTATAATAAATATAAAGAGTTTTATTCTATTTAGGGCGAAACTGGTATTACACATTAAACAATTTTTCTCCAAGTTTAACCGTAATCATAGCCTGTAATGCAGCGAAAGCAATTATAATTAAAAGAATTCCTACAACTAAATACCTAATGGCGACACTCTTCTCATAAACATATTGAGATGCTTGGTATAAAAAAATAAAACCTAAAGAACACAAAAAAATAAAAATTGAAGCGACAATTCCTTCAATTATAAATGATTCATTAATGTCAGGATAAAGAAACATAGGTGCACCCGTTTGTGGATCAGCTCCCATTGCTGGAGGGTTTCTAATTATTAAATACACAATTCCAGTTTGTAAAAGGAACAAAACAATATAAACCACTATCGCAGATATTGATTTTCCTGGAAGAGGCATACTAATTCTAGGTCTTTTTATGTCAGGAAATAATAATTTAGGTTTTCTTAGTGTTTTACCAAAAACCCAAGGGGTTTTATCTTTGATTTTTTCAAAAACAGTCTCTGAACCAATAACTTCTTCTTTAGCAAGCTTTGTTTTAGTGCTTCTTTCCTTTTGCATAATAATCGTAGAATTTTATTTCTTTGTTTTATAAATTTCTTTTGAATTAAAATTTTTTTAAAAAAGAAATAATTATTCTAGTTATTTAAACTAAATTTTTAAGTAAAGCAATTAAAAATTTCCAGACTTTCTCTACGCTTCTTATCTTTAGCCTTTCGTCAGGAGAATGGCCTCCCAAAACATCGGGACCAAAAGATATCATTTCCATGTCTGGAAAATGGTGGCTAAAATAGGAACATTCTAATCCCGCGTGGATTGCTTGAATAATAACATCTTCGTTAAATAGGTCTTTATATACCGATTTGGATATGCTCGTAATTTTTGAGTCAAAATCCGGTGGCCAACTAGGATATTCAGTATCAATAGTTTTATTGAATTCTAAGCCAGACATCTTTAATAAAGTTGTAAATTTTTCATGGACAACATCTTTGTCATATTGGGCCAAACTCCTTTGACTTATTTGAAATTCAATAAAATCTTCATGTGTTTTTAACGACGCTAAATTAGAAGATGTATGAACTAATCCCTTACTCGTCGGATGTAGAGAAATAGGTCCGTTAGGTATCAAATATAACAAGCTTAACAATTTATCTTGAATTTCTTTAGTCAATACGAGATCGTCTGTAAATGCGTTCAATGTTTCGAAAGAAACCTTAAAATTTGGCTCGATTTCATTATACAACTCTTGAATGTCTAATTTCAACTTTTTTATATAAGAATCGATTTCTGAAAACTTATTTTTGTTTATAAAAATAATAGCGTGGCATTCTCTTGGAATGGCATTCGATAGATTACCCCCTTTTAAAGAATTGATATAAATTATATATTTTCTATTCAATTTCCATAAAATTTGGGCAACTATTTTTAACGCATTACCTCGACCTTTATGAATATCTCCACCTGAATGCCCCCCAACTAAACCAGTCACGGAAATTTTAGTTGGCGTTAAATTAGCATCAAAACTATTTGTCTTTGTTTTTTCTCTTTTTATCTTTACAGTAAATGTTCTGCCTCCTGCGCAACCAATTGTGAAACGATCGTCTTCTTCCGAATCAAGATTTAATAGATATTTTCCTTTAATCAAGTCTTTATTTATTTGACTCGCGCCCGTAAGGGCTCTCTCTTCATCTACTGTAAATAATAAGTCCAAATCAATTGAATCAAAACTTAAACTACCTTCGTGGATTTTCTTCATAATAGCAAGCTGATACGCGATCCCCACGCCATTATCTGCTCCCAATGTTGTTCCTTCCGCAGTTAGCCATCTTTCACCTTCAATTTCAACGATCTTTAATTTTAACGGATCTTTTGAGAAATCGTGAATAACATCTTCATTTTTTTCACACACCATATCCATGTGACTCTGTAAAACTACTCCCAAACTCCCTGAATTATACCCTATTTTGGACGGGATTCGCACAACGATATTTTTAATTTGGTCAACCTCAGTTTGAAAACCTAATTTCTCAGCTTCTTTCTTAATGTATTCTCTCATCTGATCTTCGTGAGCTGAACATCGAGGAATTTTTGTAATTTGATAAAAATATTGCCAAAACTCTGAAGGTTCGCCAAGTTTTTTTAAATTTTCCATAATTCTCGCTTCCAATGAAAATATAAATATGAATTATTTTTTATTACTTAGTAAAAATAATATTTAATTGCTTATAATATTAATAAAAGAGGTAATTTAATGAGTAGTTGGAAGGATCTCTATTCTGAAGTTAAACAGCGTAAAATGGAAGCGCTTGATAAAAAAGACGTTGTAAAGGCAGTCGAGAAGCACGGCAGAATACTCGCGGTTGAAGGTCGCTATGAAAAACCTAAAAAAGTAATAGATCACATGTATGCAGCAAAACATATAACTATTAAACCTACTGATATCATGAAGTATAATTTAAGTGATTACGATGTCGTGTTGATAGGATGTCCGGGAGATAAAATCCCACATTCGGCTTTCCCTAAAATTAGTGAATATGTTTCGCTAAAAGGAGGGTGGATAATAACAACAGACTGGGCCATAAAACATATTGTGGAACCAATCTTTCCGGGATATATCCGATGGAATAGAGAAAGAACTGCCGACGCTGTTGTTGCGTGTCAAATTCTTGAGCCAAATCACCCTTTCTTAGATGGAGTAATAAGTGAAATACAACAAGCAAAATGGCAAAAAGGATCGTCAAAAAACACTAAAAAAACTGAATTTAAGTGGTGGCTTGAAAATAGATCATTCCCAATTCAAGTTCTTAATCCATCCGTACGAGTATTAATCTCTTCTTTACGAATTCAGCAAAAATGGGGCGAAGCTCCCGTTTTATGTTATTTTGATCACGGAAAAACAGGAGGTCGCGTTATCCATTTAATTTCTCATACACATCTACAAAAAGGCGGGGCAAAAGGTAAATACGCGTCAGCCTTAATATTAACAAATATTTTAGACGAGAAAGTTTCTTTAAAGATGGGACTATCTAAAAAACCTGCTCAAGGTTACGTTTCAAACTGGGAACAACCTCAACCTTATTCTCAGCATCAACAAACTGTTACGCCCTCTCAAGATAGTTCGTTTTTAACCCCTTCTAGTGCAAATACAGGGTTAACAGGGACTTCACAAATAGTTGAAGTGGACATAAATAGTAGTAATTTTTCTTTTGCAAATAAATGCAGTTATTGTGGCTATGATTTTGGTGATTACACAGGTAAAATATACATGTGCCAAGCATGTGGTACAAACTATCACGAAAACTGTCTTAACATGCAGATTAATGAAGGAACATGTAAAAATTGCGGTAAAATATTGCTTTGGTAAATTGTAACTTAAAAAAAATCTCCATTCAGAAATATTTTATTACATTACTTATTTTTCAATATATATTCTAATTTAAGGTGATTTAAGATTATGAGTATAGAGCAAATTTATAATGCCGTAGATAATTTAGATAGAGAAAAAGTAATGAAAGTTATGAGAACTTTCATCAATATTGATACTACAGTCCCACCTGGAAATGCATATCGCCAATATGTTGATGCTTTAATCCCCTTTTTCAGAAATTTAGGTTACTCCTTGGAAGAAGTCGTTGTGCCAGAGGAATTGGTAAAACAAATACCATATCAGTTAGAAGGACCTCGAATTAATCTTGTTGCTACAAAAAACTTTGGGCGAGATAAGGAAGTTAGCTTTTATGGACACATGGATGTTGTACCAGCTCCGAATGATGGAGAAAAAAAATGGCGTTTCCCACCATTTGAAGCAACTATGATTGGAAGTGGAAAGATTTATGGTCGGGGAACTTCTGACATGAAAGGTGCTATGGTCTGTCTGATATTAGCCCTTCAAATAATTGAAGAACTAAAATTAACGCCAAAATATAACATTAATGTAATGAATTGTACTGACGAAGAGATCGGAATATGGCCCGGAATACGCTATCTTGCAGAGAAGGGATACGTTAAAGGAACGGTATTCTGTATGGAAGGCGTAATTAACCCCATAATTCCTATCGGAACAGCAGGGGCGTTAAATGTTATAGTCGAATCTTTCGGAAAAAGTTGCCATTCAGGAATGAACTTTTTAGGAATAAATGCGTTAGAAGAAACTGTTCCAATATTAGTAGAATTAATGAAATTAAAAAAAATCGTTGAAGCTCGCGAAAGTAAAAACATTCCGGGATTACCTAGATTTGGAACGGGCGAAAAAAGAAATATGACACCAATGTTCAACTTAGACATTATACATTCGGGAACAAAAACAAATATAGTGCCTGATTTATGTACTTTAACTATTAACCGAAGAGTAATCCCTGACGAAAATCTCGAGGATGTTAAGAAAGAAATCTCTGAATCAATAGAAAGAGGAAAAGCAAAAAGCAAATTACTAAATGTTAAAACTACTTTTATTTACGATTACCCACCTATGGTCGCAGATCCAAACGCTCCCGACATAACTAGGATGAAAAAAGTTATGATGGAGGTCCAAAAAGTGCCAGAAAATAAAATTATGGTGGTCGGAATCGCTGGAAGTAGCGATATGGGTTATGTCTCTGAAATTCTAAAAACTAAAGATATTGTTTTTCATGGAGTAGGAAACCCTGGTTCTAACGACCACGCTGTAAACGAACATGTTAAATTAAAAGAAGTTAAAACTTACATAAAAGAACTCATCGTTTTTCTCTGCGTGGATTTGGAATAGGTATCTCACTATTTTTTTTTATTCTTCTTATGATTTTATAAAAATTTTAATTTGTTAGGATTGTATTACACCGATATATCTTAGCATATTTCGGTAATGCATATAAATTTTCGTGAAAGGTGTGTTTCACGATCTATTAATTTAGTTAACTTCGGGTGGCTTTGGGTTATAGATAAAACTAGTAGGATATTGTTAAAAAATGTTAAAAAAAATTTAATTTAAAAATAAAAAAAAGAGTTTTCTAATAAATCTAAGAGGAATTTTTTGAATTTTATTCCTCAGTTATTGTTATGCATTCTTCAGGGCATTGTGTTTCACATGCCATGCAACCAACGCAATCGTCTCTATTATCTTCGAGTATATGCACTTTTCCACCCTCTGGTTCGCCAAAGCATTCGCTTGGGCAGACTTCATAACATGTTCCGCACCCGGTGCATTTTTCCAAATCAATTTTGATTCCGAATCCCATAATTAATACCTTTTTGTTGTTTTTATTTCTTTTCGAAGTTTTTTTTTGAATATAGATAAACTTTGATATTGAGAATTGCGTAAAAAATTTAAATTTCTTTCTTATTTTGAAATGATCAAAGATAATTTGAAGAAAATTTATGAGTTTTATTTGCTGAGAATATAAAAAAAAAGAATTATTTATTTTTTTGATATAAAAAGAATAGGATTGTATTAAGAACACCACCGACTACGGTACCATAAAATCCTAATTCGGGCCACCATTCATAAGCGCTATAAGTTAATCCAAAAGAGGCAAGTCCAATAATAGCAAAAATCCAAGTTAAAATAGCTAAATACATGCCGTATTTGGTAACATCCAAAGGAATGAATTTATTAGGTAGCAATTCGTTTAAAGCAATGATTATTTGAATCACGAATAATATTAGAATTAAGTATTGAAGTATAAAATCAACAGGTGTACTATATTCACAATTCAAACACGAATATCTATAGCTATAACCACCTAAGAAGAAACTTGCGAAGGGACCTATTATTTCCGTAATTATTGCGATGATGCTAAGAACTAAAATCAATAACGAAAAAGGATCTATATTTCTTTCTTCTGACATTTCTTTTCACTCAACAAAATTTTATTTTAAATTTATTCTTAATTTATTTTAAATCTATTTATAATTATATTTTATTAAAAATAATTTCTATTTCAAATAATTAACACCTAATAAATTAGTGCAAGTAAAGTAGATGTAAGAATGGTTAATATTAAAGAACAATGGGCCTTCCATTCCAATGAACCGATTCTTGGGATTGAAATAGGAGATGTCAATAATAACGGCCAAAATGAAATTATAGCATTCTCTAAATCTGGGAGACTTCTTATTATTTCACTAAGTGGTAAAAAATTAACCGAATTAGAAATTTCAGAGAATTCCTCTATTTGGCAAGCAAAAATATGCGATATTGATCGTGACAATAAAAACGAAGTTATTTTGGGGGGTTTAGATGGCTTATTAAGAGCGTTTAAATGTAGTCTCTCCTATGAATTAAAACCATTTTGGGCACACCAATTTGGTGCATCTATTAGCGGGTTCTTGTTTGAGGACATAAACAATGATAACATAGAAGAACTTATCGCGTATTCGATAGATAAAAGTTTAAGAGTTTTAAACCCTATTAATGGGTCTTTAATATGGGGACAAATTTTTGAAGATGGTATAGGTGACGCTATAATTTATCGAGATTCTACTGACTTAAGAACAAAGCAAGTAATTGCATGTGGAAACGATGGATCACTCAGAGTTTTTAAGGGAAAAGATGGAGATTTAGTTTGGTTTAAACGATTTAAAGATAAAATTCGTTGCGTTTCGATTTTTAAATCAAAAAATAGAGAATTGGTTGTTTGTGGAGGGGATGATAAAAAACTTCACTTAATTGATAAACTTACTCAAGAAGATTTTAAATCAATTCAATTCGACGATTATGTCTGGAAATGCTTTTCATTTCTTCATAACGACGAAAATTATTTATTAGTAAGTACTTATTCGTTTGAATACTTTGACGAGTCTTTTAAAATCGACGATATCGAATTCAGCTCAAAACTTACGTGTTTGAACCAAAAATTAGTAATTAAATGGGAGATTACACATATAAATACGGAATGTTTGATTCATACTAAAATAGGTTCGAATGGTTATATTGTTTTAGGAACAACTAAGGGGAAATTGTTGATCATTGACGAAGTTTCTGGCAAAATTATTACTAAAATTCAAAAAAAATCGTGTTTAAACGACCTAAAATTCGATTTGAATTCAAATATTTTAATTGCCTGTCACGATAACGGTTCAATATTCGCTTACTTTTTAGCGGAGTCTTAACTTTGATATTTGAATAAAATTTTTTTAAAGGAATAACTATGTGTCGTATGTTTTTTCAGTGTTCGCTTGAACCCTTTCAAATCGATTTTAAAATTTTAAAGAAATTTGTAACCTCGTGTCATTGGCATTATTTAAGGAAGTACAACCTTTTTGGGCACCATGGATTGGGTTGGGGCTTCGCTTATATCTCTGAAGATGACAACAAACTCGTAATAAAGCGAGATATAACTCAAATTTACCACGCGGACTGGAAAAACCTCACTAAGATTAAAACTCGTTTCCTTTTAGTCCACGCGAGAAAAACCCTCCCTTGGAAAAAGACCTTTAGAGACGTACATCCTATCGATATTGGTGAGAAATATATCATAACTCATAACGGAATTATAAAAGGCTTTCCAGATGAAAAATTAAAAAACCCAAAATTGGAAAGAATTTATAGTAATACTAACTTGGACACTCGAAAATATCTATGTGCTATTATTGACGAACTACAAGAAGGTAAAAGTTTAAAGAATTCCTTGGAATCACTTTTTAAAGAGATTGAGATAGGTGCTGGCGCGAACGCGTTTCTATTTAATTCGCACATCTGCAATGTCATCACGAATCATAAAACTAATTTTAACGGCAGGCACCACACCTTATTTTTAAGTAAAAATCAAAAAGAAATCCTTGTAAGCACTACTCCCTTAACTGAGAACGCGAAAGAAATTCCTAACTACTCTTTAATTCAAATTGAATTAAAAAATCTAAACCTGAATGCGATGAAATTAGAATTTTAGGTATAAATATATAATTTTAAATAAAAAAAAATAGAAAAGGTTAATTATATCCTTTCTACGCTCCCGATTCTTCTTCAGCCGCTAACTCCTCTTCCAATTCTTCGAGCGGAACTGGTGCTGGAGTTGTGAGCATCGAATATCCTATCCATATAGCAATAACTGCTATTAATAATACCATAATCCAGAGTGGTAGAACAGTGAAAAATCTCCAATCGAGCCAATCGATACCAAATATTTGGAAGGTAATGTCCCAATTTGGGTTTCCACCAAGAGTGCCAAACCATAAATCAATGACGCTTCCCATGGTATAGACTACTGCGATAAGGATACCAAGGAGCATAACGATTAGGCCAATTATCTTATCTTTTGCCATTATCAATACCTTTGTTTGTATTAAGTTTTTAGTATATTTTTTCAAGCATATTTACATTGCTTAATATTATTTTTAAAATTATATTAAATTAAAACCATTCGTTAAGAATCACTTGGTTTTAATTGTGATGTTTCATAAATTGATAATATAAAGCGAAGAGAGTTCGAAAAATCGCGATTTTAAAGTGGTAAAATTATGTTAAATAGCAACCAATATGTTCTAATTATTGGTTCGAGTAATATGGATTTAAACATATACTCGCAACGGTTACCGGAACTAGGTGAAACCGTAACTGGAGGTACATTTAAGCAATCCCTGGGAGGAAAAGGTGCGAATCAAGCGGTAGCTTCTGTGAGATCGGGGTCTAAAACTATTTTTATTGGTAAGGTCGGCATAGACTCGTACGGAGACCAAATGATTTCTCAGTTAAACAACGAAGGCGTGGACATAGAACATATTATAAGGGATCCTTACCAATCGAGCGGAGTCGCTTTTATAATGATAGATGAGGACGGAGAGAATATGATTAGTGTAGCGCCCGGGGCAAATTTCAATTTAACACCAGAAGACGTTCGAATAAATTCCGAAGCCATTAAAAATGCTAACGCTTTGGTCGTTCAGATGGAAATTCCCATTGATTCAATTGAGGAAATTTTTAAAATAGCAGTTCAAGGGAAGGCTGTAAAAATTCTTAATCCTGCGCCTTTAAAACCAATTAGTTTATCAATTTTGAGAAATATTGATGTAATAGTCCCCAACGAGGGAGAATTACTACGTTTACATTCGCTTTTAAATCTCAAAGAGTTAGTTGGCGAATCTAAAGGTAAAATTATTCAAGCTTCAAAAGATATTTCAAAATTAGGGGTTAAAACAATCGTAACTACATTAGGCAGTCAAGGATGTATGATATATAACGCTGCAGAAGATAAAACTACTGAGATACCCGCTTTTAAGGTTAAACCCGTTGATACAGTAGGCGCTGGAGACTGTTTCAATGGAGTTTTAGCAAGTAAGCTAAATCAGGGGGATAATTTAATCACTTCGGTAAAGTACGCAACAGCAGCCGCCTCAATAGCAGTAACAAGGAAAGGAGCGCAAGAATCAATGCCATTTATAGATGAAATTGAAGCACGCTTCAAAAAATATAAAGATATTTATACGAAATAGACGATGTAGGTGTTAAAAAGATGTTAGAAGAGATAATTCAACCTGAGAAAGGCACAAATCTTAGAAAAAATGGGCAAGAAGAACTAACAATTCTGATAGATTCAAATGCTCTAAAAA
Organism: Promethearchaeota archaeon; assembly: GCA_018238625.1. Classification (GTDB taxonomy): domain Archaea; phylum Asgardarchaeota; class Lokiarchaeia; order Sigyniarchaeales; family SOKP01; genus SOKP01. Next base: position 31,403 of record JABCSY010000042.1, read on the forward strand.
AAATATTTCTTATAAATGGGACCAATTTTTTCACTCAAAATTTAAATGCGTCTAATCTAGTTGTAAAACCAAACGATTGTTACATGGTAATTAATAAAGGAGATGAAGAAATTAATGTTGAATATAGTATCGATATTTCTAGTCATATAATAATTTATGAACCTTATATGTATGAATCGTCCAAAAAAGAGATATTTGACCCTATTTGGTTTAGCAAGAAATATAATGTTCCAGAGGGATACATCGACACTTTAGCTAAGTGGTACAGTATTAAATTCACATACGCTGATTATAATTTAATATTTATTAAACCGAAGATAGGAATCTCCATCCAAACTCATAAATTTAGAAGCGAAACGTGGAAAGTATTGAAAGGTAAACCAATAATAATTAACGGGAATAAAGTACATTATTTTGTTGAAAATGGAACAGAATTCTTAAACGCAAAAATGACTTACCACTCCGTTATAAATCCAAATAGCAATCCTGAACAATTTGTTTTAATAGAAGAAAAATGGAGTGGTAAATTCGAAGAAGAAGATATAATTAGAGCGTTTAACCCCAATAATTATCATTAAAAATAATTCACGAAAGTGAGAATTTACAACTCGTTTGATCCGATAAAATATGAGATTTTGAGATGATATTGTTTTCCTTGGAGTTCACATTCCAACCTTTTAAATTTTGTGTTTTTAGTTCCTTTGTTTTAATAAAATTAAAATTTGATAGATAACTTCTATCATTACACGAAGTAATAAAAGTGTAAAAAAAAACATTATAAATTTAATGGAACAAGTAGATTGGTGGAAAAATGGCTCCAAATGAAGAACAGAACGATGGAAAACAAGAAGAAACGAAAACAGAAGATGCTGCAAAAGAACCTTCTAAAGAACCTTCTAAAGAATCTGAAGAAGTAAAAGATACTAAAGAATTAGATCTTGCTAAAGAAAGAGATCGTCTTAAATTTCATTATAGAGGCCACACATTAGACCAATTAAAGAGAATGAATATGGACGAGTTTATTCTATTGCTACCGGCACGAGCGCGGAGATCATTAAAAAGAGGACTACCGCCTAGACAGAGAAAGCTCCTTGAAAGATTAAGACGAGCATACAGAGCCAAAAAAAGAGGTAAAGATCTTCTTACGCGAACACATGTGAGAGACATGTTGATTTTTCCTGAGATGGTAGGTTTGAAAATAGGCGTCTATAACGGAAAACAATATGAAATTGTTGATGTAAAACCTGAAATGATTGGACATTACTTAGGGGAGTTTTCACTCACTAGAAGGCGCGTTCAACATGGTTCTCCCGGAATTGGAGCCACACGTTCAAGTAAATATGTTCCTTTAAAGTAATCAATATTATAATAATATAATAAATAATTGAGATGATAGAAAATGCCTAATTGGGGTTATTCCTTTAGCGAAGAAAAATACGATGTAGATAGATTGGCTAAAGCTTCAGGGAGAGATTTACGGATAAAGCCGAAACCCTCAAGAGAAATTTGTGCCGTGATAAACGGCATGAAATTGGACCAAGCTAAAGGGTTTCTTGAAAAAGTTATTCAATTAAAACAATCAGTGCCTTTCAGAAGACATAAAAAAAAACAAGCTCATAGAAAAGATTTAAAACAATTTAATTGGTATGCCGGTAGATATCCCCAAAAAGCTGCCGCAAGAATCTATGAAATTCTCACTTCCGTTGAATCTAACGCAGAGTACAAAGGCTTAGACATCGATCAATGCAGGATTATTCACGCTGCTACGCATAGGGGTCGAATCATAAAGCGTTACATTGAACGCGCTCACGGTCGATCAACCGCAAAATTTAGGCATTTGAGTCACGTAGAAATTGTAATTTACGAATTTCCAAGTTAATGAAAAAAAAAAAATAAATAAATAAATAAATATTAAAGATAATGACACCATTGGCAAAGCATTTTATTGAAAGTGGAATCAAGTTGATGCAAATAAACGAATTCTTGCGTAAAGAGTTTGTTCGAGCTGGATTTGCGGGTATTGAAATGCAACAGACTCCACTCGGCGTAAGAATAACACTTAAAACCTCTCGCCCCGGTTTGGTAATTGGGAAAGGGGGAAAGCGTATTCAAGAGATTACGGACCAATTACAAGAAATTTTTGACTTAGAACTTCCGCAGATAGAGGTCGAAGAGGTTGCTAACCCCGATTTAAACGCCCAAATTATGGCTGAGAGGCTAGCATATAGTCTTGATAGAGGCCGGCATTATAGAAGAGCAGGCTATTATATATTACGCAAAATAATGGATTCTGGCGCAAGGGGCACAGAAATCATAGTTTCGGGTAAGGTCACGAGCCAACGTGCCAGAACAACCGTATTTCGCGCGGGTACGATGAAAAAGTCGGGTCAACCAGCTCAAGAAGGGGTGGATAAAGGAGTTGCACAGTGCGTCCAAAAAAGTGGCACTTTAGGTATCATAGTAAAAATTATGCAAGCGGACATAAGAATGGGAGACACAGTTAAAGTTAATAACGAAGCACTGGCAAAAGCGCAAGCAAAAAAGGTAGCAGAATTAACCAAAACGAGAGCAGAGAAAGATTACGAAATCACCGTAGAGGAAGGAGAGCTCACCGAAGTAGAAAAAGAATTATTCGAAGAAGTAGAAGAAGAAGAAATATCTGAAATTTCGCTAAAGCCAGAAAAAGAAGACGAAGAAAAAGAT
>JABCSY010000201.1 GCA_018238625.1 Promethearchaeota archaeon
AGATGCGCTTGTTGAAAATTTTCGAGGGCGTAACGATGTAAAGAGCGTAGAAAGAATTTGTGTGGTTTTAAAGCCGATAAAGACGACCAATCGCGACGAACGGTTGCCTATTTAAAGAGATCTTTTACATCACGCTACTTTTTTGACTAAGCGTTTGAATTTTGGAATAAACATACCAGTTCTCTTTTTATATTCAATATAAGCTATTTATCTATATCATTACTTTTCAGTAGGAAATGAATTTACATAACACTTAACGGGAATATGACATGCTACAGCAGCTAAGCAGCGATTACAAGATTCACAACTAGTTTTATTTATCTTTCCTTCTCTTAGATTTTTTACCAGGAATGGTTCTTTAATAAATGGTCGAGACATAGAAATCATGTCTGCATAATTATTATCCAAAATATTTTCCATTTCCTTTAATGTTCGTATGCCTCCAACAACCATGAGTGGAGTACTGTTAAGCGCTGGTTTGATAGCTTTTGCGGCATCAACATTATATGGTTTATCAAATCCAAATTTTCCGATCATTTTCTTAAACATTAATTTAGCTAAAGGTTTCTGCCAACTTGGTAGAAACTGGAGATATTCTTCAAGGGGAACTCTTCCACGACACATATTATATGTAGCATAATGAGGCGAACCGCAACTGATTTCCAATCCATCAATTCCCAATTCAACAAGCCATTTTGTATATTTAGTTGCGAGTGTTGGTGTTATTCCTTCCTCTTTAAAATCATTTACATTTAGTTTTACTATGAGTGGAATTTCTTTTGGCAATGTTTTTTTAGTTTTTATTATTACTTCTTTAAAAAATCTAAAATTATTTTCATCAGAGCCACCCCATTTATCTGTTCTCCTATTGAAACAAGGAGATAGAAATTGATTTATTAAATACCCATGAGCAGCATGAAGTTGAATTACATCAACCCCAACTTGTATTGCTCTTTCAACTGCGTTGGGAAAAGCTTGGATTGATTCATTTATTTCATCTTCATTCATTTCTTTTGATTTTTTAAGTGTTATTGGACTTCTAATTCCAGCAGAAGGCCCTTTTGGAGGCATTCCTAATATTTCCTTATAAGACTGCATCCCGGCATGAACTATTTGAAATGCTATTTTCCCTCCATTAGAGTGAACATTATCAACCAAATTTTTCAATCCGGGCATCATATCATCGTTATGAATTCCAACTTGCAGTTTCATTGCCTTTCCTTTGGGATGAATAAACATATAACCGGATATTATTAACCCTATATCAGCTTTAGCCAATCTTTGATACATTGTAATTAAATCGTTGGTTATTTCTCCTGTTTCTTTAGCCATTGCTTCATAGGTAGCGGATCGCACAAATCTATTTTGAAGTTTCAGATCTCCAATTTTAATTGGAGAAAATAATATTGAAATCAACAATCACCCTCTATAATATTTATAAAATTATCTTTATTTACTTAATAAATAATTTAGAAAGGATACAATTTAAAATTTTATACAATAATGTAGTTTTGAAATTTTAATGATTACTACTTCTGAACTAATTTAATTTTTATAATAAATTTTTCCGCTTTTTTCAAATTTTTGCACAGTTCCTTGCTTTTCCAGATAAAAAAGATGCCCTAATACTTCGCTTAAAGCCATAAATGAATTCATTTCGTCTAAATCCGTTCCAAAATGAATCTGAGAAACTCTGAATGGCGTCATAGGCTTGTCTTTAATTAGACTCGAAATTTCAGATAACCTTTTCTCGTGGTGTTTCTTTATCTCTAAAATACGCTCGTGTGAATTGTATATAATCTCTTGATGAGCAGGAAAAATTATCTTTGTATTTAACTTATCAATTCGATCTAGCGAGTTTAGATAATGTTCTAAAATGTTATTGAAGTCGTACTTCTCGTATTCTTCCTTAAGAGAATTAGGAATCAAGAAATTCCCGATATGTGGAGTGATTCTCGAAAGGATGTGATCTCCAGAGAAGAGATATTTCTTTTTTGTATTAAAGATGCAAGTGTGACCAAAACTATGACCTGGTGTCCAAATTATTTCTAAATCGTCCAAAAGTCTATCGTTATCGCGCACAATTACATCTGGTTTTTGGTAACGCAGAAGTTTCGGCCAAAAAGTGAAAAATTGAACCACTTTTTTCCCTTGTTCTTCGTCAATTCCATATTTTATCATCAGATCTGCAGCTTTTCTAGCTTCGGATTTTATCTCTTCCATAGTTGAATCGTTTGTTTCCCATCTCAAAATTTTATGTGTTATATCGTTCATTACGACTTTCAAGTTTGGATTTTTGCGTTTAAGAGTTTTTACTAATCCTATGTGATCCAAGTGAATATGCGTTATAAAACAATAATCAATATCTCCAATTGGTATATTTAAATCGTTTAGCGCTGAAAAAAGAAGCTTACTCCAATTTCCCATGTTTAAACCAGCATCTATTAGAACGTATTGATCATTTATCTTAAATAGGTAAAGACAAACGAATTTTACGGCAAATGGAACGTCAATTTTAATTCGATAGACATCGTCAATTTTATTGACTTCAGATTTAAACTTATACAAAATTCAAGCCAAATAATAAGTTAATATTCTTTATTAAGTAAAATAAT
>JABCSY010000043.1 GCA_018238625.1 Promethearchaeota archaeon
TTTTCTGGAAATTCTCTCAAGAGGTGCCTCACTAACATCTGCGCATCAAGCGGCATTAAATTTTAAGGAAATCGTCAAATCTTACTCGGAAGCAAGTTCTATATCAACTTTTAGGCACGGTGGTATCGAATGCTTAAAAGAGAGTACTAAACTCGTAATTCTTTCGTCCGATAAAGAGAATTTCGCATTCAACACTCAATTCATAGATAAATTAGTTAACAAATGGGCTTGTGGAAAAATTCTGCACATCACAAATCAAGAATTTGACGAGAAAGCAAAGAAAATACACGACAATCCAAAGATTATAACTTATAAGCATAAAATAATGGACCCTCATTTAGCACCGATAATGGAAATAATAATTCTTCAATTACTGTTTTACAAGATGGCAGAAAAAAACGGAATTGAACCAGGTAAGTTTTTATATTCACAGAAAATAACTAACGACATATAACAATATTAAGATATTAAGAAAAATTCTTCTTATTAAGTTTAAAATTCAATTCAATTGTTGGAAAAGATGGAAACAACTGCTACGGGACAATCATTTAGAAGCTATATATATTTTTGGTCGGGTCAATTATTTTCGTTGTTAGGATCATCTATAGTTCAAATTGTACTAATATATTGGATTTATTTTGAAACTAAAAGCTTGACGATAGTATCACTAGCCTCTTTTTTTTCTTTTCTGCCAATATTTATTCTCGGACCTCTTGCTGGCGTATTTGCCGATAGATGGAATCGAAAACTTTTAATTGGGGTTTCTGATTTTTGTCAAGCGCTTACTACTTTAAGTTTAATTCTTTTATTTTTCTTTAATATTCATGAAATATGGTTGATAATTTTAATTAATAGTATTAGAAGTGTATTTCAAGCATTTCATTGGCCAGTTGTAAACGCAATAATTCCCTTAATGATACCAAAGAAACATTTAAGCAGAATGAATGGTATTAATTATTTCTTTACCGGTTTAGTCAATACAATGGGCCCAATTATTGCTGGCATTTTGTTGATATTATTTCCAATTGATCAAATATTATGGGTTGATGTTCTTACTTTTTTGATCGCTATAACCCCTCTATTGTTGATAAAAATACCCCCTATACTAAAGAAACATCTTCCTAAGCATGAAAGATCATATTTTAGGGAATTGAAAGTAGGGTTTAAAGCTATAAAAATTGTTCCGGGGCTCCTAACATTGCTTTTTGTAGCAACCATTTTAAATTTTTTAGGAAACCCTTTTAACACTTTAATGATACCTTATGTTAGTGGGACTCATTCTGGGAGCGTGGAAAACCTATCTATTGTTCTAGCATCAATTCAAGCTGGGATGTTTGTTGGAGCAATAATTGTAATTATTAAAAAGGTTTGGAATAAAAAACCCTTAATTATTTTTACTGGGATTTTAATAGGCGAGATCGGACATTTAATATTAGCCTTGGCACCTCCAGGCAATTTTCTTATGATTAGTATTGGTGGCTTTATGTTTGCGTTTATTGTTCCTTTTGTTAACACCATGTTTTTAACTATTCTACAAACCGTCATACCTCCAGATCAACAAGGACGAGTTATGTCTAATGTTATTACTATAGTTACTTTAGTATCTCCGATAGCAATGCTAATATCAGGGCCGATAGCAGAACTGATTGGTATTAGGACCCTTTTTAGTATAAGCGCTGTACTAAACTTTATTTTTATAATATTTGTTTGGATTTTTTCGAATATTAGGAATAATGATTATGATAGAGTATATGAATTTGAATTGGATGAAAATATTAATTAACAAAATAGTTTTTAAAAAAGAGCTTTTTAATTATTCTATACATCCCATTAAAACTTTATATTAAAAAAAATGACGAAAGCAATAATTTTATCGGGTGGTTGGGGGACGCGATTAAGACCCCTAACGTGTACTATACCCAAAACATTAATTCCAATCGTGAATAAACCAGTTATGGAGCGACAGATACTCTTATTAAAAGCAGCTGGAGTTAAAGAAATAGTTTTAGCTGTAAGTGTGATGGACGATATTGTTAGAAGCTACTTCAAGGAAGGAAGAAAGTTAGGAATAAAAATCCATTATACGGGCGAAAAACATCCAATGGGGACTGCGGGAGCCATTAAATTAGCAGAATCTTACCTCGAAAACGACAACTTCTTCATGCTAAATGGAGATGTAATTCTAAATTATGACTTTAGCGATATGCTTAAATTTCACGAAAATTGTAAAGGTATTGGTACAATAGCCGGTAAAACCGTAGAGGACCCCTCAAGATATGGCGTATTGATAGTAAATAATGAAACGCAACAACTACTAAAATTTCTTGAAAAGGACGAATACACTCCTCCAGACGGCAAATATGTTCCTATGCCTATTAACGCAGGCGTATATATCCTAGAACCTGAAATATTCTCCTTTATCGAACCAAACAAAAAGGTGTCTATTGAAAGAGACGTATTTCCTAAAGTTGCCGATAAAAACATGCTCTATCATTACCCTATAAGTGGGATATGGAGCGATGTAGGTAAACCCTCCGATTTATTGCAAGGAAACATTCTATTAATGAACGATTTAATAAAAAATCAGGAAGGAAACGTAAGAAATTTAATAGAACCTTCTACAGACATCCACCCAAGTGTGAAGATTTATCCTCCTTGCACAATTGGTGAAAGCGTTGTAATTCGAGAGAATTGTAAAGTTGGTCCAAATGTAATAATTGGCGAGGATGTATTTATAAATAACCATTCCGAACTTAAGGAATGTCTAATCTATAACAAGGCACATATCTCAAGTAATGTTCAAATCGAAAAAGCTATTATCGCTGATAATTGTAATATCCAAGAAAATGTAAAATTAAAAGGTAATAACGAAAATTTAATAATTTTAGCCTCATATGTGCAGGTTATGAAAAACCTCGAATTAATTGCCCCCAAAACAATCTCATTAACGGTATGTCATCACGAAGTAGTAAAAGAAAGTATAAAGTAAAAATGAGCGACCAATTAACACCTGAAGAAATTTATTTCAAAGTACTTAATAACGAGGTAGGAAAGAAGGACGCCTTAAAGCTTTTCGAATCGTTAATAAATAAAAGTGATAACGATGACATTAGATATTCAAGCTTAGAATATATCGGTAAATTATCGATTGAAGACGAACTAACCTTTAACATAATTGAAAATTGCCTAATTTCTGACGAATCTACTCTAGTTAGATTTGAAGCAGCTAAAGTATTGATCCAGAACTTTCCAACACGGGAACATGAGCCTTTAATATGGGCGATCCAAAACGAAAAATCTATTTATTTCTTTAAAAAACTATTAGATTTATTTGAAACAGAAGAGTATCATCAATTTGAAGAAATTCGAGAAAAAGCGTTAAAAAAGATTAGAACTTATTATAATTTAAACTCAACAGACTCAAAATTTGTTCTCGATATCGATTATTTAGATTATATGAAATTTAGGAACGAATTAAAGAGTTTTTTACAAAAGTTTGAGTTATCAGACGAAGCTAAACAAGTATTAATTAAAGAAAATACCGAAATAGGGTATAAAGGACTAGGTCGCGTTAAAGCTACCAAAAAAGGCTTCATAATAAGTTTGTCTCTCAAAGACCTTAAAGAAATTCCATCGTCGATTTGTAAGCTATCAAAATTAGAATCCTTGGAAATATCTTATTGTAAACTAGAAAAATATCCAGACCCTTGCCCAAATCTTTTGTCACTTAAGAAGTTAGTTTTCAGCAACAATCAGTTAGACGATTTACCCAGCTGGGTTATAGAGGTTGCAAAGAAAAATAAGAGTGTGTAAAATGGAAGATTTGAAGGAAAAAGGTTTAAAAATATATAACGCAATGTTTCAAGGAGAAAAATATGTCGAAATTGACGAGATTCAATACACTATAAAGAAATTTTCAAACGGAATTAAATATATGGATTTATTTGGGTATCGCTTTATAGAACAAAATCACAGAAAAAAATCAGAATGGGGGAAGAAAGCTCGAGAAGGACACAAAATCATGTGGATAATTAAAGGAAGGAGATACATCTCCCAAATACTAGATGGAGAATAAACCGATTTAAAGAAAAAATCGGTGTAAAACTATTTGATTTTATGAAAAAATCCTCATAATCTACATATAAACTTATACAATTTCAAAATTACTTCATTTAATCTTTTAACTGACCTTAAACTCTTCAGAGTTGCATCCAAAATTATTCTTTCGAGTTAAATTCAGAAAAAAAGAAGAATAGATCAAAATCTGAAGATATAAATCGTTTTAAAAATGGGACTGCTTTCCCATTTAATGTTTTAGCATGTTATAGAATCACATTAGTTAGTATTACTCAGAATTCTGAACCCACAAAGACTGGACTCCAGATTATTTTTAATTGTATATTGCTATTTTGTAATTGTAAGAAAATAAAAATAACTTAAAATGGAGAATTGAAACGTGATGAATGAATTAGTAGAAAGTAATGTTGAATATTATGAATTTTTGAGCGTCATTCACGAAATATCGAAAAAATCGCAATCTATACAGAAAGATTTAATAAAGAAAGTCTATCAGAATTACGATTTGGGGCTATATCGAATAAAATTAGAGAAAGAAATAGCAGAGCTCGATAAATTAATAATTAAGTAGAATACCTACTTATCTTTTAATTCTTTTTTTTATATTATGTTTAATTTTTCTGCAATTAATTCCAAATACGATTTTCTAATTGATTCTTCCTTCTTAATTCCAAATTTCTCTAAAAATTGAAAAAGAATCTTTTTACTATTCTCTATATCTTCATACGATTCGGTCATTAATTCAACTTCTACGAAATGTCGCTTTAAAATAGGTAAATAATCGATTAAAGCTTCGATTTTCGCGTCTTTAAACAAAAATTCATATAATTCTCTTTCTTTAACGACGGTAAAAACTTCTCGAAATCCTAATAGTTTAAGAAGATTTTTCATATCTTCAATTTCATTTATTTTTACTTCGATCTCTTCTCTTGTTTTGGTTGTTTTATCAATTTTCTTCCCTTTATAGGTTATAAAATAATTGATTTTTTGAGCTATCGCTTTATCATCCCTATTAAATTCAATGGATTTTCTTAACCTTAATGCTTCGTCAGTCTGTTTAAAATCCCTTAAACCCTTAGGCATATTAAAGTAAGTATCTTCATGATGTAAGGAAATTTTGTAAACCCCTTTGTTCTCTTCAAATCTCTTCCTCACTTGATTAGGATCAGAAATTTTAACTTTAATTTCGACTTCAATCATAATGCTACTCTATTCTATATTAATAACAAATATAATAAATTAATTTTTATTAAGTAATAATAGTTTCACTTAGAGTTGATATTTAATTTCTCAGAACGTTAGAACTGCTCATAAACTCGCGGAAGAATACGGATATCTCCCTTATATGCTTGAAAGATATGTTCAATTCTTAGGATTAGATGAAACATTAAAATTATTAAAGGCAAATGAGCAGCCATTAATACCTTCAATACGTGTTAATACTCTTAAAATATCTATATTAGAATTAAAAAAACGGCTAGAGAAGAAAGGAAATGAGTTAAAACCAATTGAATGGGTTCCTTATGGGTTCAATGTTGTTAAAGAAAGTTTTAATTTAGGCTCTTCTCACGAATTTCTACAAGGTTATTACTATTTACAAAATATCGCTTCAATGCTTTCAGCTATTATTCTCGATCCTAAGCCTAATGATGTTGTAATTGATATGTGTGCAGCTCCAGGAAGTAAATCAACACACTTAGCTCAACTAATGGTAAATAAAGGGACGCTCATTTTAGTTGAAAAGAATTTAAATCGAATTCCCGCTTTAGAAGTCAACCTAAGAAGAATGGGAATTAATAATTCAATTGTACTTAATATGGATGCTATTAATTTATCAAACACAAATGTTAAAGGAGATAAAATTCTATTAGATGCTCCATGTACTGGGGAAGGGTTAATAAGACAAGACCCAAGTAGGAAAAAAAGTAAAAGAATGAAAGATATTGAAAAAATGGCTTCAATTCAAAAGAGGTTATTAACTACCGGGTTGAAAGCATTAAATTCAGGCGGGATGCTTTTATATTGTACTTGTTCTATTGCTCCTGAAGAAAATGAGCTAGTTGTTGATGAAGTATTGAACAAATCTAATAATTTTAAAATCGTTGAAATTTCCAAAAATTATGGCGTGAAAGGATTAACTAAAGTTTTTGGAGTTAACTTATCAGAAGATTTAAAGTTTTCACAGCGCTTGTATCCTCACCTACATAATACTATTGGCTTCTATTATTGTCTTATAAAAAAAGAAGATTCATAAATTTGGAATTTGGGAATTTCGGTCTATATAGATTTATATGATAAAATAAATTACTTGTAAATCATAAGTTGCATTTTTAATGGAATCCTCCTTGTTATGTTGAATCTTCTTAGTAGGTACCTTAAGAAAAATTATAATGCACTTGAAAAAATTAATATTTTAGTTTTAGTTCTACAAAATAACCAGAGGATTGAAATAATCAATAAAAGAAGCTATCAATTTTTTAGGCTTTCAAAAAAGTTAAGACCTATTTCTATTTTTTTTGTTTTCAACGATAGTTTTTATCTATATTTATTAAGAAGCAATCTTTATAAATTTCTTAACAGAAGTATAAAAGATACCGACTTTAGGAAATTAATAAAACTTGAAATTCTGAAAGCCCCTGAATTTCAAGAATACGGTGTAATTTTTAATCTTATAATAAAATTAGTTATCTCTATTATGGAAACCAAGATCTTATCTAAGTCTATTGGTTTAGAGCATCCTAATGTGAAGAAAGTTATAGAAATAGCTGAGGAGATTATGAGTAAAAATAAAGTCTTAAACATAGAAACTCTCTATAACGTGGCAAAAAAAAGCTTGAAATTGCCCCGAAACGGGCTCTTATTTATAATACAATTATTAATAAATAAAAAAATTTTAATTGAAGGTTCAAAGTTTTCAAGGGAAACAGTTCTTGTAAATCCTACTAGAAGAGGGCTTTACAATTACATTAGCGCGAACCCCGGCGCACACTTCTCTATTTTAAGAAAGAGAGCGCTTTCTATGGGATCGGAGAGTTCAGGCCAATTAGTATGGCACTTAGAGATGTTATTAAATTTTAATTATATCTATAAAATTAAAGTAGGAAATTACACAGTGTTTCTTCCCATTGAGATGGAAGTCGATTTAGGAATAATCAATTTTTTACTAAGAGATAAGATAAATAGGAAAATTGTAGACTTATTAAGAACACAAAGATCAATTAAAAATTCAGAAATCTTTAAATTTTTAGATGAAAAACGAGAACAAGTTAATTATCGACTAAAAACTTTAATTAATTACGATTTAATTTGCTTTAAAGAAGATCTGAGTAAAGAAGTCTATTTAAATCCAGATAAACAAGAGGATGTAATTAATATATTAAATAATATCAAAATAGGTTGATATAAAAAATAATTAAAATTAAGTAAATGGAATAAGAAAATGGTATTAAATTGGACACCTGAAGTAATCGTTGAAATTTTCACGAGTACAGTTATTCTAGTCGCTATTCTATTGATGTATGTCACACCGAGAACTAAGAAAATAAAATCTTTATCTTATATTAGATTAGCTCTTTTTTTTATGGGCATGCTCTTTACCTTAGACTTGTTGGCAAATCTTTTTTTGATCACATTACTTTCTCGGATTTCTGGTCTTATGCTATTTCCTAGTGCAGTGTTTTTTGCGATTGGGATCAATTATACGATAAAAGAAACATCTAATTCACCTTTCTTAATTATAGTAGTTGGTTTAGGTGTTTTATTTTGTTATCTTGCTTTTCAACCTGGAGCTGTCGGATTTGAATTAGTGGGAGGGCATCTAAATTTAAATTGGACTGGATTGTATGAATTGATGGGTTCAATTTTTATATTCTTCGTTGGTAGTGCGTCGTTTTATTGGGGTTTAAAAACCTGGTTGAATGCTCCATTTTTGATAAAAAGAGAAGCTCTTATATTTTTTATGGGTACTGTAATAAATGGGCCATTAACTCTAGTTATATACCTTTTTTACTATTGGAATCCAATTTTTATTCTATTTGCTTACGCTACTACAGGTTTAGGAATCTTAATTTTTTGTATAGGTGTAATAAAAGAGCCTAAACTCCTTTATATTCTACCATTTACAGTTAATAGGCTTGTTGTAAGAGATCGAGAAGGAAACCCTTTATTCGACCACGATTGGGCTCTTTCTAGCTTAAGTGAATCAATTTTTCCGGGATTTCTAAATGCTGTGCAACTTATGAGCGAAGAAGTTATAAATTTGGGGGGGCTATTGGACATTAAATTAGAAGAAGGTATCTTTACATTATATGAATCTGAATTAATCTCAGTTGGTTTAGTCGCATCTAAGTACTCTATATTATTACGAGAGTGTGTTGTACAATTTACTCGAGATTTCGAGCAAAAATTCGAACGAGAATTGAAAAGACAGGTTAAGGATGTGGTCCAATACGAAGGAGCATTTGAATTGATTGAAAAATATTTTTCTAATTTTCCTTATAAAAATATTAAAAGTAAAAAACAACCATTATTATTAGCTGGAAAATTTGCGAAAGTACCATTAGAGATAGAGAATAAGCTAAGCAATATTTTTACGGATGAAAAAGAGTATCAAGCAATAAAAACTGAACTACTAAAATCACCTATTGGACTTACTTCGGCGTTCTTTACTCTCTATAATGATTTATTAGATGAAACTAAGCGAATTTCTGAAGAAGAATCCCTACTTTTGAATGATAATAACGATTTGGATAAATGAATTTACCCCGTTTCACCTCTTTTACTCAATTTTTCTATTTTAAGGTTTAATGAATGATTGAATTATTTTTTAGAAATTCAGTCCTAATAGATTTATATATGCAAAAAAAGTAAATCATAGTGTGTGAATCTTCTTCAAAGGAAGAGATATTGAAGCGAAATTCAATGTTGAATTAATTTAAGAGGTTAATATAACGATTCACTTTTCAGTTTTATTTTTCTTTTTTCAGAAGAAGTTATCAAATCATTGATTTCTTCTTAAATAATAACCTTTATCATTTAAATTAATAGCAATAATTGCTTTCGGCTTGAGTTTTTGAATATTTTGATAATTATATTTAGATTGGGCTATTGCTATAATTTCATCATTACTATTAAAAATCAATAGAATATCGTTCTGTTTTAACGAACTTGGAATAGCGCGTATCATAGTTTTTAGAATACTATTCCCATAAAGAATGGATTTTTCTCCTTTATCATTTAAATGAATTCTCTTAAGATCAGAAAACAAATTATTATGATATAGAAATTCTGCACCTTCTAAACTGATATAGAAATTTCCTTTCTTAATAAAACCAAAATATAAACCTGCTGAGATAATTTTATCGTTTTTTAAAGTCGGTAAAAATCTAAGTTGATCTTTTGAAATTAAAAAAATTGAAGGAAACTTGCTTTTTGCTTCCAAGTCATTTAAGGAAATAGATAATCTATAGTCTGTTTTCTCGAAAAAGGTTAATATCTTGGGGGATATTTTTATAAGGGAGTCGTAAATCATCGTTGTTTCAATTTTATTTACAAGCCTAAAAGTTTTTAAATCTCTCATTACTCACTAAGGATTTATTTGCTTATCTTGAAATAAATCTTTTAACATTTTTTTTAATTGCTTTTTGGATTCTGGAATATTTTTTGTAATAATGTCCCATATTATTTCCAAATCAATTTTGAAATAACCATGAGCGGCGATATTTCTTAATCCTATCATTTGAGGCCAAGGAAGATCAGGAAACTTAATTTTAATTTCCTCTGGAATGTTTTTTGATGCTTCTCCTATAAGTTCTAAATTTCTTAAAACCGCATCAATTACCATTTGATTCTCGCAAAAATTTTTATAATCTAAACCCTCAATATATTTCTCAATCAATAAAATGAATTCATTAATATCTTCAAGAAATAATTTAACGGTTCGTTTTTTCATACATAAATCACTTCATGCAGAATTTTATCTTTCATTTGAGGTCTAAGAGCATTTTTTGTTGCCAAATCAACTTTTTTGTTTAATATTTTTTCAAGAAATTCTTTAAGTATAGAATATTTCCAACCAATTGGACCGTTGAATTTAACATAGATATCTATGTCGCTTTCAGGCGTTTCTTCACCTCTAGAATATGAACCGAAAACGCCAATTTTCTCAACATAGAATTGATTTTTTAAATAATCTTTTTGTTCTCTTAAAATAGATTCAATTTTCTTTAACTCAAGCATAATATTTTAGAATTAATTATTCCTAGATAAATATTTTTTTTTATATTATATTAAATATTAGAGGTTAAAAATTTTTAAAATCTCTCTTCATCAATCAAAATAAAAAGAAATAAGTAATTTTATTATTATTAGTCAATTAAGGTATTAAATAATAGTGATATTGAAAAATGGGCATTCGAAAGATTGAAGATGAAATTGATTTAAGAGAAGCTATGAAAAGGAAGGCAGCAGAGTTAAAAGTAAAAGATATTCAAGCTAAAGCTTCGACAGAAAACTTTACAAAAGAAAAACTTCGGGAACTGGCAAAAAAACATGGAGTTATATTGGCTTTAACTCCTGAATTGAAGGATCAAGTCAGAGATTTACAAAGAAAGTATAACATACCGTCTTCAAAAATCATAACAGAACAAATCATGGAAAACGATGTTTTGAAGAAGTTTTCAAAAATCGACCACGAAAAGTTAGGAATGCTCGCTTATCAAAGAGTTTTGATGCAAAAAGAAGAAATTGGAGTTGGTTTAATGCCCATTTCTGAAGTTTATGACTTAGTAAATACAGGTATTTTAAAAGAAGTATTAGATTTAAAAGATTTACTCAAAGCATTAAAGATTCTAAAAAAAGATCGCGTTATAGAGGAATTACAAGAATTAAAGGGCAGTTCCGTAATGGTAAGGTTCTTTCCGGTTCAGTACACTAACGACCAAGTGAAAATTATCGGAATCGCAAAAGAAAAAGGTTATGTTTCGATTGAAGATATTTGTATTGCTCTAACATGGTCTCAAGATCGCGCCCTACAAACCCTAAAATCGTTAGAAGATAGTGGAATCGCTAAATTTAGGGAATCTCTTTTAAAAGGAAAGCAGTGGTATTTCCCTTCAATATAAGAGATTTATTCTATTTTAATTTTAAAAGAAAGCTGACCGTCATCAAGTTTTATAATCTGCCCTCTCTTATCCTTTTCCAATATTTTAAATATTTTTATTATGTCGTTATTGGGAAGCGTATTAAAAGCTTTGTTAGATTCTCTTATTTCAAATATTAATATTGGTTCTAATGGTGAAATTTCCATGGCCCAATCATAGATATCTTCGGCCCAATTATCTAGACTTTTCCAATAAACTCTTAATTTTTCTTTACTTTTTGATAGCCATTCAGCTTGTTCTTTATTTACTAGTTCTTCAGCGAGTATCTTTAAAGCTGAGTTACGATCTTCAAAGTTTGAAAAAGGTTTATCGGATTCTAACTTTCTAAGATATAAGATGTGGAGAATAGCGTAGCGAGCGTAGTCAAAAAGAACTTTAGACCATTCGCTTTTCCAAGATTCGTAATCCTTCAAGTTTGTTTTTTTATTAGGAAGAGAAAACATGAAAACATATCTTTTTTCTTCGAGCCAAGGATAATCGTTCAATAACAACTCGTAAGTTGATATTTCTCTGACAACGACACCCTTCTCTCTTATTATTTCTAACTCAATCTCTTGGAGCTCTTTCTCGATTTGAATGGCATTTTGTTTATAAGCTGTTTGATCGATTTCTCCTAGCTTTGATGTGAGAAAGTCTTCAATTTTATCTAAACGCGCTTCTATTTCTTCGCTTGTTTCTTCCTCAGTAATTTCTTCTGTACCCGCTTCTTGTATCGCTTCTTGCCTTTCTTTCGCTTGTTGGCTTCTTAGTACTTTTAACCGAGCCAACTCTTTTCTTAAGTCTTCAAGTTCCTTATCTGCTTTTTCTTTAACTTCTTTAGGAACTTCTTTAGGTTTTACCTTTTGCCTCTCCATATTTTCCAACTTTAATTTTTATTAATATTCTCCGAATTCTTTTGCCCATTGTTCGTATTGGTTTAGAGCCGCTTTAGTTGTCATTGGTTTAACTTTTTTTAATGTTTTAGCAAAATCTTTTAAATTAAGATCCCTTACAATTACTTCTTGATCGGAGTTTTCTAAAAGCCCACCCATATCTAATTCTCTAATTGGAAGCATAATGACTTCGCGGCACACGTTAGAAATATCTCTTCCCGAATATCCTTCAGACCGAACTCCTAATTCGATAAAATCTTCTTCAGTTAACGCCATATTAATACCTGCGGTATGAATTTTAAAGATTCCAATTCTGGCTGTTAGATCTGGAAGTGGCACATACACTTTCTTCTCAAATCTACTAAGCATAGCAGCGTCAATGTCCCAAGGTCGATTAGTAGCCCCTAAAACTAATAATGGTTTTTTAGAACCCGATTTAACGCCTTGAATTTCGCTTAACAATTGCGTTTTTACCCGTCTTTCGCCACCTCCTTCGTGCCCTTGACCTCTCTTAGTTGCCACCGAGTCAATTTCATCCATAAAAATTAAACTTGGAGCTTTAATTCGAGCAACTTTAAAAAGCGAGCTGATTAATTTCTCACTTTCGCCTAACCATTTGCTTAATAAATCTGCGGATGAAACGCTAAAAAATGTCGCTTCGCATTCCGTAGCAGCAGCTCTCGCTAATAATGTTTTTCCACAACCAGGTGGGCCAAACAATAAAATGCCTGACCATGGTTTTCTTGCTCCCGTAAAAAGTTGGGGTTTCATAATTGGCAACACTATCGCTTCTCTTAAAGCTTGTTTAGACGACTTTAAGCCCGCAATATCGTTCCACCTTACGTTAGGAGATTCTGTTAATATTGTGCCTGAAATCGAATCTATAATTTCTTGTTCTTCAGCAGAGTATTGTCCCTCCTCCCCTTTTCCCTCGCCATCTTTGGCTTCACTTGTTCCAATAGAGGGTCTACCTTTTCTGGCACGAGGGCCACTTAAATGTACTTTTAGTACGTTAGCACGATTAATATACTGTTCAATTTGATCGTGACATTTTCTAACCATTATTGGGTTTTTGTTAAATTGTACGAATTGAATAAGAATTTCTGCGGCTCTTTGATATTTATTTAGCGCTTGTCTATAATGTCCCTTCTCGTCTAATGCTACTGCTGCTTGTGCTTCTTGAACAGCGTATTGATAAAGTTTACTGTCAACACTACTCAAATTTATAATGACCTTTTTAAATTATTTATTTATCTTGTTTATCTTAAAAAATTATTAATATTTATAGCTAATCTAGTTCGATACTTATTTTATTTATTAATACATCCAAATATATCAAATTTTCTCTTTAAAATTGTACTGTAAACATTGGTCTACAACAAAAAATTATATAATCTTGGATTTTTAATATTATTATATAGTAATAACGAAAAAATTGATGATGAATATGGGATTTCTTAAAGATATGTCAAAGTGGTTGTCCGGTGGCCAAAAAAGTGATTCTGTTCGCTCTGCTACCGTCAAATTAAAGGTGTTCAACAAAAGATTGGCTCGTCAGACTAGGAAAATGGAGATGACATCTAAATTAGCGAGAGATAAAGCTGTAAAACTTCGAAAAGCTGGTGATATGGACGGTTCAGAATTTCACGCGCGAAATTATCTTCAAGTTAAAAAGCAAGCTAGAGCGATTGACCATTTCAGAACTAACTTAGAAGGAATGGTATTTAAGTTGGAACAGGCTAACGCTGTTAAAGATATTTCATTTATCATGCAAGGTATTGCCACTAGCTTAGGTGCATTAAAAAATCAGTTATCGGTTCCTCAGCTTACAGACTTGATGACCACAATTGGTATTGATATGGAAGATTTTTCTGTTGTTGAAGAGATAACATCTGACGGAATAGACGACATGACTCTCGATACAGCAGTTACTGATAACCAGGTTAAGGAGATATTAGGCGAAATCGATGCCGAGATACAAGTTGAAGTAGGTGGAGCATTACCTTCGGTTGATCCCGATGGAAAGGTAAAAGAATTAGAAGATGAATTAAACAAGTTGAAGTCGCGAGATTAGATTTTTTTTTTTAAGTTTCTCTTTTTGACTACCAAGCAAAATTATTTAAGCTAAAACTCTATTTTTAATTTATTCTCTAATTCAATATTTAAAAGTGTTAAAAATGAATCCAGAATTAATAACGATTGGTAGTTGTACTCTTGATTGTATGCTACAAGTTAAAGATATTCTTAGATTTGAATTGTTTGATAAAGAAATTGTTAAAAAATACACTGCAATTGAATACAGTCGCAAACTGAATGTCGATGGCGTTCTATTTGTTCCTGGGGGGTCTGCTGCCAATATTGCGTCAAATTGCGCGATGTTGGGGTTAAAAAGCGCTTATCTTGGCGTATTAGGGAACGACTTTTCAGCAAGTATTTGTTTAGATGATATGAAAAAAAGAGGTGTAGATCTTTCAAGTATCATTCAAACTGATGAGGATTGTACGGCGTTTTCAGTAATTTTAAAAACTGAATGGGGAAAAGACAGAAGTATTCTTGCTTATAAAGGTGCAAATAACATGTTAAAACCAGAGGATGTAAAAGAAGATATATTTCAAGATATCAAAGCTTTTGCTTGGACATCGTTAACTACCGAAAGTGGTTGTAGAGCAATTGAGAAAGCACTAACGCTCACTTTAGAAAACGGTGGTAAAGTATTTGCCGCACCCAGCATGTCAATTATTAAAAACAACCCAAAATGGGCAAGAATTCTTATTTCAAACTCAAATGTCGTTTCATTAAATAAAGAAGAGGCTCAAGAGTTTACAAACGAGACAGATATAGTTCACATGATTCATAACTTTTTAGATCTTGGAATAAAATTAATTTCAATTACCGATGGTCCCAATGGCTCAATTATATCTGATGGCAAACATATTGTGAACAGTTCAATTTACGAGGGTCCGGTCGAAGACACCACAGGAGCAGGAGACGCTTTTCTAAGTGGACTACTAATATCCCAACTAAACGAGTTTAGTTTAGAGAAATCGTCTAAGATGGCAACAGCAATGTCTTACTTAGAAAGCAAAGAGGTCGGGGTTCGAGAGGGCTTACCTAATAGTTTACGTGAGTTAGAAGCCTTTATAGATAATAATGAGATAAAACAAAAAGTTTCAAAGATAGTTTGATTGAAAAGATAAAAAGATACAAATAAACCTGCTGAAATCAGATCTATTGGAAGATGGTACGGGCAATTTTTAAAAGGGTACGCTGGAGTGTCAGTAATACTTTCCTATATTGAATTTTTTAATTTATTTGTACCTCAACTTGCAAAAGATCTGTCGCTAACAATTTTCATCATGCTATTAATAGTGTTTATCCCGTTTCCATTAGTAATGATGATTCCTATAATTCCAGCTTTTATAATTTCGGATCGGCTAAAAGGGCACAGAATAAGATATATAAGGAAAAAAGCAAGCAAATTGGGTATTACATCTAAAGCAGAAGTGAATTTTGAATTAAAAAATTAAACATTCCCTTCTTTATATTAACTCATATTAAAGCAATAAATTTTAATTTCTTAATATATTTTTTATATCGTTAAACAACTTATACTAAAAAGCGCTGCTAGTATAGTTCGGATGATTCTTATTCACCGAGTATAATGGTCAGTATGCCAGGTTGCCATGAAAGTTTTAATCTAAAGATTTTCGCAATGACTTGGCGACCCGGGTTCGATTCCCGGGCGGCGCATAATTTTCTTTAATAATATTACATTTGAAATCCAGGAAAGTACTAATCTAAAATAACCGATAGGTCGTGATCGAAATAGCTAGTTAGTATAATTAACAATAATTCAAGATAATTTCCTGATAAATTAATATTCCATCTTTTATTTAACTGTTTAAGAAGTTCCTTCTTCCGTAATTTTTTAGGTTTTTTATATTTATCGAGAAGATCAATCAAATCTCTTGAATATTCGTGAAGATTTAAAAGTTCATTTTTTAATACAAATTTACTCGTCTCTAAATTGTAAGTGTCGAAAAAATTTTGAACGATAGCTCGTTCAATACCCATTTTTTTCGGATTAATAATATTAGTATCGTCCTTGACTATTTGATTAGCTTGAAGAACTATGTGTTCCTCGTATAGTATTTTGTCCTTTTTATAATCTTCTGCTGAAATTATCGCTATCTCATTTTTAAAAGAATTTGAAGTTATATATTTGAGAAAGTTTTTAATTTGTTTATTAATGAAAGGATCGCTAGAGAGAATCACTATTTTTTTACCAGTAACGATTGCTCTAATCGTGTTTATTAATAGAGAAGGAAGTAAATTTATTTTAATTAAAGATATATTAAATTCTTCTATTTCAGTAGGTACCGTTTCAATTTTTTTATTTGGTAAAGCTTCAGGAAGCGCTATCTGGAAATCAGCAATATAACAATCTCTAATAGAAAAATTTTTATCTACATACGCAATAAACGAATGTGAACAGAAAGTCTTATCAATATTAATAGCAAATAATCCCTTCGCTGCCTTTTTAACATCTTCCTCGGAGATTTCAAGCTCTCCTCTTTTTGAACAAGCGGGGCAACGAACTTCAATTTTCATAAATTCTTATTAAATTATTCAACTTACCGAAGTATTAGTATAACTCGAATTATCAATAAAGTTGAATTATTCTTTTTTAAGTAACTATTAACCATTTGAGTTTATTAAGATAGCTAAGAAAAATGTAATGCTTTTTTTCATTTTCTTATAATGTAGTCAATCATGCCTTGAGTAGAATCCCGCTCACTCAGATATTCCCTTCTGATTTGTTTATAGATAATTTTATAATCTTCAAAATATCTATCGCCTTCTTTATATTCGAAATAAGTGTGTGAAAATTGTTCTCCATTTTCTTCATCCATAAATGTACCCGAACTAATTTCTTTTCCAATTCCATAACTAGAATCGTCTATCGAAAGTAAATTCACATAAATTAATCCTTGCTTTTTAAGAACACGAAACATTTCATTGATAGCTTCTGCTATTTCTTCTTTATTCATATGAAAGATGGTATTGTAAGTGTATACAAATCCAAATGCTTCATTTTCATAAGGAAGTTTTCTCATGTCCCCCTTAGTAATGTTTAAGTTAAAGCCGTTCTTTTTAGCAAAATTTTCTGCATTTTGAATCCGCTCTTCTGAAATTTCGATTCCATAAGTTTCAAATCCATGGATTGCAAAAAGTGCGAGTTTAGGAAAGTTACCCCCCGCCCCACAATCTAGTATAGTCTGTTCAACTTGAGCATCATGTGTGTAATCTAGAAAATTATATAAAGGTGCTGGAAAAATCTTTTGAGTCATTTTCATATCACTAATTCTTACTGTACTTAAATTAATTTGAATTTCTTATTAAAATATTGTATAAAAGTCATAATTATCTTCGTGAAAGGGCTGTTTCACGATCTGTTTTTAAAAATAAAAAAAAAAGTTAAAATTTTGATTCTCTATAAAATATCCGTATTGGTTCTTTCAAACCATAATGAAGCGTTAAAAAGCCCATGGCTATTGCAAAGATTGCTAAACTTGGCCAAAAAGAAGCCCATGGGGCATTGTATAAATAGTTTCTTGCCTCACTGACATTAGTTCCTAATTGTACTAGCACTAAAGGATCGGAAAATCCAAGGAAACCTATTGCTTCGAATAACAAAATATTGAACGCCATGAATAACGGGAAATATACAATTAACTTCTTTACGGTTAATTTTAAGCTGTAATTTCCCCTACTGATTATTAAAGTGACCCAAGGTATCATATACAGGGACATAATGTTCATTATGACTGAGATATTTCCTCCTCCCAAAATACTAAATGACATTATTATCAAAACTATGCTGGGTATTATGAAAAGGATTACCATGAATCCCAATACCAATCCTTTTACCCACCTATGAACTTTGGATAAATAACCAAATAATATTCCTATCGCAATTCCTATGAGAACAGGCAAGATACAAACTCTCATCGATGTTGATACACCATATGCCAATAATGCAAGTACATCGCGTCCAAATCTAGCTTGTCCTAAGGGATGATTAGCCGATGGCGGATCCCAAGCACCCGCATAAATGCCAGTTGCTTCTTCTATAGTAAATGGAGTTAATATCTGTGGAAATATAGCTATTATTGTTGTGAATACCACCACAGCTATTCCTATTATTGTTAATGGCGTTTTTAGCCGATAAAATATAAAATCTTTAAATTTTTGGTCTGAATCGACACTATATTGAGTACCTTCTTCAATCATTCGCTCGGATTTCCCTAAATACTTAGTAAAAATTGGTGATTGGCTTTCCTCTGAGAAAAAAGCGTAAATTGTGTATCCTATATTCGATAGGAATAGAATAATTGCGGGAAGTACGACTAGGATAAATACGTATGCTCTGCATAACCAATAATCCATAAGATTAATTGCAGTAATGAAAAGTCCAAAAAAACCATGTATTCCGAATGTAACTTCGAGAATGAAAATACTTGCAATTAAAACGCTTAAATTCATAATTATCTGCAAGCTATTGGATAAAATATGTTTTTCCTCTGATTTCCTCAAATAATTAGAACGAACTTGTCTTGTCGTGAGAAATAAAGTTAACAGAAATAACACACAAGACGGTAAAAATGAATCTCCCACCGGGGGAAAAAGTCCCAATTGATAACCTAAAACGTATTGGAACCACATCCCTAAAGAAAATATCGGTATCGAAATACCTAAAATAATAAGGATTTGAATAAATACTTTAACCAATTTATATCTAACTCTAAATGATAATATCCCTAGTAAAATACCTACAATTAAACCTAAAACAAT
This sequence comes from Promethearchaeota archaeon, assembly GCA_018238625.1. Lineage (GTDB taxonomy): Archaea > Asgardarchaeota > Lokiarchaeia > Sigyniarchaeales > SOKP01 > SOKP01. The sequence continues at coordinate 18,965 of JABCSY010000043.1, forward strand.
CGGTAATATTGTAAAACCTAAAGTTACTGGAATCCTCTCAGTTAAAAGTTCAACTACAGTGCTACCTTGCGAAATAGCAATGGAGATCCCTAGATTTCCTGAAAAGAGCTCAGAAAGATACCTAAAGAACTGGACATCCAAAGGTTGATCAAAACCTAATGATATAAACGCTGCATCATGTGCTGCTTGCGAAAACGGAATACCTTGAGCTTGTAGATATGCAAGAACTATATCACCAGGCAGTAACCGAAGTAACTGAAAAAATTGAAAGCTCAGAACCAATCCGAAAAATAGTGGCACGATAGGGAGTAGAATAGTATAGAGTATGTTTCTAATAACATCTTTTAACATTTTATTTTGCCTTTTTTTTAATAAATGAAGATAATATAATTCGTTAAGATACTGAAATATATAAATGTGATAGAACCAAATATTATTCATATTTACTACAGGGTGACTTTTAATTCTAAAAGCGATGGAACCATTTAGTCTAGCACTTAAAGACAATTGGGGCGGAAATAAATTAGCAAAAGTAATAATTCATCAAAATGATGAATTAGTTGCTGATTATTTAACAAAGATTTTCAAATAATTTAAAATATAAAAAATCTTACTTACAAAGCTCCAAGAAAATTAGAAACATTTGAAGATTTAGGAACTTCAACATTGAAATAACTCTCAACGATTTCAAAAAGAAAATCGAGATATTTTAATTGGATTTTTACATTGTGAATGTTAGATAAATCTTCAATTATTTTTTTTGAATAAACCTTCTCTTTTTTTTTAAAATTTTTAACTATGTCTACTATCGTTTCAGATAATTGGTAAGCTTTTAGTAGTCCATTTTGTAGATATATTAAACTGGGTCTTGGCTCATATTCCTCAAAAAATTTCTGCACTAAGGCTCTTTCTATGCCTAATTTTTTTACATTGATGATACCATCGTCGTCCTTTATAATGTCCTTACGGTTAAAAACAATAAAATCTTTATAACTTTCGCTATTATATTGATCTTCTGAAATGACAACAAGCTCAGTTTCAAAAGAATTTCTTGTTATATAGTCAAAAAACCTTTGAACATCATCAAACATAAATAGCTGGTCAAAAATTAAAACGATCTTTCTCTTATGTAATATAGCTCTAATTACATAAGCGATTAAGGAAGCAGACAAATTAAGTTTGATTGAACTTACGTTAATTGAATCAAGTTGAGCGGAGTCTTTAGGTTCTATACTTTTTTCCGGAATTATCTCAGGAAGTTCTAATTGAAAATCTGCCATAAATGTGTCTCTTACCATGAAGTTCTTATCTATGTAAGCAACGAAAGAATGCTCGCAAATAATACCTTCCGCCAAATTTACTGCAAACACCCCTCTTTTAGCTTTTTCTATTTCCTCTTCAGAAACTTCAATAAAGCCTCTACTTGAACATGAGGGGCAACGAACTTCTATTTTCTTCATATTTAAAAATCTTAATGATTGAAATATATTTTAAAAATTCCGATTAAATACGAACTGTAACTAATTTTTAATCATTTTAATATTTAAATATTAACTGAGTTAATAAAAATTTTTTGTTGATTTATATACAGTTGTGTTAATTCATTCAAATTTTTTAATGTCTAGAAATTTTTGCGTATTTTTTCTCAATAAAATTAGCTATTAGTAAGGAAACTAATGTGGCTAAATTCTCCGCTATTAAAAATGACATGATGTTGTTTAAGAAAATATAACATATTCCATATGTACTAAAAAATAGAATAGTAAAAATAGGGAAAGTTATAGCTAAAGGTCTCACAATTGGAAAATACAAGAATTTTTGAATTTTCGAAGTTTTTTGTCGCGATTTACTAAATTGAGTTTTTAATTTTTTCGTTCTTTCGACTTGAGCAAACGATTCAAAAATAATAACTACTCCAAAAAATAAGGCTACTGTTGCTCCAATAGGGATTAGAATTACAACAAGATGATTACCTACGCCTAAAAAGTATTGAGCTACAAATATAAAAAATACCTGGAAAAGCCCACATGCACCGAATAACATAAAAGCAATCGGTATATATTCCTTAGTTGACCAGCGAAATCTTATTGGCATTTTAATCTAATTCTTTTCTGTAATTTGGTGGGCCAAGGGAGGATTGAACTCCCGACCTTCCGCACGTCAAGCGGACGTCATACGACTAGACCATTGGCCCATGTTTAATTTATATATAAAAATATTAAACTTAGAGATAAGTATTTTATATTATTAAAAAATAAATATTTTATTAAATTTGCTGATGCTTGGCATTTTTAATTTAATATTAGAGAATTCACTTCATGGCTTAAAATAAGTAAGCAAAAAAAATTAAAAAAATTATTATTTTAATGGTTTTTTTTCTCTTAGAGCTCTTACCATTGGTACGTCCTTTCCTGATAATATTTCTAACAACGCACCTCCACCCGTAGAAATAAATGAAACATCCTTTGCATATCCTGACATTTCTGCTGCAGTTCCCATTTCGCCGCCTCCAATTACGGCAAGCGCACCCCCTGTTTTAGCAGCTTCAGCCATTGCTTCGACCATATCAAAGGTTCCCTTTCTAAATACTTCTTTTTCAAATATTCCTGGTGGCCCGTTAGCGATGATAGTTTTAGCTTTAATGATTATACTTTTGAATTTTTCCGCAGTTTTAGGTCCAATATCACCAGTTACGGCGTTATATTTCTTTAATTCGTCGATATTAATTGCTTTTCTGTTGCCATTATCGTCAATTACCAAGTCTTTTGGTAAAATTATCTTATCTTTGAATTTTTCGTAAGTTTCTTTAATGTCCTCTTTTGCTTTGTCTAAATCTTTTGCTATTGCCGCCTTATTAGGTTCCCCAGTTTCGATTCCTATAGCTTCCATAATTAAGATTGCCGTTAAACCGGAGCAAAGTGCGTAATCAAGTTTTTCGTTCTCAAAATTAAATTTCATAGCCTTAAATTTATCTATTGCTTTCGCCCCTCCAATAAGCATGACCATAGGTTTTTCCGGGCTTTCTATTATTTTACTCATGTATTTAAATTCTTTAACTGTTGTAGGACCTGCAAGTAAAGTAGGCCATCCAATTATCGAGGGTTGTGCTCTATGGGCCGCACCAAACGCATCTGCGATGAAATAATCGAATAATGGCGCAAGAGTTTGAATCATTTCTAATTCTTCAGCTTCGGAGAAATCTTTAAACTGTTTAGTTTCAAACTCCCAGGTTCGCACATTATTAAGAACTAAAACTTCGCCTATTTTGAGATCTTTTATAGCATGAATCGCCTTTTCTCCAAAAACATCTTCTACATACTTTACAGGACGATCTAATAGTTTCCGTATTTCTTCGGCATGCATTTCCAAAGAAGTAAAATCTTTAGCTCCTGGACGAGATTGGTGTGCCATAATTACCACAGCACTATCTTTTAATTCTTCTAATGACGGAATTAAAGCGTGAATACGAGGTGATTCGCGAATTCTATTGTTTTCAATGTCGATATTAGAGTTGATATCGACTCTCATCAAAACTTTTTTTCCTTTTAAATCAACATCTTTATACGATTTATAATCAAACATTTAGAACCACTTTTAATGGATATAATTATAGTATTGATTAATATCAAAAAAAGTTTGATTAGTTAATATTGTTTTTTAAAAACCTAAATTTTTGCTAAATTCTAAAATAATAGTAATAATGAGATTTGAGATAATTATTTAGTTCCTTTTCCTTCTTTTTAGCCATATTACTACACCGCTTATTATTGCTATATACGCCAAGCCATTAAGAATGACCATAAAAACGATTCCAAAGACATCTTCGGATGTTGGGCCGTAATATATAATTCCTACATATATCGATTCAACTTTTCCTTTATTCCATTCGAATAAAGCACTTTGCCCTCCTTGAATATCTGAAATTTGCAGATCCACATCAATCCCCCCACTATATATAGGAAGCTTACCAAATACTTTAAACTCTACTCTTTGCGTTAGATTTCCTTTCCAAACCCTTGCAGTTTCTAAATAATACGCCATGTAGAATAAATTCCGAAAACCTAACGGTTTAGGTATTGAACCGCTGAATTGATAATTAATAATGTAAGAATTGTTTTCTAAAAGGGTTAAATTGGAAGTAATTAAAGTTATTGGGCAATGGACGACAAATCTGGATAAGAAATCAAGATTTATTCCCGTACTAGTTAAGTTTTCTTCAGTATTACTTAACACTTCGAAAGGGATTTGCGTATCGTTTACGGACACATCAAAAGTGGAGTTTTGGACATCCATACATAGCGAGAATGGTAAGATTAGGGTAAGATTCGTTGTATATTCTGGGTTAAACAGCGTGTAATTTCCATTAAAATTAATTTCCATTTTGTTGGAAAAGTCTGTAGCATTCATGGTAATCATCGTGTTGATGTTTATTAAACGAACGGTTGTGTTGGTGCTGGGAAAGATATCTGCGATAAATTGATCTGGTAAAGATGGAGGAGGGGCTGTTATATTAAGGGGTAAGACGATACCGTTCGTTAAGAGAAATAGGGCAATAAGAACGGAAAGTATTTGATAGTGTTTTCTCATATAATCACCTTGTAAATTCATCTAATGGGATTCAATTAGTATTTTTAAACCTATCGTTAGATTCTTTGTAATATTAAAATAATCAATAGTATAATCAATACATTGGAGCTATGTTTTTAAATTTATTAAGACCAAAAGATTCTATTTAGTATATATTATACTAGTAAATTATTATGAACTGAAAGTTTGAAATGTTTTGAATTGGTGATTGAGTGTGGATGAGATTAGAGAAATTTTAAATAAACTGCTTGATAAGAAGTGTTCTATTGAAGAGGCAGAAAAAATGTTGAAGGCTAATACTATCGAAGAGGTAGGAGATTTGGCTAAGCTGGATGTCTTCAGAAAGTTACGCACTGGCGTTGTTGAGGTTATTTATGCGGAAAACAAAACGCCTCAAATGATTATAGAAATAATTTATACTTTCCTAAAGAAAAATAAATTTGCTATTGTGTCAAGGTATAGAGACGAACAAAAGGCTTTAATTTCTAAAGAATTTGGCGTTAAGAAAGAACTCTCGTTAATTTTTAACGAATTAGCTAAAACTCTAATAGTAAAAGAAAAAGATTTCAAATTTAAAAAGAAAGGTGGAAGAATCGGCATAATTTCAGCCGGAAGTTCAGATATCCCTATTGCTGAGGAAGCTAAAGTGATCGCAGAATCAATGGGATGTGAAACCTTTACTAGCTACGATTTAGGAATTGCTGGCATTCATCGTCTTTTTAAACCTCTCAGTGATATGATTAAAGAAGATATTCAAGTAGTAATTGTATGCGCAGGAATGGAAGGAACCTTACCTGGGATTGTTGCAGCGCTCGTCGATATTCCTGTAATAGGAGTTCCCATATCTAGTGGATACGGTTTAGGCGAAAAAGGTATTGGTGCCTTAACAACGATGCTTCAATCGTGCTCACCAGGATTATTAGTAGTCAACATTGACAATGGGTTTGGAGCAGGGGCTTCTGCCGCTTTAATAGCTAATAGAATCGCAAAATAGATTTTTTATTTAACTGTTTCTTTTTACTTCTGGCAAGAGACAACAAATTTTGTATATTTTTAATAACAAGTTAGTTTAAAATACTAGTAATTAGCGTTGATATGGTAGATCTAAAAAAAGCGAAAGAAGTTTTAGGAAAGAAATTCATAATTCTTATGGGTAACGTCTCAACAGCAATCATGCGATATGGAACGGCTCAACAAGTCGAAGAGGAAGCAAAAAGGTGTATTAGGGCGGCTGCAGAAGGGGGTAAGTTTATGCTTAGTACTGCTTGCGATATTGCTCCAGGAACGCCCTCAGCAAATATTAAAGCGTTAATAAATGCTGGTTCAAAATATGGAACCTATCCATAAATAAATATAAAATCTTAATTTTATTTTTTGATACGAATTCCTTAAAAAATTAAGGAAGATCAGTTCCTAACGAAAAAAGTTTATATGTATCAAAAATAAAGATTTTGCATAACTAAAATAAAAATTTAAAAAATTACAATAAAAAAAAGTATATTAAGATGGCACCTACAGACGCTTCTCTTGAAGCTTTGTCTAATTTAAGACAATTAAATCCCTTAACTGGATGGTACATAATCCCAATTTTAGCAATAGTTCTATACATTTATGGCGTTGAAATTAAAAATGCGAGAGAAACGAAAAACTGGAGTACTGTATTCGCTGGATTGACGGTATTAGGCTTAGATCTAATCAACGAGATTTGGAATGCTTTAGTTTTTGCGTTCAGTAATTACTCCGCATTTTGGACTACGCCAAGTGCAAGTGCCTATATTATTTTAATAGGTTGGAACTTAGAAATTGCTTTTATGTTTTCTATAGCGGGCATAACCTTTGCTAAATTTTTACCTGACGATAAAAACAAGAAGATGCTAGGGCTTCCTAATCGGTGGGCGATGGCTATTGGATTTTCATTATTTTGCGTCATTGTCGAGATCTTTCTAAATTGGGGAAATTACTTAATTTGGGAATATGTTTGGTGGAATTGGTATAATCCCGTATTAATTTTCTTAATTGGATACTTCCATTTCTTCGTTGGCGCTTTTTACGTCTACGACCTTCCAGAATTAAAGGACAAGATTAAAGTGGTTGGGATTATTTATGGAATTGGCATAGTTCTTTTATGCATTTTCGGACCCTTACTCGGACCATTAGGAATATTTTAAAAAATAATAAACACCTTTTTTTTTTAATAGAAAATTGTAGAAGTTTTGATATTTAATTCAAACGCGCTTACTAAATCTATTTTTGACCATCCTAAGCTATTTATATAGACATCCATTTGAACAATTTTTTACTGAGTGTAGCGAGTATCTTTAAATTAAATTTTTACCCAAATCAATTTCTAAAATCAAATTTTATCCAAATTGAGATTATTAAAATTCTATTGGTTTTTTAATATTCTTACATCTTTTTCTTCGAACCTAAAGATATATATAGATAGTGCAATATAATTAATATTGAAATTACTAATTCTTAAAAATCTAAAAAAAATTAAATATATTACAATGTAGTTGAGACTTAAAATGGTCGCAACACCCGATAATATTCAGAAGTCTAAAGAATTTTTTGAAAATGGCGATATCATTAATACGTTAATAAGTTTTAATGAAACAATTGAGCATTACGATAGTAAGAAGGGCGATAATAAAGAAGAATTAATTCAATTTTTAAATAATATTTTACAATATTGCAAGGATAATAATCTGCAAAACGAAGAAGCTATTGCTTTAAGGACTTTAGGAAGAACACACAGTAAGTTTAAAGATCACGTAAAAGGTTTAAAATATTCTTATCAAGCATTAAAAATTCAAAAGAAATTAGGTAAGAAGTTAGATGTAGCCGAAGGTTTAGTATTTTTGGCAGAAGACCTTGAAGTTTCTGGAAATTACGAAGAAGTTATAAAATGCTTTAATGAGGCTGCGGATTTATTCCATGAATTGGGGGAACCAGAGAAAGAAGGCGCTGTAAGACTTGAGCTTGAGCGCTTAAAAGACTTTTCTAAGCAAATGGTTGACGATGAGTATTTCTTAAACAAATACCAAGTAGATAAATATTAAAATAAGAATGGTACGGTCATTTAAATAAAAAGATTTCTTTTTTTTTTCTTTAATTTTTTGGGTTTACTAATTATAATGATTTTTTACTGCTTTCAAAATGTTTTTTTATCTCAGATTGACAATAGAATAATATCTCTTTGATAGATAAATTGCTTTCTTTACTTATTCTCTTAAGATCTTCAAATTCCGGTTTTACATTAATTACATTAATTTCGTCATTCATTTTAATGTAAGATATTTTAAAATTTAGCTCGTAAGTTTTACTATTTATGTCAATTTTACTCTTTTTAAATTTTCGATCAACACATACTCGCTTAATTGTATAAAACCTTATCCCTAACGTGCTTAACTCGTTAATTATTTTTTCCATTATCTTAAAACTTTTTTGAGGATGACATAGTATTTTAATAACGTGACTAGGTCTATTTTTTTTAGTTATACTTGGTAAAACTTGAATATCAAGTATTCTTTCGTTTTCCATAGTATTGATGAAGTTTCCTAACATCTCCCCCGATACGTCATCAACATCCGTTTCTAAAACAGTTACATCTTCAACATATTTTTGTAATGGGTGCATATTTTGGGTGCTAATTGGCTCTTCGCTCTCGCCATATATTAACCGAAGAATATTTGAGAAGTTTTTAAACTTTTTTTGTCCAGTACTATATGTAACTCTTAATATTTTCATCTGGTTCGTAAAGCGAACAAATATTGGATTTAGATTGACCAAAAGCGCAGCACCAGTCGGGGTTACGAGCTCACTTTCGATAGGGCCCCCTAACACTACTATTCCGGACAGTTCTAAAATCTTAGCTGTTGCTGGAGCTGGTACAGGCAAAATTCCGTGCGCAGTTTTTACGCTACCGCCTCCAAGCGGAACCTTACTGTAATAATATTCAAAATTTTCGTTAAAACCCCCTAATTTATCTAATGCTTTAGTTACTCCTAAAATATCAATTAAAGTGTCTACAGAGCTTAATTCGTGTAGATGAATATTTTCAACTAGGTCTCCGTGAACTTCTGCTTCTGCTTTGAATAATGTGTTTAATACTTTTTTAGCGTATATTTTTGCTGGTTCAGAGAAGTTTTTTTCAAGCAGAAATCGTTCCAGTGCATTTAAAAGTGCATTAGATGTTCTATGGTTTTTAGATTCTTTGATAGCTAATTTAAGTTGATTAACATCGACTCCCATTCTTTTGACTTTTGTTAATTCAAGTTCGATATGGGAAACTCCTTTTAAAAAGTGCTTTAATTCTTTTAAATCAGCTATAATTTCGTTGGAATTGGATACTAAGCTTAAAAGGGATGCCAAGAACATATCTCCCGAGATTCCCGAATTAGCTGTATCAATATATAAAGATTTCATTTCATGTTTTCTCTTAATTTTAAAAGTAGGTAAATTAAACCTAATACTTATAAAATATTTACTATACTAAAAATAATAAACTGTCATTATTTTATAATAAATTGTAATTAATTTCAATTTAAAAATTTTAAATTTAAGAATAGATTTTTATTATTTAATTATGAGTGAACTTCAAACTATAAAGTGTTACTTAAATCAGTTACCCGCAACACTTCTAAAATTATTAGGAATTGCTCCTCCGCTCGGTACTATTCCAGAACCAGTCCAATCTGTTATCGATCTCTACCAAGGCGTTGAAAGGATCAGTGTTAACATCATTGATAATTTTGGCTTATTCGAGCTCACGTATCATAAACCACAATTTATGATTACTAATTCTCAAGCGATGTTACTTCTATCTACTAAAAATCCTTACACTTTAGGTGTTTTTCATCAAATTATGTACGGTGGTTTTGCTCCTGAGCCTAACGGTTTTCATTTGTTAAGATATCTAAATGAGCACGGAAAAAAGACTTGTTTTGTCGGAAGAAAAAAAGATATAGAAAGATACGATGGTGGGACTCACTCAGTCCCAAAGGATACTGACATGAGCACATGGGTGGAATCTGCAAAAGTAATTAACAATTTTGAGCTTTCTTGGATGCATTATTTAGATTTTGAAAATCTTCATAAACAACAGCAAGCGCTTAAACAAAGAACTCCTGAGGATTTAATCGATAAACTGATTTTACGTACTGATAAGTGGATTTTAGGCAACTACAAACAGCTTAGAAACAATTCCTTGATGGTAATACTGGGAGATCATGGTAGAGTTAAATTAAATTTAGAATATTCGGGTAAAATTGCCCAATGGCGAGAAGCAAGCGTTCCAATAGCCATTTTAATAAAAAAATAATTTGCTATTATAAAAAAAAAAGATGTTTTAGATGGAGGAATATAAACGCTTTACAGTGTCTCTTCCAAAAGATTTATACGATAAATTCGAGGCATTTAGAAACAAAATAGGTATCTCAAGATCAGATAGTATAAGAAAGGCTATGCATTCTTTAATGGCTAGTGAAGAAAGTATTCCCGATACTTCTGTGAATGTTGTAGGATGCATTCCTATTATTATGTTGCACGAGCATTTTATAGGAAAATCCGAAAAAGAAGACTCTCACGAGCATTCTCACGGAATCGACCACGATCACGACTATCATGACCACAAATATGATTCTAGACCCGTTTATGCTTCAGTTCAGCAAACAGATGAAATTTTAAAAACTGACATTCAGCATCATTTTGGGGAAATAATCCTCTCAACAACGCATTATCATTTAGAGTTTGAAAAATGTTTGGAAATTATTGCTGTTTCAGGACCATATGATCGAGTCAAATTGCTTAAAGAGAGGTTACAAACGCTGAAAAGCGTAATTTCGATCGGTTTTTTCATTATGGAAAAGGAATTTAAATAAATATTAGACACATAATTTTAATTATTATAAAATTTTAAAAGGAAGAGTTAGGAATAAAAAATTTCCTTCAAACATGAAAAGAAAAAGGATAAGGCGATTATTGAAGTATTTTTTATTCCCTTAGGTCGTTTTAATTGTGTGTGTTAGTAATAATATACTTTTTTCTAATTAAAAAGTAAAATACAGTGAAAAATTATTAATTTTTAAATCGATATTTGAAATCTATTGTCTATTGAAGAGTGGTTAATTTCAAATAATAATATAATTAAAAAAAAAATTAAAGAATTAAATTTTTGCTGTACAATCATTTATAGATCTTTTTCTTGAACAGTTTTTCGTCCATTTGCTTTAGCGCGGCCGATCGCTGCATCGAGAATGGTTATAATTGCTTCATTAAGAGCAGGACCGTCAATAACATCCCCACTAGTGTTGCAATCTTTTGACTTAATGTATTCTCGAACTTTACTTTTTACAAATAGGACATCAACTGGTTTTTTAGCCATTTTTTATTCCTCCTTATATTATTTAAATACGTTTTAAAATTAATTAGTGTTTAAAGTATATTTCTCCTTGCTCATATATAAAGTTAGTTACAAAATCATCATAGAAGGTTAATATTCTTTGTTTACTAACGATCTATAAAATAGATGTTAGTCTTAAAAATAACGAGATACGGTCAATAATCATAATGATCTGGAATAATAGAGCCTAATTAATGAATTTACTTTATTCTATTTTTACGCCAGCCACATCTATAGAACCTTTTGAGTTATCAATACCTTCTAGCTTCATGTAATCTTCTAGTGATCTTGAAGATACAATATGAGTGTACTTAGCAATTTGTTTTTCGATGTTAGATGATAAATCTGGTCCTTTTTGCGTTTCTAGTATACCCTTTACTCTTTCCTTAGCAACTGCTATAATGTCTTTCGCGCCATTTTTCCTCCAGATCCCTCTTTTCTCTCTGTTAATTAGCTTTGGTACAAATATTTCCTTTCTCGTGTTTTTAGCGGTGTGTTTTAACATTAAGTAGTTTTTTTTTTCAGTTGCTACTTTTCTTATTTGATCTAAGGCGAGAGTTTCTTTAGTGATGGATATACCTTTTAATCCCCGTTTAATAATACCCGCCATTTCGTCGTCGATCACAAGTAATTCAAAAGATTCTGATAATAAAGTTTCGTATGTACCTGCGCATGTAATGAAGTTGTGTCCTGCTGATGCCGCACAATATAATGTCATGAATCTTTCAAATCCGTTTTGAACATCGAAACATTTTGAATCAGTTAGAGCCCCTGATCCTTTCGAGGGAATATTATAGTAGTGAGCTAATTGAGCCGAAGCGATAGTAATAAGTGAAAATTCGATAGAACCATATGCAGGATTTCCACTAATCGGGTCCATTATCGTATTAGTAGATCCATATAAAACAGGAGTTCCAGGGTTAATTAACTGAGTTAATACTATGGATGATAGCACTTCCATGTTTGCTTGAACAAGCGTACCAGCAAGAGTAACTGGGGAAGTCGAACCTGCGCTTGCTGCTGAACTTATGAGTAGTGGCTGGTTATATTTCGCGAAAATAAAAAGACCATTAAGAAGAATTTTCGTTTGTAAAAGAGGAGATGTTGGGTTATATACGCCTAACAAGCGGGGCTTTTTAATTAACTCTTCTTCTCCATCTACAATAATAGAAGCAAGATTTATCATATCCTGAGAAGCAGTTTTTCCATAACAAGCCATTCCATAAGGTTTATAGCTATGACGCCCCCACTCACGTAATGTATGACAATGCAATTCCGTGAAAGGAACATCATGGGGCCATACATCAACCTGAGAGCAAACTATATGTTCTAACTCGTTCACAATTCGGATGTGATTTATAGCATCTTCAAGTGTAGTTTTTCTAACTCCTTTTTTTTTTGTAGAATCATTAATATTTACTGCGGCTCCCATAGTAGAAAAATTCAAATTAGAAGTATTAACTGTCACTTGATAAGAACCGTCCGGACCATAGAGAGAGAAGGAATCTGGAACTTTCTTTAATTGCTCAGTAACTAAACTTTCTGGGAACCTAACAAAAGTGCTCTTTTCTTTAACATCGACAGTAGCCCCGTGTTCTTTAAGGAGTTTTACAGCTTCATCAGACTCAACTTTAACACCTAATGATCCAAGCAATTCTATTGAAGAATCGTGGATACTTTTAATTTCATCTTTATTTAAAACTTTCAATTGATTTATTCGCATTGTAGATCAATAAATTTAACTCTTACAAATTGATTTTTATAATTCATATAAGATATACAAAAATTTTAACAATTGGGAATATACAAATGATTATTGAAGAGATAATTAAAAATTTGAGATATGAGCGTAAAAAAGGTAATTTTATCAAGAGCACCGAATCGAATTCTCGACATAGGTGGTTGGACAGACACTTGGTTTTATCCTAAAGGTGCTGTTTTTAGCTTTTGTGTTGATCTTTATAGCAAAGTAAAACTAATGGAAAATGGTTTGAATAAAATAAGAATTTTCGCCGAAAATCTCGAACAAAGCACTGAAATTATAAATTTTAAAGCAGTTGAATACGATGGAAACTTGGATTTATTAAAAGCTGCAGTTAAAAGGATGAATATTGAAAAAGGATTAGATATTAATGTGAGCGCAGACGCGCCTCCCGGATGTGGAACTGGCACTAGTGCGAGTATTGCTGTTACTTTAATTTCTGCGTTATCTAAATATAATCAAGTAGACTTAACTAATTACGAAATTGCGCAGTTAGCCCATAAACTTGAAACTGAAGAGTTAAACTTGGAGAGTGGAGTGCAAGATCAAGTTGCTGCGTCTTATGGGGGAATAAATTTTATGGAAATAGATTATCCTGACGCTAAGATATCAAGCGTCAAAATTAGCGATAAAAGAATTAGAGAATTAGAAAACCAATTTTTATTGCTATTTTTTGGCTCGAGAAGCTCGAGTGAAATGCATAGATCTGTTATAAAAAATTACAAAAAAAAAGATCCAAATACTATTAAATCGTTTGAGATTATGAAAAATTGTGCGTGGGAAATGAAAAGGGCAATTAAATCTGATTTAGCAAGTATAGGAGAAATTATGAGCAAAAATTGGGACGCGCAAAAAAAACTCCATCCATTAATGGTCAACAAAAGCATTATGAACGCAGAAAAAATATCAAAAGATAATGGTGCTCTTGGCTTTAAATGCAATGGGGCTGGAGGTGGCGGTTCAGCAACTATACTAGCAAAAATTGGTCATGAAAACCAAATTAAAGAGAAGTTGATTGAGAAAGGATATACGATACTTCCATGTAAATTATGTTTTAAGGGAGTTCATAGCACTTTAACTTAGTTATCGAAAAGTTTGTGCTTTTTATAGTTTGATTTTAACAATTTAATATGGGTATTCCCGACAATTCCGTATTAGTTTCAAAGATTAGAAGAACATGCGATAAATTGAATATACATAATTTATTCATCTTCAATAAATCTGGTATCTGTATCTATGGCTTAAATCTTACAAATTTGTACCCCTTAGAGCAAGAACAATTAATCTCCTCATACTTTACAGCGCTAATGTCTTTTACTAAAGAACTTATCGGAGATAAGATTAAAACGGTTGAAATGGGTGGAGGTATAAAATTAGTAGTTTTTGAAAAAAAGAATTTATACTATAACCTATTGTGTAATACGATCGAAAATTTGCAGCTTTTAGAAGAAATAATCTCAAAAATACACATTAAATTTTCAGAATACGTGATTAAAAACGATATAAAAACCGATTTAGAATATGTTCATGACGAGCAATTAAATTATCTCCTCGAAGACATTATTAGGGAACCCTTTAGTAGCGAATTTGATTTAATCAAAGAAGAGGGAATTATTAGCTTGCTCAAAGAACTCCACTTAAACGATGACATTAAGGGGGCTATTCTTTTAACTAATATAGGTAAAGTAGTTTTTTCTTCTTTAAATGAGACGATAATAAAAGATTTTTTAAAGGAAATCGATTTTCGAGTAAAAATTTGTAATAATACTATTCTAAAATTATTTTACACCTCTAAAAACAACGAACTAATTTTTTCTGAAAATATAGATGATCTTTACATACTAATTCTTATCTTCGATGCCAAAATTAGATTTGGAATGGCAGAATTTTATTTACAGAAAGTTGTGAAGAATATAATGAATTTACTTAGTGATTAGTAGTAGAAAATCATGTTTCTAATCTGTCTCTTTTTAGTATTTTCATGATTTCTTGCTAAATTTCGCGATCCAAAAAAGATTATTAATTATAAAATGCAACTTAAAATATTTTAAAATATAATTCATAATAAAAATTTAATGAGTGAACTTAAAATATGACGAAGTCAGAAGAAGATTTAAAAGCCGCTTTTGCGGGCGAATCTCAAGCCAATAGAAAGTATCTAGCTTTTGCAAAAAAAGCCGAACAAGACGGATTTCCAGGAGTAGCGCGCTTATTTAGAGCTGCTGCGGACGCAGAAACGGTACACGCGCATAACCACTTGCGAGCTATGGGTGGCATCAAGTCTACTGTCGAAAACTTAAAAGAAGCAATTGAGGGTGAATTTTACGAATTTACAAAAATGTACCCTGATTTCATTAACGACGCCAAAACCGAGGAAAATAAAAGCGC
>JABCSY010000121.1 GCA_018238625.1 Promethearchaeota archaeon
CCACGCGCCTCTCTATCATACGAAGGTAATATCCGTTCACGCTGCAAACATCTATGGTGTACCTTACAATGCAATGGGCGCTTTGCGAATCTATCCAATGTACCGAAGTCTTTATCCTCCATTTGGTGGATAAACGAGCATAAAGTAAAGATAATAAAAAAATTGGGTATAACACCTTTTAGGTGACCATTAAAATTAAGTTTTTACTCATAGCCGCTTAGAACGGTTTGAACGAAATTACGATCGTTTTCGAGGGTTCTGTACCCTTTTTTTTTCTTTTTACTACTTTTTATTAAATATTTATACAAAAGACGCCCCACGAGATTTGTAAATGGGATATGCCCATTCTCCTAAAGGAATGTGTGAAAAGCGTATAATTTATGCCCGTATTCCTTATCTCTCTGTTTTTTCCCTGCCCTGTTTCTTTTCACTTGTGAATAAATAGCTCGTAAAGTTCTAAATGTAAAAAGGTATTTTCTACTGAAGCTTTTTTATCATCATTGGATAATTAATTTTTTCACCTAAAAAATCTCTTAGTTTCTTCAAGGTATTTGCCAATTTAAGCACAATAAGATCGTTAATTTTATATCTCTTATTGAGATATAGGCGTATTTAATTTGATTCGAAAATATATGATATATAAATAAAAGCGTAAAAGGTAAAAATTAAAATGAGCGTACAAGAACATTTTATGAAAATTGTAAGAATCGATGTTAATTCAAATAAGATTATTTACGAAGAAATAACTAGGGGATCAAAATATCTTCTTTTAGGAGGGCGTGGGTTGACATCTCAGATCGTTCACGACGAGGTTCCACCCAATTGCGACCCTCTTGGACCAGAAAACAAGCTTATATTAGCAAATGGTACGTTAGCTGGAAGCCCATTCCCAAACTCTGCTCGTACTTCAGCAGGAAGTAAAAGTCCTTTAACCAATGGTATTAAAGAAGCAAATGTCGGAGGTAGAGGTGCCATGATGCTCGTTAGACATGGAATAAGGGCTTTAGTGTTGCAAAATAATTCTCCAGAACTGAAAGTTATATTAATTTCCGACGATGGAATTGAATTACTTCAAGGCAACGAATACAAAGGATTAGGAAATTACGAGCTTCATCGAAAATTAAGAGAAAAGTTCGGAGAAAAGGTAGGCATTTACTCTATTGGACCAGCAGGGGAATTTACGATGAAAGCTGCTACTATTGCTGCTAACGATTTAGAGGGATATCCTAGCAGGCACGCCGCAAGGGGTGGTCTAGGTGCTGTAATGGGTGCTAAAGGAATTAAAGCTATAGTAATTAAACCAACAAAAGATTCAAAAGTTAAAATTCACGATCTTAAGAAATTTAGAGAGACTTCGACTCCATTTGCAAAAAGTTTAGCAAAAACTAAAGAAGTGTTTTCCACCTTTGGAACGCCTTTAATGATGAGAGCAATGAACGAATATAGAGGAATTCCTACGAAAAACTTTCGCATGGGTTCTTTTGATAAAATTGCAAATATTACAGGAGAAAAACTCCACGAGCTTATAATGGCTCGAGGGGGGAAAAATCGATTGGCGTGTTCACCTAACTGCGTTATTAAATGCTCAAATTTAATCGTGGATAAAGACGGCAAACACTTAACTTCGAGTCTTGAATACGAGACAATGGCTCTAAATGGCTCTAATTTAATGATTGACGATCTAGATAGCCTAGCTAAAATTGATCGTTTATGCGACGATAATGGTATTGACACGATAGAATTTGGTGGTACTGTAGGTGTTGCTATGGATTGTGGAAAAATTGAATGGGGCAACGCTCAAAAAGTTTTTGAAATCTTGGATAAGGAAATAAGGAATAATTCGGAATTAGGGAAGTTATATGGGAATGGCGTTAAAAATATTGGTGAGATATTAAACGCGAAAAGAATTCCTCAAGTAAAAGGGCAAGGAATTTCTGGTTATGACCCAAGAGTGTTTAAAGGAATGGGGATAACTTTCGCAACCTCACCACAAGGCGCCGATCATACTGCTGGCGCAGCAATAGCGGGTAGAACTGCAAACCAAACTAAAGATTACGGCGAATTAACAGAAAATAAAGGTAAATTTGACTTGTCGTATGAATTGCAAATTTATACAATCGTTATGGATTCAGTAGGATGTTGCTATTTTATTGGTCCTAGTTACGAAAATATGGAACTTATTTCTCTTGCGATTAATGCTATGTATGATCTTAATTTAACTAGAGATGACGTAATCGAAATTGGGAAAAATATAATCAAGATAGAGATCGAGTTTAACGAAAAAGCAGGCATCGCACAAAATACTAATGATGTGCCCGAATTTTTCAGGGAAGAGCCATCAGAGCCTACTGGTTTAAAATATACTTTTTCTAAAGAAGATTTGAAATCGTTCTGGGATAAATTGAGCGAATAATTCTATTTTTAGATGTAGTTAAGAAAACCCTTTTTTTTCATACTTAATTCTGCTACGACTATTAACAGTATTCCTACTAAAGCGAGGAATAATGGTACCAAAATAACAGCGAGTAACTGATAAAACAACATCGAGTAAGCAAATATCTTCAAAATAAAATAGGCAAACCATAAAAATAATTTTATAATACAATACCCAAAACCACTGAAAATGAAAATTAATCTATGCTTCTTATAGAGCGATAACGAGAAGTGCCAACAGCTAATAAGTAAGAGGTTAGAACTAACAACTAAAACGAATACAATCATCAAAGATGAATTAAAAAAAACAGATGTTATGATGAGGGTTATAATTATTGTTAGCAATATTAATAAGATTTTCAACGAATGTTTAACAATAAAATCTTGCTCTAATTTTAAGAAAATACTCAGTATAAACAGAGGAATACAAATTATAATAAAGATTAGATACAAAAGGGGGTTGTTAAGAATAAAATAATCAAAAGATATTGATATAATAATAACTAATAAAAGTGTGAAACTACCTTTTAGTCTGCGGGTTCCTTCTTTTTTCCCTTGAATACTCATATTTTAATTATAATATAAAATTTCCAATTAACATTCTTAAATTTAATTTAAACACTAAGAAATTATAAACTTAAATAGAAAAAAAAGTATTTTAAATCAATGCTATAATATTTGAATTCTTATTCAAATATATCAAAAAGAATTAATAATTACAGCAACGAGCTATAAATCTTGAATGAAAAAAACATTTTAAAAGAATTGGAAGATATTGTTGGGAAAGATTATGCTTCGAATAGTTCGGGAGATTTATATATTTACTCCCAAGATCCGGGGGCATCAATTCCCCGTCCTGCTGACTTTGTAGTAATGCCAAATACACCTGAGGAAGTCCAAGACATAATGAAACTAGCAAATCGAGAAAATATTCCAATAGTTCCGATGGGTGGTGGTTTAACGTTAAGTGGGCTTGTAATTCCCGTTAAAGGAGGCATGGTTATGGATATGAAACGCATGAATAAGATAATTGAGGTTAATGATTTAAGTCGGTTTGCCCTTGTAGAAGCGGGAGTAACTTCGGGGCAACTTTTAGCGTATTTAAATGAAAATCATCCAAAGCTACAACCACCAATTCCTGATGCGCCTCCTTCAGTTACAATTGCTGGAAACGCGTTAATTCATGGTTCTGGTTATCTATCCCAAAAGTTTGGAGACCATGGTGCTATGATTAATGGATTAGAAGTTGTACTCCCTGATGGAGAATTATATAAATTAGGCTCTTGTGCAGTTTCAGATTATTGGTTTACGAGAGGCCCCATTCCGGATTTTATAGGTTTATTTACTAGCTCATTTGGTACCTTAGGTATTGTTACAAAACTCTCTATCAAACTATTCCCCAAGCCAAAAATGAGAGATATAATATTTGGCTTATGTAAAGATCCAAGCGTACTCCCAGAATTAATTTCAAACATAACGTTTACGGATGTAGCTGAGGATATATTATTAGGAATTCAAGATAAACCCGATTGGATGAAAGGCTACACATTTATTATAGTTTATATCACGGGTGAGTCTGAAGAGGAATTAAATAATAAAACTAAAATCCTTAAAAAAATGTATCGCAAAGGAAAATCAAGATATATGAAAGTTCCAGAAAGAATTGCAGACATATTTCTAGAAAAACCACAATTTGCTGCAAAAGCGGCAGACTTTAGGAAGGGAGGAGGCTTTGAATATGTAGGCGCTTTCATACCTCTCCAATTAATCCCTGAGATAATTCAAATTGGCACAGATATCTCTTTAAAACACGGGATTGTTCCTACCCTGGGCGCTAGACTTATAGGACAAGGTCACGCTGCGATGTTTTTTATATCCTATTCTTTTAATCGGGCAGATCCAGAAGATATGAAAAACGCGCGAGAAGCATTACACGATACAAATGAAGCTGTGCTCAAAATTGGAGGGATTCCATGGAAAGCCGAAATAGTTGGTCAGAAATTAATTCTCGAAAAGATGGACCCCAATTACAAGAAACTTCTGAAAAACATTAAAAATTTATTAGACCCAAATGGGATTATGAATCCCGGAAATTGGGAGGTTAAATAAATGACTTTAAAAACTGAACAAGATTGGAAAGATATAGTTCATAGATGCTTCAGATGTGGTTATTGTAAATTTACATATGATTATTCTGATTTTAATTGTCCTAGCTATAAAAAGTTCCGATTTGAGACCTATTCCACTGGCGGAAGGTTGTGGTTAATTTACGGATTGATAACGGGTGAAATCTCGTGGAGTCAAGATGCAGCTAATGTACTTTATGCGTGTTCTACTTGCGGAAATTGTGTTGAGAATTGTAGGTTTGACAAGTTTAACGATCTACTGGTAGACATTATAGAAGCCGCTCGAGCAGAAGCCGTAGAAAAGGGCTTTTGCCCAGAGAAGCAAAAGGCTTTAATTGAACGCATTGAGAATCCTGAGATGTACAACCCATATGGGGAACAAAACTCGGATAACGAGGATTTGAAGAAAGAATACGACTTACCCGATAATGCAGAATGGGTTTATTTTATCGGGTGTACATCTAATTATCGCCAAAGAAATCTAAGAGACGCTACCTTGAGATTTCTGAAGAAGGCTAATATTGATTTTACTTTGATTGACGAACATTGCTGCTGTAGCCCAGTAATGCGAACTGGTCAAATTAATTCTGTTAAAGACTTCATTGGATATAATATTTCTCAAATAAATAATGTGGGAGCGTCAAAAGTCATTACATCGTGTGCGGGCTGTTATCGTACGTTAAAAAAGGATTGGTTAAAATATGGTGGTGACTACAATTTTCAGATATTCCACACAGTAGAATTAGTTAAAGAGCTATTAGACGAAGGAAAATTAAAATTTAAATCAGAATATAACAAAACAGTAACTTATCACGACCCCTGCCACCTTGGAAGACACATGAATGTCTACGAAGTTCCAAGAGAAGTGTACAAACAAATTCCCGGAATCAAACTTGTAGAAATGAAAAGAAACCGTGAAAACGCTTGGTGTTGTGGCGCTGGAGGTGGCGTGAAAATAGGTTATCCAGAATGGTCAGTTGAGGTTTCAAAGGAAAGGCTTGAGGAGGCAAATAAAACGGGAGCATCCGTTATATCGTCGGTATGTCCCTTTTGTAGAACGAATTTAAGCGACGCAAACGATAAATTTGATATGAATTTTGAAGTTATCGACTTGATTGAGATAATAGATAAATTAGACTTCGAAATAACTGATACAAAACATTCCATCTGACTACCGAAAATAAGAAAACAACATAAGTATAAATTCAAAAGACAGATTCTAAATTTGCAAAGAATTTACCAACAAAGCAAGCGAAAAAGTACACCACATACTGCTAATACTATCATATAAATCGAAATATAAATTATACTTCTTTTCTCTCTACTGATTTTTGCAGGTACTGATTCCAGAGGAAGATGGTTTCTAACTTTAATTTGAATCATTCTTATTCTTTTAAATCTTAAATATTCATCAGCTATGAGTATTAATCCAATACTAAGCACTATACTAGAAAGAAAAAAACCATAATATAGATCAAGACTTTTAGCTCGAAATAAAATGTCACAATATAGTTGCATAAACCCTCTACAAAACAAAACTGTTAGATAAACAAAAAGACCTATTCCCACTAAAATAAATCCTATTATAAATTCAATAAGATATATATTTCTATTACTAAAATTTTCCATCCTTTCCTCGCTTCTTTTAAATTATTATCATTCTTTTTAATCTTAAATATCGATTAATTATTAGTGTAAGTCCAATACTAAGCGCTATAATAGAAAAAGCTAAACCATAATATAGATCAAGACTTTTAGCTCGAAATAAAATGTCACAATATAGTTGCATAAAGCTTGTACAAAAGAAAACTGTTAGTAAAATAAAAATACTTATTCCCGCTAAAATAAACCCTATTATAAATTCAATAATATATATACTTCTATTTTCCATCTTTTCTCTGTTTCTTTTTTTTGCTATCATCAATTTATTTCAATTTACAATTTAGTTTATTAACATTTAAAGATATTGTAAATCCATATTATTGTCGATTTGGGTTAGTGGGATATAACAAAAAGCCTTAAAAGGCTTGGAAAACTCAAAGTTTAAAGAGTTAATAAAAAAGTTTATGATAAAAAAAATTATAAATAATTCAGATTATTTGCTATGTTTATAAGTAAATGATTAATTTGTAGGTGTGATTACAACGAGGTTAGGTGCGCACATGAGCGTTACAGGGGGTAAATATATGGCTCTTGAGAGGGGAAAGGAGCTTAGGTGTGAAGCCATTCAAGTATTTATAAGAAGTGTGCGCTCTTGGGCGGCAAAACCTTTAGTACAAAGCGATATTGGCGATTTTCTTAAAAAAAAAGAAGAATTAAAAGAAGAGATTTGGCCAATAATTAGTCACAATAGTTACTTAATAAATCTAGCAA
The DNA here is from genome assembly GCA_018238625.1 of Promethearchaeota archaeon. Lineage (GTDB taxonomy): Archaea > Asgardarchaeota > Lokiarchaeia > Sigyniarchaeales > SOKP01 > SOKP01. The sequence goes on from JABCSY010000121.1 coordinate 6,933, forward strand.
GTATCGATAAAGAAAAATTAGAAAAATCTCATAACGCTATGCTAGATGAGTTAATCAAGGCTGACCAACTCGGTATCGAATACGATAATATACATCCTGGAGTTATTCCTATGAGCGATAAAAATGAAGTTTCCAAAAAAGAAGCGTTAATTCAAATTGCTAATCAATTAAATAAATTAATAGATGAAACTAAAGATTCAAAAGTTATAATATTATTAGAAACTACCGCTGGGCAAGGTAAAGGTTTAGGTAATAAGTTTCATCACTTAGCTACGATTATAAATAAAATTAAAGATAAAAATAGAATTGGAGTTTGTTTTGATACAGCTCATTCATTTGCAGCAGGCTACGACTTTACTACCAAGAAAAAATATGACGAGATGTGGAATGAGTTTGACGATATTATTGGATTGAAGTACTTATTTGCTTTTCATTTGAACGATACTGAAAAAGATTTAGGTTCCAGAGTTGATCGCCATGCTCACATAGGACAAGGAAAGATCGGCAAGGAGCCCTTTGGATTCTTGTTAAATGATGATAAATTTAGAGATCATCCCGGAATTCTGGAGACTCCAAAAGGCAAAGATATGAAAGAGGATGTAATGAATCTTGCAACTCTTAGATCTCTGAAAAAATAATTTATTAAATTAATTTAAACTAACATTTTAAGAAATTATATTTTCTTTTTGACAAAAATGTTTAAATATTTTACTATTAATTTTTATATGAATAAAATTCAATTAAAAAAATTGAATTGATATTTATTCTAATTAAAGGCGAATAAAATGGTTGAAACAAATGATGTTTATAGAAAATTACAGCAGCATATTGATGAGCGTATGCCTGTTGGCTTCCCTCCAAGTGAATCAGGTGCAGATATAAGGATTTTGAAAAGTCTTTTTACACCTGAGGAAGCAAGTCTTACTTTGAACTTGAGCGCTTTAGCAGAACCTATAGAACGTATTTACAAGCGTGTCAAAGATAGTGGGATATCAATCAAAGAATTAGAGGATAAATTAGATATCTTAGTAAGTAAAGGCGTAATTATGGGAGGTAGTTTTAATAGTCCTGATAAAAAACTCTATAGTACAGCACAATATGCGATTGGAATGTTTGAATTTCAAGTAGATAAACTTAATAAGGAAATAGTCCAAGCAGCTGCAGATTATAACAAGAATGTATATTATAAGGAATGGTTTAAAGCAAATGTTCCTACTCAAATGCGAACTATTCCAATAGGGCAGAGCGTTCTTCCCGAGCACCATATTAGTACCTTTGATGATGTTTCTAAAATAGTTGACAATGCTGATGGACCAGTCTTAATATTTAATTGCGTTTGTAAACAAGAAATGGCTATATTAGGGAAACCTTGTAATGTTACAGATATTCCGGACACATGTATGGCATTTGGAACCTTTGCAAAAGGTTTTATAGAATTAGGAGTCGGTCGTGAAATTAATAAAAGTGAAGCAATGGAACGTTTACAAAAATATCAAGAATTGGGCTTAATTTTGCAACCTAATAACTCACAAGATTCAGCTTTCATCTGCGCCTGTTGCGGAGATTGCTGTCAAGTTTTACAAATGGTAAAAAAATTTCCTCGACCTGCAGATTATTTTACAACTAATTTTCATGCGATAGTTGATTCTGAAACTTGTGAAGGGTGTAATACTTGTGTAGAACGGTGTCAAATGGATGCATTATCTCTTATTAACAATATAGCAACAGTAGACTATGATAGGTGTATAGGATGTGGCAATTGCGTCGTTACATGCGAATCAGGTGCGATTAAACTCCAAAAAAACGATAAGGAAAAGGTACCCCCCAAAGATTTTGGCGCTCTTTTACAAAAAATTATGATGAAAAAAAGAGGATTTTTAGGTTCTATGAAAATGATGGGAAAAATGATTTTAAAGAAGCAAATTTAAAACTACGAACCTAAATTTCTAATAATTTTAATTAAACTTTTTTTTTACTTTTTTAATTAATCAAGAACATTAAACCATACAGCACTTTTATCGTTAACTAAACCATTGTAATTAACTGTGAGTTCCTCCCCTTCTTTAATATCTTTAATAGCAGAGAACTCTATTGCCTTAATTTCGTAATCATATAAATATTTAACGTTAGGTTCAAAAGAGTGATTAATGAATTGAGATATACTGAGCGTTATAGCATTTTCAAATTCTGATTTGTGCCTAGGATCTTGCCAAATATAGCAATAATCATAAAGGACAGTTTTTTTAATTTTCTCATAATCCTTATTAGGAATTAAAATTACGTTTGCTATGTCAATTATTGTATTATTTTTAATATCTTTCTTAGCAAACGCGCCTTTTCCTTTCCCTTCAGAGATATGCCTTATCTTAATATATTCGTTCATAAAAAACACCGATAAAATTTATTCAATCGTAGCATGACGTTTATCGATATCTTTTTCAGTCACTCCCAATAATTCCATCAATGTGGCTCCGATTGAATCTAATACGGTAAGCGTTGAGATGTCGAATAGAGTTGTGTAAGGTGCAAGTGTTTCCTGAGAAATTGCCTTATCTTTACTTTTCCCATCAACTTTAATTATTAAATCCGATAATTTTCCTATAGTACTCTCTGGATTACTCGTTAGTAAAGCAATTTTCCCTTCTATTTGTTTTGCTTTTTGCGCTATAGCGACGGGAGAGGTAGTCTCACCGCTTCCGCTTATTAAAACAAGTAAGTCTTCTTTACTATAGCGATGAGTAATTGCATCGGAAACAAAACAAGAATTAACCCCTAAATGCATTAATCTCTGAGCAAAGCAGCGACCTACAAAGCCAGATCGCCCAGCTCCATAAACAAAAATCGTTCCATCGTTGGAATTAATTTGAATAATCAATTCAATTAATTTTAAAACGTGTGTAGTGTTAATTGTTTTAGAATTTTTTATGATCTGATTTGCTATTTCAAGAATTGTATTTATAAACCTATCGTACTCTTTTTCGTTATTCATATTTTCACCTCATTTTATTTTTCCTTCGCAGATTCTGGGCGTACACATCGTCTCCATTGATCCACGCTCTCTTTAGGTCCCAAACCTATTAGTAAATCACCTACTTCGAAAATAAAATCTGATTTGAAACTATATATCCATTTGTCTTTTCGTTTTAGAGCAATTATATGGAACCCTCGTTTATATCGTTGATCTTGTAATTCATCGTAAGTTTTGTCTTTAAAGTAAGAATCTGCAGATAACGTTTCTCGAACTACGATCTCAGATGTTTCTTCAATTGCTTTCTGAATGATTACATGAGGTTCAAACCCTTCTAAGATCGTTTCAGCTAAATGAGCCGCAGCATCGGCTATTAATTCGCATGAAAAAACAATTCTCATAATTCCCGTCAGATCTCTTGGATTATCAACTAAATTAGCAAAATCTAGAAGATTCTTCTCGAAATTAATATTGAGTCCATCCATTAAGGCTTCCATTTCGATTACATCTTCTGCTACTTCATAGCTGTTAAAGAACAAAGCTGCGAGTGCTAATTCTATCATTGTTTCAGAGATATCTGTTATTAATACGTAATCTTTTTTAAGTTCTTGAATCTCCTCAAATATTTCAGGGTTTTTGAGATCAGATTCAGGTTCCTTTTTTTCACCATCAATTTGGAAAGAGATCTCTTCCTCGTCAAGAGTTAATTTCTTCAATTCTTTAATTAGTTCAAGCTCGCCTTTAATAATTAAAATATCTCCTTTTTCAATTATGATATTCTTATTAAACAACCAATTATCGCTTCTTTTTATTGCAATTAAGTCGACTCCATGTTGAGATCTAAAATGTACATCATGACGATTCATTCCTACGAGTTTGCAATCCTCTTGGACACATATTTTTACTATTGGTTCAGGAACTTCGTCCCAAAAGAGTTGCGTAAAGTCAGATATATCGCTATTTATATATACAACGCGGGCAATATCCGCAAGGGCGTCCGAAATTTTGTCAATTGAATAACCCATTACAACAATTGGCTCCAATCTCTTGGCTTCTTTAACCCCCCCAGTTTGAGTTTGAGTAATTTGTAAATTCAACAGAAAAGTTAACTCGTGGATACGCTTTTCAATTTTAGTAGTTTCGTCTGCTATCTCTTTACTACCAAATTTAATCGCGCTATAGGCGAGGTCGATCATTAGATCAATTTTTTGTTTCATCTCTCTCAAAATATCTTTTAGAG
>JABCSY010000044.1 GCA_018238625.1 Promethearchaeota archaeon
AGGTGATATTAATTCCGGGGCTGTTCTTTTAGGTCAGAGCATAGGTGTCATAAATAGTTTAAAAAGCGTTAAGAAAATAGTCGAAGAAATCGTAGAGGACGCAGAAAAACGACTTAAAAGCGCTTATGGCTATTTAAAATAAAGTAAAAACCTTTTATTTTTTTAATTTTTCTCTGTTTTAACTAATTAAATGATTTCTAAAATATCTTTATTTTTTTTTCATTTAATAAAATTAAATTAGCTTTAAGACTTATATAAATTAAAATTTAGCTGTAAAACCTAATAACCATGGCAGAATCTGAAGCCCTAATTTTTCAAATACAAAAAATGAGTACTGAAGATGGCCCTGGTATTAGAACGACCGTTTTCTTTAAACAATGTCCATTAAAATGTATTTGGTGTCATAATCCCGAATCAATTCTGAAAAAACCGCAATTAGAATGGTTTAAACATAAATGCATTGGATGTAAAATCTGTATCGAAACATGTCAGCAAGGAGCTTTGTCTCTTGAAGAAGATGGAATGCATATAGATAGAGAAAAGTGTAATAGTTGTGGAGACTGCTCAGAGGAATGTCCCAGCACGGCTTTACATATGTTTGGAGAACTATGGCTTTTAGAAGATTTATATTACGAAATTCAGAAAGATAAAGTCTACTACACGCAATCTCATGGGGGAATAACGGTTTCAGGAGGCGAACCAACGCTCCAATCAGATTTTATCTTAGATTTCTTGAAAAAATGCAAAGAAAACGGTATATCAACTGCTTTAGATACGTGTGGATACGCTTCCAAGAAAATTTACGAAAAACTACTTCCTCACGTTGACTTAGTTCTCCTGGACATAAAAGAGATTAATTCTGACAAGCATAAAGAATTTACTGGAGTTCCAAACGACCTCATTTTAGAAAATGCTATTTGGATTTCGAATTACGTAAAAGAAAACAGCAAAAAGCTTTGGGTTCGAACGCCAATTATCCCAAATTACACCGCCACAGAAAAAAATATTAAGGGCATTGGAGAATTTATCGTAAATAAGTTACATAACATTCCAGAAAGATGGGATTTATTGAGTTTCAATAACTTGTGTACTGCAAAGTACGAAAGATTAGACATGGATTGGCCCCTAAAAGACATTCCACTTATGACTAAAGACGAAATGGATGATTTTGTTGAGTTTGCTAAGAAAATTGGTGTTAAAAACGCTCAATGGTCCGGATTAACAAAAAAAGAAGATTAATAAACTTAAATTCGTCTTAAAATTTGTTGAATAAAATTAAATCAAGCTATTGAAATTTCACCAATAAATATAATAGATAAATGATATGGGAGAAATCATTTTAGAAAATAGCCAAATTGATGATAGACTAAAAAAAATTGCTTTTCAACGAAATGTCAGTTTTGTAATCTCTATTTTCTGTTTCATTTTTGGAATCTTGTACTTAAGTACCTTAAGGGGTTACCACGAGTCGGAATTAATCGCTACTTTTAAATTTATCCCATTCATTGTACTTATCTTTACTGGATTGTATGTTTTATATATTTTCGGAGAAACCTCTATAAGGGTACTCCGTTATTATAATAAGATAAAACCGCTTCATTTCGATCAGATTAATATTAATTCCAAGTTTATACTATCAAAAAAAAATCTGATTTATATTATGTTTTCAGGTTTACTTAACGGAGTTTATTTTATAAAACTAAAAAAAAATGAAGATCGTTCTTTACTGAACAAAAAACCGAAAAAACTCCCTAAATTTGGTTTCAGGTCAAATAAAAAAATCAAAAAGGATAATTTAAGTATTAAATACGGAGAATTTAGCGGCTTTTTTAAGATTCCACTAAATAAAGTCGAGTATATTGTTGGAAACGCAAGAGTATTTTTTATGCCATTAGCACTGTTCTTCAAAACTCAATATACTACCGAATACATTATTAAAATGATGGATTTCGTCCAAGAAAAATCTTTTTGATTAATTTTCGTAAATTCTTACTTTCTTTTTATTCTTAAGTTAAATTTCTAAGTTTTTCATTCAATATTTATTTTCAATCGTATTACAGAAGAAATATTTTAATTTTAGAGAACATTTTAATATTTGATATAAAATGGGTAAGAAAAAAAATATATTTAGATGGTCGTCCGAAATATCTGAGGAAGGCATAGAATTTACGCAACCAGATATTATGTTGAAGTTAATATCTACTATAGACGATCGAGGTTGGCCTCACATAACACTAATTTCGAGTAATCGGGCTATTAATAGCAAACAAATAGTCTGGGGGGCTTTTACTGAAGGTACGTCAAAGAAATACGTTAAAAAGAGACCAAAACAAGGGATCTTTTATATGACTGCTGAAATGCCATTTAAATTTATCCAAGCCAAAGCAGATTTTACTCATACTACCCGTGAAGGAGAAGATTTAGAACATTTTAACCAATCACAATTGATGCGCTATTTTACCTATGTAAGAGTTCATACAGCGTACTACAATAACATAGTATCTGTGACACCTGTAAGAAATTTACCCTTGTTTGGCGTCGTAAAAGGAATAATTAAGGATATGATTGGGAAAGGTGGAGCGAAAACAAAACTAGACGAAAAGCGTTTAAATGTTCTTGGGCACAAATTATTCGGGGACTTAATCGCCGTTAGAGTAATTGCGTATATCGATCCTGCTGACGGTTATCCCACTATGATTCCTTGTATTCAACTTCAAGCGGCCGACCACAACAGATTAGTGTTTCCTCCTTCTGTTTTAAAAGAGGATCTATACCAGATACCTGTTAACTCAAAAGTGGCTGTTTTTGGAATGAATTTTGATTTTTATAATCAAGTCGTAAAAGGAACGTATAAGGGTTTTAAGAAATTTAGAGGGATTAAGTTTGGAGTTATAGAGATAGAAGAAATTTATAATAGTACTCCGCCTATGGTAGGAAAGATTTATCCCGAAATTGAAACTAGACCTAAGGTTACTGACTTTCACTTGTAAATTTCTTCCAAGTTAGCAGAAGATCGCATGACGACAAAAGAGTCTAAATAAATTTATATTTTTTCTCCTCAATTATATATTATGATTTATAAAAAATTCAATATATCAAAAAAAAATGTATTAACTATAACTTGCTTATCTGTTATCGTGTTGTTCACCTCAGCAAATGGTTTCTTATATTTAATGGACCCATTTTTGAGTTCTGACAAATCTGTAAAGGAATCTGAACCGAAAACCTCGGACTTTTGGAATTTTGTTGGAACCACGATATCTATCGATAATAATTGGACAACAACAAACTCTACTTACGATTGGTGTAATGGTGCTGGTACCGTAGGTGACCCCTACATCATTGAAAACGTAACAATTGATGCACAGAATAGTGGATCATGCATAAATATTCAAAATAGCAATGATTACTTCATAATTAGGAACTGTACCTTGATTGACGGTGGTGAATCTAGTTTTAATTCAGGTGTTTTTTTAAAAAATGTTCAAAATGGGCTCATTCAAAATAATACCTGTTACAATTCGAATTGCGGAATCGTCGTTGATTCCAGCTCCAATAATGTTGTAAGAGAAAATATTATTTACGGCTGTACCTTAGCGGGTATTTACATGTATTTGGGAAGTAGTTTTAACGATGTGATTAATAATAAAATTACTGGAAGTAGCCGTGGTTTGTCAATTTTTAGTTCTTCTAATATGAACTTCTCACAAAATGTTATGGAAAATACGGGGATTCACGTGTATTATAACACTGAATCTCAATTGAGTACCAATAACATTGATTCTTCAAACTTAGTTTCTGGAAAACCGGTTTACTTTTATGCTAATGAGGATAACCTCGATAATTCTAATTTTACTGATCCAGGCCAAATTATCCTATCAAATTGTGACAATGTCACCTTATCTGGTTTTGACCTCAAGAATACAAATATAGGAATACAGTTACTCTATTGTGATAACGCTCAAGTTTTTGGAAACAATCTCACTGATAATAGTCTGCTCGGTATTTATGTGAGAGAAGGAAATTACAATAATATCAGTTACAATTATTTAAGATCAAACATGTACGGCATAGAGTTAAATGATAAATGCCTTAACAATACTATTGATGACAATACATTTCTATATGGGAGTACTGGTATATTCATTAGGTTTGATTCAGAGAATAACACCATCATAAATAACAATCTTACTCAATGCAGTACAGGAATTCGGATTTCAGATTCTGCTAATAATATAATTGAGAGCAATGATATCATTAATTCGCCCGGTTCTGGAACGTATATTGATTCTGGGGCATCTACTAATCATTTCATTAGAAATAAGATCGAAGGCAGCAATTTAAATGGGATCTATTTAAGTAGTAATGTGGATTCAAATGAATTTCGAGAGAATTCTATCAAGGATAGTGCGAATGCCGGAGTATATATTGCCACCAGTGATTGTGAGAATAATATGTTTATTCAGAATTCGTTCAAGCAGAACACTCGTCATGTGAATGATGTGGGCACTGATAATTACTACAATAATACCGTAATTGGTAATTACTGGGATAATTACACGGGAATTGACGCAGATGATGATGGAATCGGAGATACTGCTCATCTAGTTCAAACATCAACGACGATCTACGATTATTTTCCCATCTGGAACGATGGTTTTGACATTCCAATACCAATACATGTGGACAATAATTGGACTGAGACCGTAGTCACGTATGACTGGGTGACCGGGTCGGGAACTTGGACTGATCCTTATGTTATTGAAGACATCACCATTGACGCCCAGGGAAGCGGATCGGGGATCTTTATCGAAAACACGGACGAGTATTTTATCGTTCGCAATTGCACCATCTACGATACTTCACAATGGAATTATGTGACCGAAGGATATGATGCAGGTATTAAACTCGAAAATACAGATAACGGAATGATTTATAACAATACGATCTATGACACAGATTACGCTGGTATTTACCTTGATTATGCGGATAATAATACAATATATGAAAACATCCTATACCAAAATAATTTATGGGGCATTGATAACCATGATTGTTCTTCTAATAGAATTATTAACAACACGGTAAGTGCTAACTTTGTTGATATTGGTTTTTATTATTGCGAAAACATGACGTTAAGAGATAATCAAATGCAGCTGTCCGGATTCTATTTTCGAGCCAGCACTCTCCAGCAAGCCAACTCACATTATATTCCTTCGTCAAATACCCTGAATGGAAAGACTCTCTATTATTATGTAAACCAAAATTATCTTTCCTCCACCGATTTTCCAAATGCCGCCCAAATCATCTTGGTGAACTGCCATAATTCAACCATTTCTAATATCGAATTTGATCATGCATATCGGCCCATTGACTTGTATTATTCGGACGATAATACCGTTCAAAATTGTAATTTCAGCTCTAATAGGGACAACTTCATTAAATTACTTTGTAGTGAGGGCAACTTCATTCAGAACAACCGTTTCGGAGATGGTGATTCTTTATATTTAGATGATTATTCGAGCTATAATATAATAAGAAACAATGAATTTTTAGGCTTAGGGACTAGCATCGGTGTATATGATCACTCCAATTATAACCAAATATATGATAACGTGATGGATGGGGGACATCGAGGTGTTGACTTAAGCTATTTTGCTAATTCTAACGTGATTTTTAGAAATAACATTTCAAATCTTTCGCTTTGGGGAGTATCTATTCGGGGACATAGTTCTTTAAACCATGTATATGATAATACCATTACGAACTGCAACGGAGCAGGCATAAGAGTCGAAAATTCTGATTCTAATGTGATCCGAGAAAATCGTATCATATCAAATGAACTGGGAATTTTATTTTATTCTGATTCAGGTTTGAACGGATGCTATAATAACACATTACTGAGCAATGTAAAACATGCGCAAGATGATGGAGTTAACAATTTTTGGAGCATAACCACAATCGGGAACTATTGGGATAATTATACTGGAGTAGATGCAGACGATAATTTAATTGGAGATAGTGCTCATCCTATAGCTGGCAGTGCTGCCTCATTTGATTACTTGCCAATCTGGGAGGATGGAGACGATTTGGGACCAATAATATCAATAACTTCTCCTTCCATTGATTCCTATCACATCAATCCACCAACCATTCAAGTGAGTATTACCGATATTGGTGAAGTGAATGAAACTTGGTACACGGTAATTGGCTCTGGAATCAACCACACGTTTACGGGAACAAGTTTTGAGGTAAATACGACTTCTTGGACTAATCACATCGATGGACCAATTATAATTCGAACATATGCCAATGATACTTACGGGAATCTTGCGTTCGCAGACTTATCAATCATTAAGGATACGACCAATCCGGAGATTTTTATTAATGAACCGCTTGGCGGAACTGAATTTGGAGATGAGTCCCCTTCCTTCAATCTGACCATTATTGAATTAAATATTTATCAATTATGGTTCAAGATCAACGATTCCTCTACGAGTCATTTTATTTCTGTTGTATCTGGCAATAACGTGTTTGCAATGGACTCTTCAATTTGGGATGCTATTCCTGATGGTCATGTACTCATCAGCTTTTACATGAATGATACTGTAGGAAACAGTGGAACAATAAGCGTTACAATTATTAAGGATACATCAACTAGCCCCCCTCCCACTCCGGGGATACCCGGATATGACCTAGCATTCTTGATAAGCGTTATTTCCATTATTTCAGTGATTATTATTGCAAAACGAAGGAAACTCTTAGATTAAATCCAATTCTATCTTTATATTTTTTTTTATTTTATTAATTTACTAAATAGAATTTTGAAAATTTTATTACTGATTTTGTTTTTTCTAAACTAAGTAAATAATTACTATTTATTACTAAACTTAGGAGATTTATATTATTATGAGCAAAAAAATGAATGTACTTTTTATTATCACGGATCAGCAGCGTGCTGATATGTTGGGTTGTTATGGCAATAAAACAATTAAAACCCCCAATTTAGATAGGTTTGCTAAGGAAAATGTAAGGTTTTCTAACGCTTTCTGTGTATGTCCCATGTGTATGCCTAATAGAGCCACGCTGCTAACTGGATACTACCCTAACGTTCATGGAGTGCGAAGTAATGGGATAAATTTGCCAAAAGATCTGCCCACTATAACTCAAACGCTTGTAAACAGAGGGTATCATACTATTAATGTAGGTAAGACACATTACAACACTTGGACGCCAAGATACGATTCAAAAATTCAATCGGCGGAGGATTTTCAAGATTGGAGAATAAAGAACCCTAAAGGCAATCACCTAACGCATGAGAATTTTCCACTCCCATATTATGGGTTTGAGGAAGTTGATTTAGTTCTTGGGCATGGTAACGCATGTTTGGGACACTATCTTGAATGGATTGAAGAAAGAGATCCTAAACTTGCGAAAAAAATTCAAGAAGAGTATTCAAATAAAGTACCTTGTCTCGAAATATTTTACGAAAGTTGGGTTCCTATAGAGCTTTACAATACAACTTACATTCAAAATAATACAATCTCTTTTTTAGAAAGATACTCTAAAGGAAAATATGGAGAAAAACCTTTCTTTTTACATTGTTCTTTTCCTGACCCCCATCAACCAGTCTCACCCCCTGGAAAGTATAGAGATATGTATAAACCAGAGGACGTAGTCCTTCCTGAGAATTTCCATAACATAAAGAACTTATATAAACACCCTTATTTAAAAAAACATTTAGAAAATCCTCCCGTTAGAGACGCATTACTACGCGAAGAAACAGAAGAAAATATAAGGAAGTTTATCGCTCTCAGCTACGGTTCTGTTTCTCTAATTGATCACGCTGTAGGTCAAATTTTAGCTTCATTGGAAAAGTTTGGATTAGCAGATAATACGATGGTAATTTTCACATCAGATCACGGAGATTACATGGGAGACCACAGTTTAATATTAAAAGGAATATCACCCTTTAACGGTACTCTACAAGTCCCCTTAATTTGGCGGGTTCCTGGCGTTACAAAATCAGCAGTTTCTGATGCGTTGATAAGTTCTGTAGATCTACCTAAAACAATTCTTGAGCTATTAAATATCAAGGAAAGACATAGACCACCGGGAATGCAAGGCTATGACATGACACCTGTTTTGAAAGATCCTACAACTGAATTGCGGGATTCCATTCTAATCACGGAAGACGAGGAAGTAGGTCCGCGCGGACCCTTATATACGAGAATAGTTCATTTGATTACAAAAGATTTTAAATTAACTAAATATGCTGAATTACCAGGATATGGAGACATTTTCGATCGAAAGAACGATAAGGCTGAATTAAATAATTTATGGGAAAAAGATAAAGAGCTAAGACTAAAATTATTGGACGAAATGTTCCACGAATATTCCATGACTCGAACTAGGTTCCCTAAAAGAAATTCAGGATTTTAAATTATAGAAAAAAATATAAACTCTGAAAAAAAAATCGGTTTAGAAATGAAGTGGAAAACAAAAATAACTCAAATATTAGGAATTAAGTACCCCCTCGTAATGGGTGCTTTTGGAGGCTGGGGTAAAGCCGAATTTGCGTCGTCTTTTTCAAAAGCTGGGGGATTAGGAATTATAGCGGCGCTGAACTTTCCAAATCCAGAAGATTTTAGGAAAGATTTACAAAAGATGAAAGAATTAACTGACAAACCTTTCGGAATAAACCTTTCTTTGCCACATCGCAGCTTAAAAGAAAATGGTGAAGATATTGAAACCATAAAAAGATATTTAGATTACGTGGAAATAGCAATCAATGAAAATTGTACCATCTTTACGACCTCTGGATACAAAGCTTCGTTCGTCGGCACAAGAGTTCACGAATCAGGTGGCTTATGGTTTCATAAATGCGTGTTGGTAAAACATGCTATTGCAGCAGAAAAAGCGGGTGCAGATGGTATTACTATAGTAGGTTTAGAAGGAACTGGATTCAAAAATCCCCTAACAAACACTACTTTGGTAAACATAACTATGGCAAAAAAATTGCTCAAAGTTCCTATAATTGCCGCGGGAGGAATCGGAGACTCAAGAGGATTTTTAGGTGCTCTGGCATTAGGCGCTGATGCGGTATGTTTAGGCACAGCTTTAATGGTTACTAAAGAATGTCCCGTGCCGGAAAGAATTAAGGAAAAATGGCTAAATCTAGATGTATTTGACGAGCAATTTCATAAAAAAATATACACTTACAATGTAAAAAATTTTATGGCACCTTCAACGGCAATAGGACATCATAACGAAATAATCCCTATCAAAACCTTAATCGAGAAAATGATTAAAAAAGCAGAGAATATATTGCTTTCTTGGGGATTTGATAATAACGAATTTAATACAGTTAACACTTAAAGTGTTCCTTAATCTTTACCAAGAGTAGATATCAATCCCTGACGATTTATTATGGCTCCTATGTTTATTTGATCTTTATACAAGATTTTAATATACTCAACTGAAGGAATCTATATTACTAATCTTCACCAAGTTTTCTCCATTCTTCACCATATTCTTTCATAAATTTCTTAATTATTTCTCGATCTTCCTCTAAACTTTCCTTAGCTACGATACTTTGCTCTTCCAAATATTCATTAAAATAATTCTGGATTAAGTAACGGATAACTTCCGCATCATTTTGTATCCCCAAAGAGGATTTAATAATATTAAAACGCGTTGAAAGATTACCTTTTAACTCAATATGCAATACTTTTGGTTTTTCTTTTTCCATTAAAATTACTAAAAATATTTTTTATTAAATAATTACTATTGAATATTATAATTTATTATGAATTATACATTTTTGTATCGAATTTAATACGCTTCGCTTTTAGTATTGGAGTTGGTTAAAGCCAATGAAAAAAGATAAGAAAAAAGAGAAAACCAAACTTGACGACGACGAAGTAGAGAAGATTTTCGAGTCAACTTGGAAGAATTGGACATCCCGTAGAAAATGTGAGCAGACTCATACACCAGAGTATATTAAAAGAAAAAATAAAAAGAATCACATTAAATAACGGTATTCTCTAAATCTTTTTGAAATTTTGCTGTTCTTTCACTATTCTTTTTCAATAATTTTACAAAATTCAAAATATTTAAAGGAATTAGGTTAATAGAATAAATATTAATTAAATCTTAATTTAAAAATTTAAATAAAAAAAAATGAAAAGTGAAGAAAAATGGCAGTGCCAATAATTTTAAGTGTTGCACTAATCGCAGGGATAATTTCAATCGTTCTGGCCATAATTTTTAGATCTTTAGTTTTAAAAGAAGATCCTGGCAACGAAAGAATGCAAGAAGTCGCTGGATATATCGAAGAAGGGGCTAAAACATACCTAAAAGTCCAATATAAAGTTCTTGGAATCTTTGTAGGAGTACTTTTTCTCGTTATGTTATTCTTACTTCCTAATATGACGAATCCTGGGACATTAAATTGGGAACAAGCGTTAGCGTACTTAATTGGTTGTGTGGGTTCTATGCTCGCAGGTTGGTTAGGTATGTATGTTGGTGTTAAAGCAAATACAAGAGCTGCACAAGGTTGTACCAAAGGCACAAAAGCTGGTTTTGACGTAGCATTTTTCGGAGGAGCAGTAATGGGTTTAGCCGTGGTGGGAGTTGCTTTGATAGGCGTATCAATAATCTATTGGATTTTTGAGTCCCCTCTTGTTGTGTTAGGGTTTAGCTTCGGTGCCAGTAGTATAGCTTTGTTTATGAAGTGTGGCGGTGGGATATTTACGAAAACGGCAGATGTAGGTGCTGATTTAGTAGGAAAAGCTGAATACAATCTACCTGAAGATGATCCAAGAAATCCAGCAACGATCGCTGATAATGTAGGTGATAATGTTGGCGACATAGCAGGAATGGGTAGTGACCTATTCGATTCTTATGTTGCATCCATTGTTGCAGCAATGATGCTTGCAGCAGCTTTTGGAGTAATAGGCACCATTAAAGCACCTTTCGCAAATGTAACATTAACAGCTGCTGGGACCTCTGTATTTATTGTTACTCCAGTTGTTTATTGCGGTGTAGGCTTAATTGCTTCGCTAATAGGAATCTATGTAATAAAAAAAAAAGGTTCTGAAGAACCTGGAAAAGCTTTAAACACAGGAACTTATTTAGCAACTTTAATCTATTTTGCATTTTCCGCTTTAATAACGATTGCCCTATCAATTGGATTAGGATCCGAAGAGGTGGGCTTATTATGGCGAATCTGGGGTACATCAGCTATTGGACTTGGATCTGGTATTGTTTTAGGTTTTACGAGCGATTATTTTACTCGGGAAGATAAAAAACCAACAAAAAACATAGCTCATGCTGCTAAAGAAGGTCATGCCGTTGTAATTCTTTCTGGTTTCTCATATGGGCTTCTAAGTGTTGCTCCTCCTGCAATAGGGGTTATACTTGCTATGACAATTTCATTCTGGTTAGCTGGAGTATTTGGTGTAGCAATGGCCGCTGTTGGAATGTTAGCAATTGTAGGAACAATAGTAACAAATGATGCGTATGGTCCAATCGTTGACAACGCGAGAGCTATTGCAGAACAAGGAGAATTAGGTGATGAAGTAATTAGAACTGCTGATAAATTAGATTCTGCTGGTAACACCGCCAAAGCAATTACAAAGGGATTCGCAATTGGAGCTGCGAACTTAACCGTTATGGCTTTAATGTTTTCCTTTGCCGAAGAGGCTGGAATTACTGTTATAGATTTATTAAGCGTCAATGTTCTAATAGGTGCCTTTATAGGAGTTGTTATACCTGCTTTCTTCTCTGCATTATTGATATTAGCTGTCCAAAGAAATGCAGCGAAGATGGTCGATGAAATTCGTAGACAATTTGAAGAAAACCCTAAAATATTAACTGGTGAAGAACCCGCTGATTTTCATAAAACAATTGATATTGCAACAAAAGGTTCGTTGCGTGAGTTAATTATACCAAGCATTCTTTCTATAACCGTTCCTATTGGTGTTGGAATTATTTTTGGTGTAGCTTCCTTAGGCGCGTTCTTAGCTGGAGCTATCTTATCCGGATTTGTATTTGCAGTGTTTATGAGTAACGCTGGTGGAGCATGGGATAACGCGAAGAAATGGATTGAAGACGGAAACTTAGGTGGAAAAGGAACTGAAGTACATAAAGCCAGTATAACGGGAGATACGGTCGGAGACCCCTTTAAAGACACAGCAGGTCCAAGCATTAACACTCTTTTAGTGGTAATGTCGCTTACAGCATCGATTTTCATGGGTTTACTTCTGATGTTTAACGACGGAGCTGGATTGCTTGGAAACTTACTTACTATATTCTAATTCAAAATATTAAGCAAAAATAAAATTATTTCTTTCTTTTTTTTATAATTCTGTAAAAAACAATCTCTGTGATATACAGATTGAGCTTCAAATTAAAAAGTATTATTTGAAACCTAATATTTTGGAATTTACAGATTTAGACATTAAAACCATCGATCAGAATTTAGCTATGACGGAAAAGAAATTTCTAAACAAACAAGAGCACGCAAAATATTTGGAAAAGTATAATATTCACCCTAATCGTGCGATGCTAACGATTATTCTTAGCATTATCGTTGATGTTTTCGGCTACACCATGGTACTTCCTTTGCTACCGAGTATTGTTAAAGATTTTGGCGCTTCTGATTTCTTCGTCGGAATCCTTATCGCCTCTAATGCTTTTACTGCAATGATTTTTGGGCCAATCTGGGGGAAATTAAGCGATAAGTATGGTCGCAAGCGTATTCTTGTGATTTCCCAGGCAGGAACAGGCTTATCTTTCTTAATATTAGCCACATCTAATTCAGTCTATATAATCATGTTTTCACGAATGCTTGATGGCGTTTTTGGCGGTCAAATCCCTGTTATACGTGCTTACATTTCAGATATCACAACCCCTAAGACAAGAGCTGAAGAAATGAGTAAAATAATGGTTGGTCATGTTGTAGGAATGATTATAGGGCCTATAATTGGTGGATTTTTAGGGGCTATAAATTGGCGCTATCCTGCTATATTAGCTAGCTTTTTGTCGATTATTGCAATTACGTTAACTTTAAAGGTACTAATTGAGAGCATGCCAAAAGAAAGAATTGCCGATATTAAACTCCGCTTAGCGACGAATGAAAATAGTTCGGATAACAATGGGCGTATATGGAATAAAGAAGTTAATCTCCGTTTTGTACAAATTTTCCTATTATTTATGATTACAGTAATGGTCAACTCGAGTTTTCCTTTGTTTTTAGACAATAGATATGGCGCTGGCCCTTCGATCATTGGTTCAGTAATGAGTGTGGCTGGAATTGTAGTATTGATTTATGCTGGAATCTTAATGAAACCAATGTTGCGTAAATTTGGAGAAAAAAGAGTGCTAATTTTTGGCTTTATACTACTAATCGTGATCTTCTTATTCTTTCCCTATCTGACCGAATTATGGATGATTTACGTCTTTGTCGTCCCATTTGCCTTTTGCATGGCGGTTATCCCTCCTCTGATCCAAAGTAACCTTACTAAAGCAATAGATCCAGACAAACAAGGAGAAGCAAGTGGATGGACGACGAATTTTCAATCAATCTCTCAAATTATTGCTCCTTTAGTTTCTACTGGATTTTTAGAAATAGGTGGATTAGTTGTTTTTTCAATCTTCTTCTTTAATTCTTATCAATTAATAGGTTTTACAGCAGTGATACTTGGTATAGCATTATTAATAGTTGGGGTTATTGATCTTAGATCGCATCCCCATCTTTACTCTCGCGATGAACCTAAAAGTAAGGAAATCGCAAAAGAAGAACCAAATCAGCTTCAAGAGTGAAACATAAAAAGGTCAAAGTTTAAAAAAATAAGATAAGCTTTTTACTTCTTATTTGATTTTATACACATAATAAATTATTTCCTTTAGTGAAAAATATGGTTTTAGAATTAACAGAATTTTTACAAGGAAGTTTTAACTTAATATTCGTCTTAATTTCTATTGTAGTCGGTCTAACGATACTAAGTAGATATTTCAAATATAAGAAGTTTCATTTTTTCTTAGTAGGAATTATTTGGATCGGAATCTCTACGCCTTGGTTACATGGAGCTATTGCCTTTATTATCTACTTCTTCGATCCTTTACTTATTGAAACTGCCGAGTTTATAACAATTAGGTTTATCATTGGGTATACATCGATTCCTATAATAACCACTTTATGGTTTGTTGTTTTCACAGACCTTAAGTATCAAAAAGAAAAGAGGTATCTCATCTGGTTATACGCATTAATAGGCGCGATCTGTGAGGGTTTATTTTTCGCATTTCTGTTTACAAATCAATACGACCTGATTGGTTACTTTAGCGGACCATTTACAGCAATTTACAGACCATATACTCGATTTTCCTTATTATTTTTTCTAGGTTCCTCTTTAGTAACATTTCTTATATTTGCTGCCAGTTCGCTGAAATCAGAAAGCCCTGAAATAAGGTTAAAAGGAAAATTCTTGATAATTGCGTTTCTAACGTATACGATATGTGCTTTGTTAGATTCATTTGCATTCTTTTTGACCCAACCAATTATGGTGGTTTTAATTCGTATCTTTTTAATGCTCAGTGCAATAGAATTTTATTTTGGATGGATTTTACCCGATTTTATCAAGAAGATATTCATTAAAAATGAGTAACTCTATTTAAATTACTTTTTTTTTTTATTTTTAAGGATTTTGTAAATTCTAAAATAATTATATATTTATAGTAAAGACACTTTTTGACACATGACACATGAAATATGGGGTTGACGGTGAACTAGATTCGCTGAGGAACCTCGCCTCACATTCCAAGCAAGGAGTAGAGAACTATTACGGTGAAAATCGTATTTTAGCAACTGAAACGGCACTGCCCTTTTACATACATTAATGACTTGGATTTAAGCCAGAGAAATTGTAATCGGGAACGGTTGGAACGAGCTAAAACCTTGGTGTAAGGCCAAATGAAGGCGATGAGTATTTGGAACGAGCTTTAGGTAGGCCGCTTAGTTTGATGCCCCACCTATTTCTTGGTAACGAGAAGTAGTACAAAAAGGCGGGTATATATCTCAGGTGTCATTTTTTCTTTCTAAATTTACGCATCCAGAGGAAGATATATTGCAATTTTGCACACTTCGTCTCCTTTCATAACAGATTCTAAAACCTTAACTTTTACGGATCTTTGAAGTATTTCTTCCCAGATACCTTTGAAAAAACCTGCTCCACAGTAGCAATAAATTTCTGGTAAATTCTCTATTGACGATTTTAAAGCGTCTCTAACGCGAGGACAATGGCAATAAATAGCCCTTTTTTCGTCTGGATCAGTCGTTTCGAAATATTGTTTGATATAAGCGCTTTTAGGAATCTTGGTAGCTATAATTACATTTCCTTCCTTAACTCCAGCAGTACTCCATCCTTTTTTAATAATTTTTTTGATAAGATCTTCATTTAATTTAAGGGTATCCTTGAGCAAGGATTCAAATTGTTGTTGTAGCATTCGATGTGCTACGTTAATATCCTTTGTTTGTTCGTACTTTTCTCTTATCTCTTGTAATTGAGACTTTGAGTAATTACAAGCGCATCCCGTCATGATGTCAATTTGTTTTTCTTCGTCAACTAGAGAACCTAATCTTTCCATAGCTTGATTAGACCAGTTAATAACCTCTTCTCTGGATGATGCATCTGAAAGCTTTTCACTTCCGACCATTACATCTTTTCTAACTTCTTCCCCGGCAACCTCATCTAAACAGTTCGAAAACTTATTTAGCCAATACTTTTCAAAGTCAAATTCCTCGGTCATTCGATTTACACTTTTTCCTAATTTGCTTTTTCTAAATGAAGTTTAATTTAGTAATTAATGTCACCAAATAAGAATTTAGACGTTTAATTGTCTACTATTCTTAGAAAAAGCAATCTACCTTTAAAATTAAATAAAAAAAAAAACAAAAAAAATTGAAAAATAAAATAAAAAAAGAATATTTGTTTATTGCCCAACCTCTTTCAAGATTGAAGGAATTATAGCTCGAAAATTCGACATGTCGCTTAAACCCTCGTTCCCATCTGTAGGTTTTACGATATTTAATATTGCAACGCTCGCTCCGTTAAAATAGGCTCTTCTCACGCTTTCTTTTGTCAATCCACCGGCAACAGATATGAGAACATCGTACTTAGAGCGTATTTTATTAATGTCTTTGTACCTAATTATGCTTCTTGGGTTTGCTTCCTCGTCTCGCCCCTTATGGATAACTACTCCCTTTGGTTTGTTTTTTAGCGCAAAAAGCTTTTTTAATGGATTATCCTGTCCTAACATGTCGATCATTGATAAAACATTATATTGATCGCATGTCTTACTAAAGAAATCCAGAGTATCTTTTGGAGCAGTACCCGCAGCAGTAACGGCATTGGCTCCTGCATTATATGCCATCGCAACCTCTTCTTGAGCGCCGTCAATAACTTTAAGATCAGCGACGATTAATCCTTGCCAATACCTCCTTATTAATCTGATGCCATTCTGGCCTTCTCTTTTAACGAATGGGGTCCCAGCTTCTATTATGATTCTCGGGTCGTGAGGAATTTGAGGCAGTATCCGCCTAACCTCTTGAATGGTGTGATTAAATGCGATTTGGATGTATCTGGTGCTGAAATTGAAAGTTCTACTCATTGATGTTCACCACAGTTAATTAGAATTTCTTCAATAACTCGTTAATTCCGCCTGGCATGAAAATAACTATCTTCTCAGAGGGGTCTTGTGAAATATCTCGAATTGTTTGAAGTGTCCTTAATTGAAGTGCCCCTGGGTCCGATGCCATCATATTCGCTGCTTTTACTAAATTTTCAGCTGCTCCGAGCTCGCCCTCACTCGCAATTATTACGGCACGCTTTTCCCGCTCTGCTTCTGCTTGTTTTGCCATAGCTCTCTTCATCTCGGCAGGAAGTTCAAGCTCCTGAATATTGATACTCTTAATGTCGATGCCCCAGTCGCTAGTCGCTTGGTCAACGATGCTCCTAATGTCTGTAGCAACTTTTTCCCTATCAGTTAAAACTTCGTCCAATTCCATGTTTCCCATGACATCTCTCAACGCGGCTTGCGTGTACTGACGCACGGCATAAGCGAAATTCTCAATTTTTATGATTGCGTCTTCTGGCTTTTCAACTTTATAGTACACTACTGTATTTGCTAAGACAGGTATGTTGTCTCTTGTCATCACTTCTTGACGAGGAACATCTGCCGTGATGATTCTCAAGTCAACCTTCTGAGACTTCTCTAAGACCGGGACTATATAGACCACACCTGGGCCAATCGTGCGCTTATATTTCCCTAACCTAAAGATTACGAGCCTTTCGTATTCTAAAACCACCTTAATACCCGCCAATAGCCAGCATCCTAAAAAAATTACTAAGCCAATTGTGACGGGAAATACTAAAAATAACCAATCCAATTCTTGTAATAACATTTCTTATCATTTATTATATTTTAATTCGAATTTCAAGAGTTATATGGTGACTTAGAATATTTAAATGTTGTTAAAGAGTTATATTCTTTTGTCCAATAAATTGGAATTCGTGAAAATATTGTATTATTTTCTGTTTCTTGTATATTTTTATTTACTGAAGAATGTAACTCTGATTGGATGTTTTCACTCGTCCAATTTTAATACCATGACAAAATTTTATTAATGCAAATTTTTATATATTTTCTTGATACGAAAAAACAAGGAATAATTTTACTAATCATGTCTCCATCAATATTTGAGTTTATAGGTCTATCTTTCGTAGTTATTTTCGTCGTGGTCGTTATCTTTCTTATAATTGTTATTCTCATAGTATCTAAGTTGCTAAAAATGAATGTAAACGAAGATAATTCTAAGAAGATTGCTGAAACCCCTGTTCGTTTATTAGAGCCCCTAAATAAAGTAGAAAAGAAAGAAAATAATGCGGATGTGAATGCCCAATTCTGTACTTATTGTGGAGAAAACATATCTAAGGAGCTCAAACAATGCCCGTTTTGTGGAGAAGAAAACAAATAAGGGTTCTTTTTAAATTTTAATCGACCAAACTAAATGTTCCATCTTCAGCACCGCATTCGGGACATTTTTCAGGGATACACTCTAAATCGAATGTAGCTCCACACTCATCACATTTCCACATTTAGCTTCTCTTTTTGGAACTATATTTTTTAAAAAAAGTAATAAAATTATTTATAATAAAACTGAGAATTATAATAAGATTTAGGATAAGCATTATGATTTGTAAGAGCTCAAATCCACTTTAAAATTTGGTTTAAACATTTTCTACTAAAGTTGATGAAGAATTTACTTGATTAATCTAATTTCCGGTTTAAAACATATAAAATGGTTAGGATTTTTAATTTTCCTTTTTTTCACGGGAAACTCATATGGGTTACAATGAAAAAAAGATTCTAGAACATTTACAGCGAAACACAAGAATCAAATCCAGAGCTGAAGTAAAAGCTATTGAACACACGCTTGCCAATCAAAATAGACTTAATAACGAGTAGTTGCTTTTAGTTAGTTTAAATCTTTGAATTTTTCCAATAATTTTCTCTGTTCTTCAGTAACTTTTTTCGGAATTTTAATATTAATGATAATGTATTGATCTCCCTTACCTCGCCCCCTTAAATAAGTAGCGCCCCTATTTTTAATTCTAAATTCTGTACCGTGTTGGGTTCCCGCGGGTATTTTTAACTCTTTCTCAGTTAACTTCTCAGTTTTGTAATCTAACGTTGGAACTGTAGTTTCGCCCCCTAAAGTTGCTGTTACAATATCTACATTAATTACGGTAAAAAGATCGTTTCTGCGGCGTATAAAATTTTCGTTTTCTTTAATTTTAATACCTAAATAAAGATCGCCTGGAATTGCTTTAGAAGAAGGAATATGTCCTGCCCCCTGAACCTTTAAATGAACGCCATTCTCTACGCCAGGTGGAATATTTACATGAATCGTTTTAGTTTCTGGGACTACTTTCCTTCCATTACATATTGGACATTTCTTTTTAATTACTTTGCCTGTTCCATTGCAAGTATAGCATTCAGATTCGCGTATAATCGTTCCAAAGCCAGATTGGGTCATCTTTCTCGTTCGCCCCGATCCATTACATTGAGGGCAAACTTTCACACTTGATGGGTCCTCAGCTCCTGTTCCTTCACACTCGTCGCATGGTATGTATCTTTTAATAATTACATCTTTTTTCGTACCAAACATAGCGTTCTCAAACGTAATTTTGATATGGTCTTCAATATCTTGTCCTACTTCCCGACGTGGAGCTGATCTGGCTCTACCTCGAGAACCAAAAATGCTCCCGAAACTATCTCCAAACATACCCCCTCCAAAGATAGACCTGAGTAAATCGTCTAAACCAGGGATCCCCCCTCTGAAAACACTACTCATGTCAACATCAACGCCGCTGAAACCGTATCTATCGTAGCTCCCTCTCTTATTAGCATCGCTTAACACTTCGTATGCTTCTTGAAGCTCAATAAACTTCTCCTTGGCTTTAGGATCGGTTTTATTGAGATCGGGGTGTAATTGCCTTGCCAGACCCCTATATGCTAGCTTTATGTCATTTTCGGTAGCATCCTTATTTATTCCTAAAATTTCATAATAATCTCTTTTTTTAGAACTCATATTATCTTAATCCCTTAGTAAAATGAAATATAATTAAAACTCAAGTAATTAAAATTGTTTCTGAAATTTATTTTTTTAGATAATTAGTCTATTAAAACTAAATGTAAAATAAAAAGAAAAGTAAATTAATAAAAACCTAAAAAAGTTTAGTCTGATTCGTCCCAGTCTACATCGACTACTTTGCCCTTCTTTTTCTTATCTTTTTTATCTTTACTATAAGTTGCTCCGCCTGTGCCAGTACCACCCATTCCATCTGGAGGGGCTCCACCCATACCTCCTGGAGGAGAACCACCCATCCCACTAGCTGCTTGTTGGGCTTGTTCCGCTGCTTGTTGGTATGCTTGATCTTGAGATTGTTGGCCATAAATCCTTTGAGAGAAACCATGAATCGACTTTTGCAAGTTTTCTATACCCATTTTAATTCTTTGAAGATCATCTGTTTTAATATCTTCTTCTAAAGATTTAATCGCCGCTTCTATTTCGCTTTTTTCATTCTCTTCGATCTTATCTTTATTATCTTCCATCAGCTGATTAGTCTGGTAGATCATAGAATCTGCAGCATTCTTTGATTCGATTAACTCCCTTAGTTTTTTATCCTCCTCTTCAAACTGCTCCGCATTTCTAATCTTCGCCGCGATTTCCTCAGCTGACAAACCTCTCGCCCCAGTAACTGTAATACCTGTCTCTTTTCCAGTTCCCAAATCTTTTGCATTGACGTGAACAATACCATCAGCATCAATCGAGAATTTCACTTCAATTTGAGGTATTCCACGTGGAGCAGGCGGAATTCCAGTCAAGTGAAACATCCCTAATTGTATATTATCTTTTGCCATTGTTCTTTCTCCTTGCAAAACGTTGACTTCGACGCCAGGTTGATTATTCGCAGCAGTGCTAAAAACTTGTTTCTTTTCCGTTGGAATCGTTGAATTTCGCTCTATTAGCTTTGTAAACACGCCTCCCAAGGTCTCAATTCCTAAGGAAAGAGGCGTAACATCCAACAAAAGAAGATCTTCAACATCACCAGCAATGATACCCCCTTGAATCGAAGCCCCAATCGCTACGCACTCCATAGGATCAACTGAATGATCTGGTTCTTTGCCAAAGAAGTTCTTAAATCTTTTCTGAACAGAGGGCATTCTCGTTGGACCACCAACTAAAATAATTTTTTCAATTTCGTTAACTCCTAATTTAGCGTCAGATATGGCTCTTTTAATAATAGGATCTAATCTTCTTAAAGTAGGCTCAATTAATTGTTCCAGTTTTGCCCGCGTAAGCTCAACTTCTATATGAACTGGATTTCCGTCTTTTTGAGTAATGTAAGGCAAGTTAATTTGAGTATTTAAAGTAGTAGATAATTCGATTTTTGCTTTTTCCGCGGCGTCTTTGATTCTTATCATAGCTTTGTTGTCTCCTTTAAGATTGATCCCTTCTTTCTTTTGAAAGTTATTGAGGACCCAATCTATAATAGCATTGTCCATGTCTGTGCCCCCTAATTGAGTATCTCCCGCAGTAGATAAAACTTCCACAATTCCTGCACCGTATTCCATTAGGGTTATATCAAATGTACCCCCTCCTAAGTCTAAAACGCAAATTTTAAGGAGTTTATCTTTTGTATCTCTATCAAGACCGTATGCTAAGCATGCTGCTGTAGGTTCGTTTATCATACGTACAACTTCAAGTCCGGCAATCTCACCGGCATTCTTTGTAGATGTTCTTTGGGAGTCGTTAAAATAAGCTGGAACGGTAATCACCGCTTTCTTTACTTCTTCCCCAAGATAAGCAGACGCATCGTTTTTAATCTTTTTTAAAATCATTGCGCTAATTTCTTCGGGGGAAAACTCCTTCCATTCGCTTCCAACTTTAACTTTTGCTTTGTAAGAGGTCCCCATTTTTCGCTTAATAGCGTAAACGGTTCCATCTGGATTAGACACAGCTTGGCGTCTTGCTGGTTCACCTACGATTTTTCTGCCTTTATCATCAAAAGCAACATAAGACGGAAATGCTTTGCCACCTAAAGTCCTTCCCTCGGCAGCAGGAACAATCTCTGGTTGCCCCGTTCCACTTAAAATAGCGCACGCACTATTTGACGTTCCCAAATCGATTCCAATGATCTTTTCTTTTTTCTTCGGTTTGCTTTCTTCACTCACGATAAAACTCACTTCTTCTAAGATTAATAGTAAAAATTAATTTAAATATAATTATTTTATTTTCTATTAGTGTCTATTAAAGATATAATTAAGACATATTTATGAATTTTATGATATAGAGATCGTTTATAAACATAAAATAAAAAAATGAGGAAATTTTTTATTAAATTATAGAATTAAAGTATTCTTGTAAAAATCAACAGTATTAAAAATTTATAATTTATAATGGTTTTTGTTAATGACTCGGAAAAAAGAAAAGAAAGAAAATCCAAGCAATGAAGCGCTATTAGAGGACGAGGCTGAAGTTGCTACCGCTGATAGTAAAGAAGGTACAAGTAAAGAACAAAACGACTTACAAGCTAAAATAGAAGCACAAGACATTAAGCTTATAGAAGGCAAAGAACAAAAAGTTCTTGAATATTACTCTAAGGATAATTTAATAGAGCAAATTAAAACCCTTGAAGAAGACAATAAAAAGAAAAAGGAGCAACTTTTAAAGTATCAAAAAGAAAGCGACGATTGGAAAAATAAATACATGAGACTTCAAGCGGAGTTTGAGAACGCTCAAAAACGTTGGAACAAAAATCGACAGAATTTAAGGATAGAATACACGGCTTCGGCTCTGAAAACATTTCTACCGTTATATGATTCCTTTAAGAAAGCGCTTGAAAATAGCGACGAAAACCAAGTAATCTTGAAAGGTTTTTATGATCAATTTATTAATATTTTAAAGTATCATAAAGCATTACCTATTGATGTTAAGGTAAACGATACTTTTGATTACAATTACCACGAAGCTTTAAGCTCAATAGAAAGAGATGATCTTCCCAACAATACCATTATTAATATCATTCAAGATGGTTGGAAGTTAGATAAAGAAGTGATACGCTACGCCAAAGTTATTGTTTCTCGTGTTCCTCCCCCGCCTGAACCGGAACCAGAACCTGAAAGCGAAGAAATTAAGGAAGTAAATGGAGAAAATGAAGAGAGTAACAATGGTGTTAAGGAAACCAAAGAATCTGAGGAAGATAACAATAAAATAGTTGGAAATGAAGATTAAAATAAATTAAAATCTCAATTTTCAAATTAGCTAATTTACTCTGTTTCTTAATACTTTTTTAAAACTTTAAGTTCTCATTGACTTATGTTTTTGTTCCGTTCCAATAAAAAAGTAATTTTAACTGAAGAAATATCCCTCCATATATTATAATTCCTGGTAGTGGTGGTGGACCTTGTTGACTATTTAACCCTTCTAAAGATATTTCATTCTGGGAAGTAATTCGATATGGGAGGAAAGGGTTCCATGGATAGAGGAAATGGGGATCAAAAGGAACGTGTACCATTAGAGTTTTAAACAAACCATAGATAGGGCGCCCTACATAATTCAAAGCTTGACTAGAAAGATTTCCTGTAATATATTCCATATCGAGTAAAAATTCGACCCAATAACCAAAGTGATATTCATAAACAAATATGACTCCTGTATCATTAACTATACTTGGAATGTAATTAGTTTTAATATCTTCTAATTCGTCATGCTGCTCCATTGTGATGACTGGTCCCATTCTTGGCATAAAAATCACGACTTGAATCAAACTTGATAAAGCAAATGAAAATGCTATTATGCCAATTATTATTTGTCTATTGTTGAAATTAATTGAAAATCTTTTTGAAATAATTAAATCTATATATTTCAAACCAAGTGGTACAATAAGAGCTATGGGAAGGAACGCAAGCAATAAAAATCTGTCTTGCCAATTTGAGGGAATAATTATCAATATAAAGAGAAGTATAGCTAATATTAAGTATATCCACACTAGATATGTTTTTTTTGAGATAATAATATTTCCTTGATTTTTTCCCCTCTTTTTTACTCCGTTATAAAGATAATAAGATAACGCAAGTATACCAATTAAATAGGGAATAGTAACAAACACTAAATAACTCCTGGTAAAGGGGTTTTTAGGATCTAACGAAATATTTAGCAAGGAATTTAAGTAACTTGTAAATCTATTAGTGAAATTAGATAATGTTGTAGGATATATAAAAATTAAAAGAGTAACTACTATAGTTCCTAATATTATAATAATACCAATAATTTTTAACTCAAATACAGGTAAGGATCGAGTTTTAATAGATTTTAATACTATGTGAAAAATTAACAACCCAAAAGCCAAAATAAGAATAATTCCCGCTGTATAAACGTGGCTAAAAAAAGAACATAACAAGAATACAAAAGTTAGGGTTCCATTCTTTTTCCAATCGTGAATATTCTCAAACCAATGAATTGCAAAATAAATAAACCATAAGATAAAGAAGACGCCAGCTAAATTCTGCATGAAATCTTCAATCATTCTGAAACAATAAACATTTACCGTTATTAGGAATGCACTTAATGTTGAAGGTATTTTTGATTCTACACCAATCTTTTGTGAAAATGTCTCCGTTAGAAAGAATACTGGAAAAGCCATCATTGATGCGATTAACGCCATACCGATCTTTATTCCAAGATAAGAATCACCAGCTAATAATACAAATGGAACTAAATAATAGTAAATAAGTGGAGCATCGTTACTATCTGGAAATCCCGTTCTTAAAATATGTCTAACTTGTAAATCGTAATAGGGGCCATCTGGACCATATGAAATTGGATATCTTGAGAGTGAAATCATGTAAAGTATAAATGAGAAAAGAGCAATTGAAGCCACGCCAATAAGCCATTTATTTTTTCTTATTATCATCGCCCAATCTAAAGTTTTTATTAAACTATTAGAGCTTTTTTCGTCAGTATTATTACTCATAATAAGTATTCACATAATTTTCGTTTATAAAATTTGATATCATTTTTATTTTCTGTTGGATTTTTTTATCTTAGCTTCGATTTAAAATGTTTCTCAAACATAAATTTTATTCATAACTTTTAATTACTAACCTAAAAAGTTATTAGTTGTTTATGATTTACAATTATAAATATCAAATTCGTTTAGTGCTTTTAATATGAGTGATGAACCTCAATTTCCAGAGCTCCCTGACATCGGAGAAATACTCGGTCGAAAGGATCGCTTTATACAAAAGAAAACAACGGTCTTAAAGTGTGGAGAATGCAAAGCTAAGTATTCTCGAGAGTTTAAAGCGGGAGACTTTACTTTTAAAAAGTTGGACGACGAAGAATGTGAAAAATGCAATCGTAGTAAGACTCTCGTTGTTGAAGAGATCTATTCTGAATGGATTGATCCAAAGAAAAAAAAATAAAGAGATCCCTCAAGTTATCATAATATCTCTGAATTTTTGCTTAAAATTGGAAAAAATAGTTTCCTCATTCAATTTTATTAACCAAGAAAGCGCAAATCAGATTATATCAGCTAAGAGCAAAGTAAAATTATATAATTTCTTAAAATAATATTTTTTTTATTATTGATAGAAATAATTTGGAACAAAAATTTTTATTACCATATTTCAATATTTTTATTGAGGTAAATTATAATGGCAACTGAAAAAGAAAATGTTATGCAAATGATAAAAGAGCTCCCTGATGATATCACATTAGAGGATATTATGTATCATTTATATGCTAGAGAAAAGATTATCTGCGGTCTAAAGGACGCTGACGAGGGTAAAAAAGTTTCAAATGAAAAAGCGAAAGAAGTTATCGAAAAATAGTTCGAATAGAATGGACTGAACGTTCTTTAGAAGACCTAAATGAGATCCGTGATTATATAGCTCGAGATTCTAATAGTTATGCAAATCTTTTTGTTAAGAAGTTATATAATGCTGTTCAGAAACTAAAGGAGTTTCCAAATATGGGTAGGTTTGTACCCGAAATTAGTATCACATTTGTAAGAGAAATTATCTTTCAAAACTATCGAATTATTTATAGAAACATGATTGATTATATTGAAATTATTACCATTTTCCATGGTAGTCGCTTGTTAAGATTATAATTATATATCTACTTGAATATTTGAATAATAATGGGTCTTAATAGGAATATTTGAGGATGGACCTGACGGGAATCGAACCTAAGACTCTCAAATTGAATATAAATTTCTTCGAAATAATAGTACATTTCTATAAAAATAAAAAAAATAAAAAAATGGTAAATACTTGGATTGATTTTATTTAATCTCTTGAAGTCTTCTTTTTATAGATGATATATGCTACAAATCCAATTACACTTATTGTTATTACTATTAAAATAATATTTAAAACGTAATTTTCATTACCGGTACTTTTTATGGCATAGATAATATTACTATCAACATCTTTAACAACAAATGATAATTGGGTCCCTTTAGCACCGTAAGTTATTTCAACAGTATAATTTGCTTCGCCAATTCTTTCAATAGTAAGAATGTTATTATTAACTGTAGCGTTTTCACATCCAAGCTCGTCAATTAGAATTGTTAAATATTCATTAGCAGGAAGTGCTACACCAAATCCACTAAAGATTAGCTGCCATAAAAACTCGTCGCCAGTTATATTAGAAAATTGAATTTTTATAAATGGTGGTATACTTGGATCGTTCTGTATGTCCTCTACTAGATGGTTGTAGTCGTCTAGCATTTTCCAATAGTCTCCCGGATTCTGAAATATTAAAATTGGATCTTGTGCGTTACTTGGACTTTCTTCAAAATTTATAGTTGTAAAATTCCAATAGGAACGTACTCCAAACCATAAATTAAAAGTATTTGTATAATTGTTGTTTATTTCAGTTTCATTATATCCTAATTCTGCTATAGCCATTAATAAAGGTATTTGACTTTTCTGAAGAATAACTGAATATAAAACATCATAAAATTCCCACGACGAATAACTCCAGCCTAAAGTTGTATATTTACTCTGGGCGTCGGTCATATTAGCTTCTCCTTCAAACCAATCAGTAGGCGTGGAGGATGCATTTACTGTAGTATGCCACGCATCCTCTTCGTATTGTGTTATAGAAAAATATTCCGTCTCTTTTATTAAAGCCACTTGGTAAGTCGATGCAACAACTACCGTTGAATAAATACCTATCAAAAACATTCCTAACAAAGAAAGACTTAGCAATATCGTTTTTGTTCTGTTTTTTCTCTTTAATTTTAACATTTAATAATACCTCATCGTTTTTTTATTACATACTCCTATAATTGTTTTCGTTTGAATAGTACCATAGCGATTCCTAAACATATTACCGTATATGATAACATAACAATAATTCCAGTTTCAATAGATGGTGTTAACCACCTTCTTACTGCCCAATCTGGACCTGGCATACCTCCATTACCCCCGCCATCTGTATATCTATCAACGATTTCTGTCGGGAAATCTTGTTCCAAAATATAAGAAATTAACTTTGATATATGATCCAAGGAATAAACCGGTTCAAAATCGGGTTCTATTAAAATCACCAACATGTCAACCATCCGAAGAACAATTAAAAATATCATTATACAAGCTATTATGGTCATGTTAACATTTTTCATAAAAGAACTAAATAATGTTACAAAACTACTTATAGCTAAAACATATAAAAATGAAACTCCGAGACTATAGAAAAATCTAATATTTAGTGGCCCCCCATAATAGTACATGCCAAGAAATCCAAGTGTAAGGTAAAATACTCCCGTAACAACATAAACCATAGTTAAATTTCCTAAAAATTTCCCTAAAACTAATTTATATTTGTTAATTATAGGAAATACAATATGTCCCGTTTTATAACTATATTCAGAACATATTATTCCTCCAAAAAAGAAACAAACCGCAAAAATAAGAATAAAAGTTAAAAACATAAATCCTTGTTGGAAATAGTCTGCTTGAGTTGGAGGAAGTGGATTATCAGGAATTAAAACGAAAGGTAAATAACTTAACAGTAACACAAAAACTACAGAAAGCGCTATAAAAAAAACAAGCTTTTTCCAATTCTTCTTAAGTTGGAAAGAATATGTGTTAAATATTGGTTTTATATCTACATACATTTCATTTAATGCTTGCATTTTTTTTTACCTCCTATTATTTGAAGTTATTTTTGGTCTTTCATCTTTTATCATTTCTGAATATATTCGCTCTAATCGAGAAGTTTTTGGTCGACTAAATGATACTACGCTGAAATCTGACTTAAATTCCGTAATTAGTATTTCTAATATTTCTGCTCTTGCTCTTTTCTTACCATTGTAATAAAAAATAATTGTTTTTTTATCTGAATCGTACTTTATTGGAATCTTCGATATATCTGGATCAAAGTCTTTCTCTAGATACATTTCGAGTTTTTCATAGAGCTTTCTTATTAAGCTTTCACGATTCTCTGGAGGAATTGGGTCGAGCAACTTACAATCTATTTCTTTTGTTTTTAAACCCTTTTCTAAATTTTCTATTGTATCAAAAGCAATAATTTTTCCATGGTTAATCAACGCAATTTTGTCGCAGACTTCAGATATTTCATGTAACATATGAGATGCTACAAAAATAGACTTTCCTTGATTTTGGAGCTCTCTAATAAACTTTCTTATTTCTATTCGAGCTTTGGGATCTAAACCCGTTTGAGGTTCGTCTAAAACTACGATTTGTGGATCAACGAGTATTGATTGAATAATTCCTAATTTTTGCCTCATTCCTTTGGAAAAAGTTTTAACTTTTTTATGTTTCCAATCAGATAGATTAAATAATTCTAGAAGTTCATCTATTCTTTCATTGATTTTATCCCTAGGATAATTCTGAGATTTGCCAAAATATTTTAATAGTTGATTTGCTGTCATGTCTTTATAAAAAAAGGGAACATCGATCAAAAACCCTCTACGAACGATATTTTTAGAATTACTACTAAGATTCTGCAGTTCTCCTTGTAAATTTTCAATTAATATTCTTCCTGATGATGGTCTTAATAGCTTTGCTATCATTTTGATCGTTGTGGTTTTTCCCGCTCCATTTGGGCCAACAAGCCCTATAGTTTCACCCGCAAACACTTCTAAATTGATATTGTTAACCGCATAAAAGTCTCCAAATTTCTTACTTAGATTTTCTAATTTGATTATAGTTTTCGTTTCTTTCTTAGGTTGAGATTTAGAAATTGCTATCATTTCTACTTCTTTCTTTTCTTCTAGTTTAATCATTTTTTTTTACACTTCTTTGTTTTACATCTTTTTTAATTAAATTATAGTTTTTTTATACATAATCTGATTTCAAAAATTCTTTTATGAATAAAAAACTCAGTTCAATATTCATTATATACATTTTATTATATATAAATCTTTTTATCATAATAATTATTAGATTCAGAAATGCAAATGTATAAATATCTATTAAATTATATTTTTTATTAAGAAAAGAATATAATGTAAAAAATGATTTTATAGTTTAATGTATAAATTTTTATTAATATATTTTTTAAAAAAATTTGGTGCTAATTATGAGTAATAAAGAAACTAAAACAGAAGAGATGGAAAAATATGAAGAAGAAACAGGAAAAAAAGCTATTTGGCGAGGAATTATCACTGATGGTTTTAAAAAATGGCAAAAAGGAGAAAAAGTCTACATTGAGGATAAAGAAAGAATAAATGTTTTAATTTCGGAAGAAAGAAAGAATAATTGGTTGGAATTTACCAAAGAAAACGATATAGCTACTATTTCTAAGTTAGTAAGAGCATCTGTCGAATTTTATATGGATTCAAAATCAAAAACTGATCAAATAAACGAATTCTTAAACTCTTCTCATCATTTAAAAGAAGAATTAAGTTCTATTAAAGGATTTTCTCAAATGCTAATGGAAGAATACAAAGATGAGTTAAGTTGGGATGTGTTATTAAAGATTAAAGAGATTTTCGATAAAAGCATAAATATTGAAAACATTATTAACAATATTTTAAATGTAGATTATATTGAAAAAGAAAAATATGATGTCTTGATAGTTGATGACGACGATTCTACCATTTTTCTAATATCAGAATTTTTTAAGAAGAAAGGTTATTCTTATAGAGAAACTGCTTTAGGAAATCGAGCACTTGAAATATTACAAAAATCAATTCCAAAATTAATCTTATTAGATGTACTTTTACCTGATAGCAGTGGATATGATATATGCAAGATAATTAAAACTAATAAAAAATTAAAAAATATTCCTGTTTTTTACATAACTGCCGTACCGGAAACTGAAGTCTACGAGAAAACAAAAGAATCAGGGGCAAATGGCTACTTTTTAAAACCATTTGATATGTTAAAATTTAAACCTTTATTGGAGTATTTATAAATAAACTTTTCACTTACAAACAAATAAAATAAATAAAAAATAAAATCAAAAGGAATTTGAATGATTTTTCAAATATTTGTTAATGATCCAGATTTTGTAGGATTTATGGATATACTCCTTGTAATAGCATTTATTATAGGAATTTGTATTACTCTTACAATTTTTCTAAGAAAAAGAACATCCTCAAACCTTATACAAGTTATATTAATGGTTATCGGCTTCATACTCTCTCTATTTGAAGCCTTTGGACTTTCTATATTTTGGGGGAGAATAAGTGCTGTCATAATCTCAATCCTATCTGTCTTTTATATAATAAAGAAATCAAAACAAAAATTACAAAGATTAAACAGAGAATTAGAACAAAAAGTAGAAGAAAGAACTCAAGAACTTAAAGAATCTGAAAAAAATTATCGTACTCTCGTAAATAATGTTATTGACGTAATCTTTGAAATAAATTTAGAAGGGAAATTTACTTATATTAGCCCTCAAGTGAAGACTCTTTTCGGTTATCAACCAGAAGAAATGATTGATTACAAAATATATAATTTTATTCATCAAGAAGATTTAATGAATGTAAAAAAAGCTTTTAGAAACGATACTGATACGGGATTAAACCTATATATAGAGTGTAGGATGTCTATTATTGATGGTAATTATATTTTGGTTTCTGTGAGAGGAAGTTTAGTAAAGAAAGATAATATCGTTAAAATAGTAGGTGTAATAAGAGATATTACAGAACAGAAGAAAGCTGAGAATATGATTAGAGAACAAATTGAAAAATTAAAAGAGATCGATCAAATTAAAAGTGACCTTATAAGAAGAGCTTCCCACGAATTAAAAACTCCATTAATTGGCGTTTTGAGTTCTTCCCAATATCTTTTAGAATCTTGCAATGAAGAAATGAGCGAGAATGTTATTAAATTTGTTAAAAGAATATACAGAGGCGGGGATAGGTTAAAAAAGTTAACAAATAATTTAGTTGATGCTTTTGATATAGAATCTAAAGGATTGATATTGAAAAAAGAAAAAGTAGATATTGTGAAAGTTATAAAAGATTGTGCTAATGATTTAATCTTTTTATTAAAGGAAAGACAGCTTCTTTTAAAGAATGATCTAATAGGAAGTTACTACATAGAAGTAGATGAGATAAGAATTGAGCAAGTGATTTTAAATCTTTTATCAAATGCTATAAAAAATACACCTCCAAATGGGATTATTTATATTAACTTAGAAAAAGATGAGGATTTTGTTGATATAATTATCAGAGATACAGGTGTTGGCTTTACTGAAGATGAAAAAGAGCTAATCTTTAAAAAGTTTGGAAAAATTGAGAGAACTATTTTAGGTAAAGACGTAAATATTGAAGGATCTGGTCTTGGACTTTTTATTTCAAAAGAAATTGTAGATTTGCATGGAGGAAAAATAATTTTAGAATCAGAAGGAAGAAATAAGGGGTCTTCTTTTGTTATAAAACTTCCCAATATAAAAA
This sequence comes from Promethearchaeota archaeon, assembly GCA_018238625.1. Lineage (GTDB taxonomy): Archaea > Asgardarchaeota > Lokiarchaeia > Sigyniarchaeales > SOKP01 > SOKP01. Next base: position 31,512 of record JABCSY010000044.1, read on the forward strand.
GAAATAGAAATTAGTATGAATAACAAAAGATTTTTTTAACCATTATTTTCACTCAATTATCAGCTTTTTGTTCTTTTTCTATTAATAGCAATATATACGCTTCCCAAAACTATTCCTGCTGTAATTAGAATTGAGACGAATAAAGCATACCCTAAAATGCCGAGTGCATTGATATCTAGAAAGAAATATAAATAATTGCCGGTAAATGTGCCATGTATAAAAATAAACACTAAATAACATAATGGATATATGATCCAATAGGGTAAGTAGTTCCATTTATATCTCAATTTAGTTTCAGTTAATATCCAATCGACTATAAATGCGATTGGGGTAATGTAGTGCAAAACAAGATTACTGAATGCTGCAAATCCAGTGGGTTGGTAAAAAGGGGCCAATAGAACTGCAAAGAAAATAAAAGTTATTGTGATATAGAGAGTAAAAGCGCCTTTGAGAGGTCCTGAAATTTTTTCAAGAGTTTCTGGTTTGTTATGCCATAGAATTGCTAATGTAAGCCATATAGTAACTATCAAGTTTGTTTGCATGGTGAATGCTTTAAAGACATTAAACCATTCGAGAATTGGGCCATAATACAGGGCGTAATTAACTGCGCTAGCTATTAAAGTAAACCAGCTTAGTCCCGCAAAAAGTATACGGTAGATTAAAACAGTATTACTTGAAAGAGATATGTTTTTCATTTTTAGGTCTATCCATTTAATATTCAATATATCATTTAAGGGGCGATTATAATTAAAACTATTACTTTTCTATCCATCAATCTATCGATCCTTCAAGTTATCATAGTAGACTCTAAATTTTTGCTTAAAATATATAAGCATATATGTTTATTTGTATTATGAGATTTTAAGTATATTTTTGATAAATTTGTGAATGTTTTGTCTTCCCTTAATGAAATTTTAAAGAGAATAGTCGCTCGGAAAAAATTATTACGAAGCTCATTAGATTCGTTAGTAATTCAGTTAAAAGATATTGGGGCAATTAAAATTGTTTTATTCGGTTCTTTTGCGCGAGATGAAGTTGATATTAATAGCGATATAGATTTATTTGTTATTATGCCACCGAATCGCTCGGGTAGAGAATGGACCAATTTAATATATGAGAAAATAGAAAGAAAAACATCTTCAGATATCATTGTTTTTAATCTAAACGAATATCATAAAGAATTATCTTCAAATTTATTTCTATCTAATATTAAAAAAACGGGTATTATCTTGTATGAAAAGACCTGAAAAAGAAGAAGCTATGCGATGGTTTACTCATGCCAAAGATGAATTTATTGACGCTGACGAATTGAGAAAAAGGGGAAGGTTTTATCTCGCGTTATTTCATTTTCAGCAATCGGTAGATAAAGCAATTAAAGCATTTTTATATTTAAATGTAAAATCTATTGAAGTATTTTTTACACATTCGATTAATGATCTTCTAAAGATTGCCATTGATATAGACACTGAATTTAATAAAGTTGTTTCAGTTAAAAAACTTGACCAGTATTATATTCCAACTCGTTATCCAAATGGGCTTCCAGGAGGTATTCCTTCAAGATATTACGATGATCCTAAAGAAGCAGAAGATGCGATGTTACTCGCTAAAAAAGCCATTGAACTTATTGAAATGAAAATCAATCTAGAATAAAACAAAACTCGAGGTTTCTTTTACTATCTACTCAATACCAAGCAACTTTATTATTAAATTTGCCATAGAATAAGGATCGAGGCTTTTATCCATAACTAATCTGATATACTCGTCAATATCAGAGTTGGAACTTATTAAACCTTCTACTTTTTTGGTGATTTTATGCTTTAGAATTTGAAGCGTTTCGCTTTTTATTCGATTTACTTGATAATTTTCTATAATTCCTGATTCTTCTAAGAATTTTTTGTGCTCTTCAATTAGCTCAATTGCTTCTTCAAAATTTTCGCTTGTTTTCGAATTAACTTTTACGATTTTGGGAGTCCATTTCACTATTTTTGCGTAATTTTCATCAATGTTATTGGATTTATACTTATAGTTCATATCTAATTCTAACATCTGAGTAATTTCAGCAACTTTTTTGTCAGCCCCAGATAGATCCATCTTGTTTACAACAAAAACATCCGTGATTTCCATGATTCCAGCTTTAATAGCTTGAATATCGTCTCCCATGCCAGGAACTAAGAGTACAACAACAGTATGAGCCGATTTAAATATGTCTACTTCTGATTGTCCTACTCCAACGGTTTCAACAATAACTACATCACATCCG
>JABCSY010000122.1 GCA_018238625.1 Promethearchaeota archaeon
ATAAACGAGATGCAAGTAAGAGCTATATTTCAAGCGGCTTGCGAACTTAAACTAAAAGGTGTTAATGTCATACCTGAAGTCATGATTCCTCTTATTGGTATGATTTCAGAACTACAATTTGTCAAAGCTCAATTGCTTGAAATCGCAGAAGAAACTATTAAGGATTATGGCGTTGAGTTAGATTACAAATTTGGTACAATGATCGAAATCCCGAGAGCAGCTTTAACTGCTGACGAGATTGCTATGGAAGCCGAGTTCTTCTCGTTTGGTACTAACGACTTAACTCAAATGACCTTTGGATTTAGTCGAGACGACGCTGAAGGAAAGTTCATTCCTGTTTACCTAAATAAAGAAATTTTGGAACGAAATCCTTTTGAATTTTTAGATCAAGATGGCGTAGGCAAATTAATGAAAATAGCCATTGAGTTAGGCAGAAAAACTAGACCGGACTTAAAACTTGGTATTTGTGGTGAACATGGAGGCGAACCGAGCTCGATCAAGTTTGCTCATTCAATAGGTTTGGATTATGTATCTTGTTCTCCATTTAGGATCCCAGTCGCAAGAATCGCCGCTGCTCAAGCAGAGATTGAACAAAAGAAAAAATAAACTATTTTCCACAATTAGATTGTATTTCTTTTTTTACTATTTCTATTTCTTTTAAAATTAAACTGAAAACATTCAAGTTTGTTCCACAAAAAATATATCCTAAAGATTGATTTAATAATATACAATATAAATTGTAGATTTGAAAATGACTTTAACTATAGATGAGAGAATTTCGTTATTAAAGGAAGTAGGAGAAGAAATAATAAATATAGCCGAATTAAGAAAATTACTCCAATCGAAACATGATAATAACGAAAAGGTTTACGCATACGATGGTTTTGAACCATCAGGGAATATTCACATAGCTCAAGGGCTTCTAAGGGCGATTAATGTAAATAAGATAACTAAAGCGGGTGTTAGATTTAAATTTCTAATTGCAGATTGGCACGCAGCTGCGAACCTCAAGTTTGGCGGAGATTTAGACGTAATTAAGAAAGTTGGTGATTACTTCATTGAAGTTTGGAAAGTCTGCAACATGGACCTAAGTAAAGTAGAATTTATTTATGCTTCAGAAATAGTTAAAGATCCCGTTTATTGGGAATTAGTATTAAAGATAGCAATCAACAGTTCTTTAAATAGAGTAAAAAGGTGTACACAAATCATGGGAAGAGAAGATGCTGATACGTTAACAGCTTCTCAAATAATGTATCCTTTAATGCAGGCAGCAGATATTTTTTATCTTCCCGGGGATATATGTCAATTAGGGTTAGATCAACGTAAAGTAAATATGTTAGCGAGAGAAGTTGCTCCAAAGTTAAATAAACCAAAACCAATTTCACTTAGCCATCATATGTTAATGGGATTAGGAAAACCACCCGATACGAATCTAACGGGAATTGACAGAGCTGTAAAACTCAAAATGTCAAAATCAGACCCAGACTCAGCTATTTTTATGTTAGATAATCCCACAGACGTGAAACGTAAAATAAATAAGGCGTATTGCCCTCCAAAAGAAACGGTTGAAAACCCTGTCCTAGAATATTGCAAATACATAATATTTGAGCTCATAGATACGTTTGAAATAGAAAGACCTGATAAGTATGGGGGGGATATAGAATACAAAAAATACGAAGAGATGGCAAAAGATTACGCTCAAGGTAAACTGAATCCGCCCGATTTAAAACCAGCAGTGATAAAATACCTAAATCAACTACTACTACCTATAAGGGAACATTTTGAGAAAGATAAAAAAGCTAAAGAGCTTTATTTATTTGTAGAAAAAGTATATACGCAGAAAAATACGAAAAAATAACATGATTAAACTACTAGCGATTGGCGACTCTCACTTACCTCGAAGGGCTAAAAGCGTTCCAGATCAAATTATCAAAAAGTTAGAGCAGTTAGTTGAAGTTGAAAAATTTGATTACACTTTTTTTACTGGCGATGTAGTAAATGCTCCAAAATTCATGAATTTTTTAAACTTAATTACAAAGAGAAATTTATTTGTTGTAATAGGGAATATGGATTATTACGGAGGAAATCGAGATGCTCCAGTATATCGAAGTTTAAATATATCTGTAGGAAACGATGATAATTTATTTGTTGGGTTAACTCATGGTCATCAAATATCACCAAGGGGCGATCGTTCTCAACTTGAGTTGATTGCTATCGAAAAAAGTTTTAACATTTTAATATCTGGACACACGCATAAAGAAGAGATTTTTCTTCAGAAAGACATCTTACTGTTAAATCCCGGGAGCGTCACTGGGGCGTGGTCTTTTGTAGCAAGCGGTAATCCTTCGTTTATTACTTTAAGTGTAGTTGAAAAAACGGGGGATATCAGTGTAGTTTTATATCAGTACGATATAAGAGCTGCGAAACTTAAGGATTTAAAGTCCTATTTTGTTTTTGAAAATAACAAAATTCGATATAAGTATTAAGATTAAATTTGATTCCGTTCTCAGATTAGAGTTTGCTCTTGCTATTAAATTAAAAAGAGATTGATTAAAGACCTATTTTTATGAGAAATTAAATTCAAAGTACAATAATAATAAATGTTAAATAATTGATTATTGTTAGCATTAAATAATCAAATTATTATAACCTACAGTAAAACTGTTCTTACAATGTTTGAAGATATCCTATATTTAGTTTTTCGAATATTTTTGATCGCTTGGCTTGGTTCATTTGTAATAATTGGAATCTTTTTTTTGATTCGAGCTTATCAATTGAATTTGAAGAATCTTATTTTTGGAGGTACTGGTTTCCTCATGGCGGCAATTTCACAGGTGGGTAAGCAATTTTTCGGTTTTAATTTAGCAATTACTAGAGTATTACTTGCGATAAGTTTTGTTTTGGTTATAATTTTTACAAATACAACATTCCATCGAGATAAACAATCAAATCTGCCGAAATTAATTATAATATTGGGATTAACGCTATCTTCTATTGTATCTGTTTTATCTTATTTAGAAATGAGTGCGAGTTCTCCATTAATATTTTATTTAAATGTCAGTTCTGATACTTTACTAAGGGTTATATCATTTGGATGGTTAGCTTGGTCCTCCTATTCAGTTTATAGAGAGATTAAAAATCAAGATATGGAGCTTTGGATAAAAGCTAGATACAAAATACTCTTTATAGTATCTTTTATTTTCAGTTTTCACAATGTCCCGTTCTTTTTTCAACCATGGAATATAAGTTTTGGAGATTCTAGTAATTTAAGCAGTTTTATTGTTTTTGGAGCAATCTCTTTATTCGGACTCACATTTGCTATTGGATTTTCGTTAACATGGTTTATGCCCAAAAGGTTTAAGATCTTTTTCAACAAAGGTTATCAACCAAAAGAGGATCGAAATTATACCGAAGAAGAATTGATGACATTAATAAGAAAACAAATGTCTGAGGGAGATCCAAATACAAATAATTAAATCTCTTGGTAATATTTTAGCGGATAAAATTGGAATCAGTCAAGCTGCAGCTCGAGGATTTCTAAAATTATCAATTATAGATGAATTAGGGCCTTTTAAACCCTTAGATCAAATCAATTATGATGAGTTAAAATTAGTTATACAAAAAACAGTAAAAAAAAGGTTAATCGAATTAAATTATACTAATATTGAATACATAATTGAATGTCTTTTAATCCAATTAAGAGAAAAACAATCTTTAATAACGATGGGAAGAGTTTGAAAAATTCTATATTCAGTCTGGAAAGCATTTATTAGAAATTAGATAAAAAAAATAATAATTCGTAGTAATTTTTCTTATTTTGGCGCTTTAACCTTGTCTAGCACGAGAACTTTCGGTAGTTTCAACAGTATGCCAAAATTTCTTTTTCCGTCGCTACTTTTATCATATCTTAACTTTTTAAACCCGTATTTATTCTTTTTTAGCATCATGTGAAGCGTTGAGTTTTCGCCGCTAGAAAAACCCATCAAATCTTCTGGAGTTGCCATTATCTCTAAATCGTACTCTTCCAATTTGCCTTTACCAAGGCCGTACTTTCCATTCTCGGCGGTAAGATTAACCCACAAGTAAAAATCCTCTTCAGTTTGAAGCCCCATGTTTAACTTTGCTTGAAAGTTATCGAGCGTTTTATTGTTCTTTGGATTTCTGCGTTTATCTAGGATTATGCTTTCGATAACGCCCTTAAAAGTAATAAATAAGTTTTCTTTCTCAGATTCTTCCATAACTCTTTACCATTGATCAATTTTTTAAGAAATATTATTAAAATAAACTCAATTGCAATTAATTAATATTTTATGTATCCTAAATATTTATATTAAATATAACTCCAAAAATAAGTATTAGGTGAAAAACTAAATGTGGTTTTTTTATAGTCCAGGTATTATATATGGCGAAGATGCCATAGATTTCCTTGAAAATATTCCTGGCGAAAAAGTATTTGTTGTAACAGATAAAGTACTAGAAGAATTAGGTTATTTAAAAAAATTGACTGAAAAACTAGACCAATTTGGAAAAAAATATATGGTTTTTAATGATGTACAACCAGATCCTCACGAAGATGACGTACTAACTGCGAGACAACAATGTATCGATTATGCCCCTGATTTAGTCATAGCTTTAGGAGGCGGTTCAGTTATTGATACTGCTAAGGCTGTATGGTGTTTAAATGAATTTCCTGATATTGTTCTTGATGATATCTATCCGTTTAATGCGGAACTATATAAACTGGGAAATAAGTCAAAATTGGTTGTTATACCTACTACATCTGGAACTGGAGCAGAAATTACTAATGTAAGTGTCATCTCTAGATTTCTTGATGGAATATGGAAAAAGCATTTTTTCTTGCATAAGAGTATGGTGCCCTCCTTCGCTATAGTTGACCCAATTTTTCCCTTAGGAATGCCACCAACGCTGACAGTAGATACTGCTTTTGATGCTTTAGCCCATTCGTTAGAAGGCATTACAACTCTTTGGAAAAATGAGTTTAGCAATGGAGCAGCTCTGAAAGCAATTGAATTGATTTTTAAGTATCTACCAATAGTTGCTAAGGATGGTAAAAATATGGAAGCACGAGATTATTTGCATCAAGCAGCTACAATGGCCGGATTAGCTTTTGGTAATTCTAACGCACACCTTGCACATACACTCGGGCATTCATGGGGCTCCGTCTTCCATGTCCCTCATGGTAGAGCAGTAGGTATTTTTCTCCCTTATGTATTACAGTACTGTTTAAACAACCCAGATAAGGCAGACAAAACAGAAGAAATACTTGGAAAATTAGCGAAACAGTTAGGATGGGCAAATTGGGACGAAAACATCAAAGAATCAGCGAATATTGTCATAAAAAAAATAAAAGAACTTCAAAAAGAAGTTGGATTTTCTTTAAGTTTGAAGGAGATAGGAGCTACAAAGGAGGATTATGATAAAAATATTGATGCTTTAGTAAACCTTTGTTTTGAAGATTCTACAAGCGTTCTTGGCCCAAGATCTGCAAACACTGAGGACTTTAGGAAACTCTATGAGTATACATTTGAAGGAAAAGATGTTGATTTCTAAACAGAATTCATTTACTATTTTTTTTTAATTTTTTCACATTCTTAGCTAATTTTGTCGAAATGTTAAACAATAAATATATGCATTTTGATTATGATTATGTTTTTAGGTATTTTGATAATTGATTAATGAATTGCATAACTATCAAAAATAACACATGACTCTTCCAGAAGAAGAACAGAAATTTCTCGAATATTTAGAAAAATTAATAGGGGAGCCCATTCCCGAAGTACCAGAGCTACAAAGTTATACTTTTGGGTATACTGTTCAAGATAACCATGTGGAAGGTCTAAGCTTGTTTTCGTGTGGATTAACAATAATACCCGAAAAAATTACCACACTCACTTATCTAAAAAAACTATTAGTTAGGGGTAATAAGTTAAAAGTAATACCAGAGGAAATTTGTTTTATTTCAGATCTCAACACTTTAGATTTAAGCGAAAATAAATTAGTAAAACTACCAAAAGCAATTTATTCTTTAGTTTCACTAAAAGAATTACATTTAGAATCAAATCGATTAACAATTTTACCAGAGACGATTAGTTCTTTGTCTTCTCTTACATTATTGGACTTAAGTGAAAATTCATTAGACAAAATTCCTGAAACTATAGGGTCATTAAAAAATTTAGAATCTTTAGATCTTAGCCAAAATAAAATTGATGAACTCCCGGATTCTATTGAGGATCTTAAATTTTTAGAACTGTTATATTTAGGAAAAAATAATTTAACCACTCTTCCAGAGTCAATGGGTTCTCTAAGTTCTTTAAAAAGGTTAAATTTAAGAAATAACAAATTAAGTAAATTACCTAATGCTATTGGTAATTTATCGTCGTTGTCGTCACTATTCTTAAAAGGAAATAATTTAACGTATGTACCTGATTCAATAGGTAACTTAAAAAATCTTAAATATTTAGGATTAGCGTCAAATAAGCTACCTTTACTTCCTGAAACAATTGGCTCTCTTAAATCATTGGAAAGTTTAAACATATCTTATAATTATCTAACGGAACTTCCCAATTCAATGGGTCATCTTAAATCTCTTCTAAGATTAGAAATTTCTAGTAATGAATTAACTCAATTACCGAATATGGATAATTTAAGCTCAATTAAAATATTGAAGTTTGATAGAAACAATCTTAAATTCCTTCATAATTCTATAAATAATTTGACTACTCTTGAAACGTTGAAAGTTGATCGAAATGAATTAAAAGAACTTCCCGATTCAATTGGGCAACTAAAATCTTTAAAAGAATTGGATTTATACGATAATAAACTAATAAAACTTCCAGAATCCATAGGAAATTTATCTTCTCTTGAAGTATTAGATTTAAGCAAAAACCAATTATCGATTTTACCTGAGTCAATAGGATTATTGTCTTCTTTAAGAGAACTTGATATTTCAACTAATAAATTAACCAGTTTAATACCAACTATCGGTAAATTACCGCTTTTAAAGAATTTAATAATAGGATTTAATAGATTAGAAACAATTCCAGACACTATAGGGTCTTTATCAACTTTAGAAACCTTAGATTTGGGAAAAAATACAATAAAAGAAATTCCCGCTTCAATTGGTTCTCTTCGATCTCTTAAAAGACTGTACTTATATTATAACGATCTGAATGAAATACCTGCATCGATTGGTGACCTTGAAAAATTAAAGTATCTCTACTTAGGAAACAATAAATTAACAAAAATTCCAGAAACAATTGGTAATTTAAAATCCTTAAAATACTTATTTTTAAGAACTAATTACATAACAGAAATACCAGAATCAATAGATTCTCTTACTTCACTTCAATATTTAAATATTGAACGTAATAACCTAGCTAAATTTCCTCCGTCGTTAGAAAAACTAGAAGATCGTGAAGTGAAAATCTTTAAGTAAAAAAAATATCAATTTTTAGGAAATTTTAAATGAATTCTTATAAATTTAGATATGAATATTTAATATTTAAAGAATTAATAATCGTATATAGATTAAAATAATTAATCGAAATCCCTTCGGTTAAAATTAAAAATATTAAACATAAAACTTGAAAGGTGTTATTTAAATGAAAGGTTTTGTTGGAAAAATTTTAATAGTTAATTTAAGTAGCAAAGAGATTAGTGAAGAATTGATTGACGATTCTATCGCAGAGAAGTTTCTCGGAGGCGCTGGATATGCGTGTAGATATTTATACGACAAAATTGACAAAACTACTGACCCACTTTCGCCAGATAATATATTAATGTTTATGACAGGACTTTTTTGTGGATCTAACGCTCCTACTAGTGGAAGGTTCGTTGCCTGTTCTAAATCACCTCTAACAGGAATTTGGGGCGAATCCAATTGTGGTGGTTTCTTTGGTCCGGAATTAAGAAAAACAGGTTTCGACGGAATAGTTATTAAAGGAGCCTCTGAAAACCCAGTCTATTTAGAAATAAACGAAAATGGAGCTGAGATCAAAGATGCTTCTAGCTTATGGGGGAAGGGAATATTTGAGACTTCGAAAGTATTAAAGGAAAAATCAGGTTCACAACTAACGCGAATTTGTTGTATAGGGCAAGCAGGCGAGAATCTGGTAAAATTTGCTATCATTGGCTCAGAGGAAAAAGCTTTAGGAAGAACTGGTATGGGTGCAGTAATGGGCTCAAAAAAATTGAAAGCGATAACGGTTAGAGGTCCAAAAAGACCATATGAAACTGCTGAACCAGACAAATTTAAGGAAACTGTTAAAGCTACAACTGAAGATATCAACGCTTCATTCGCAACAGGTATGCTCGGAATTCTCGGTACATCTGGGGGAGTTGATATGTATAATGTAGATGGTGAATTGCCGATAAAATATTGGACACAAGGAACGTGGGAGGGAGCATTCAATATTTCAGGCTCTACTGCTTCTGAAAAGATATTCACAGGAAGTTATCCCTGCTTTGCGTGCCCAATAGGCTGCGCTAAGAAAGGTATGGTCAAAGAGGGTCAATATAAAACCGACTTTGAGTTTGAGGCCGCAGAATATGAAACTGTAGCTGGGTTTGGATCCATGTTATTAAATGAGGATCTTGGAGCAATTCAAAAAGCCAATTACCTATGTAACGATTACGGTGTAGATACTATTAGCGGTAGTAGCACGATAGCATTCATCTATTATCTCTATAATAACGGAAAAATAAATTCTGATGATATTAACGGATTAGAACCAAAATGGGGAGAAATTGTTCCTGCTCTTGAGTTAATTAAAAAAATAGCTTTTAGAGAGGGAATTGGAGATGTAATGGCCGAAGGCTCAGATAAAGTCGGTGAAAAATTTAAGATTCCTCAAGATGAAATTGCTACAGTTTATGGAATGGAAATTCCTTATCATGACTTACGAAGGAACTATGGAATGGCAGTAAGTTACGCCTTAGGTACATCACGGGGACCTTGCCACACATCTTGCGACGCCTATTACGTCATATTAGGAATGCCCTTCAGCGAATTTGGAATTCAGTCAAATATTGATTCATATCAAGATGATGCTCCAATGGCAGAATTTTGCGCTAGAATTCAAGATTATCGCGCAATATACAGTTCGTTAATTATGTGTTCGTTTGCCAATCCGGCTCCTTCATTGGTCATTAACATGCTAAAAGCAGTAACGGGCTTAGATCTCGATATTGAGAAGCTTAAGGCGTTAGGAGAAAGGATTTACATGGTGAAGCGTTTATTTAATTTAAAAATGGGAATTACTCCAGCAGATGATAGATTACCAAAAATCGTTCTCAATCCCGTAAATGAAGGAGGCTCTGCAGGTAAGACTCCTAATTTTGAACAATTAAAAGAAGCCTATTATAAATATAGAACATTTGATTCTAAAACTGGTTATCCAAAACAAGATAAACTAGAAAAATTAGGACTAAATAATCTTTAAACACTTTTTTTTCTTTTCTTTTATTTTCTAATATCCATTCTACAATTAATATGTTAAAAGCTAACTATTTTTTTTACTCGCCCAATTTCACCGCTCCTCAACCGAACTTTAATCCCATAATGGTGATTAGGAGAATTTGTAAGCACATTTCTGACTATACCCTCGGTTAACTTACCAGATCGCTGATCTTTTTTTAATACGATTAAAACTCGCATGCCTGATTTGATATCTACTCGCTTTGTTCCCTTCAATTTAATTGCTCAAGTTATTTGTAGGTCTTTTTTAATACGAAAATAGTTCCCTTCATTTTATCTTTTGCTTTTATCGCCTCATTATTGCTAATTCTTCAAGAACATATTATTTTTGTAGTATCTTCGATATTTTTTCAAGTAAGGAGGATCTTTTTATAAAATTTGAATTCCATTTGAAATATTTTTTAGTGGTATGATTCATTTACTTTAAAAAATATATACATGTTGATGTTAGTTAATAATATGGATCCTTCAAAAGCTATGAAAATTAAATTATCAGATGAATTACCTCCAGATCCCTTCTTTAAAGAGGATATCCGAAGGGCGCCTAATCGTGGTTATGACTTGAATCGTGATGAGACGATAATTGCGTTAAAAAATGCTTTGCGATATATACCTGAAAAATTACATGAACGACTTGCTCCTGAATATTTAGATGAGTTAATTAATAGAGGACGAATATACGCTTATCGATATCGACCCGTGGGACAAATAAAAGCTAAACCTGTTGATGAGTACAAGGGTATTTTAGAAGCTCGTGCGATACAATTAATGATTGATAATAATTTAGATTTTAACGTAGCTCTTTATCCATATGAACTCGTTACATATGGCGAAAGTGGGCAGGTCTGCCAAAATTGGATGCAGTACCGATTAATTAAAAAATATCTCGAAGTAATAAGTGAAGAACAAACCCTTGTGGTTATGTCAGGGCACCCTCTTGGTTTATTTCCCAGTAAAAGAGAAGCTCCGAGAGTAATTATGACGAATGGTTTGATGGTTGGCATGTTTGATACACCCAAAGAATTCAAACGAGTTTCAGCTTTAGGTGTGGCAAATTACGGTCAAATGACTGCGGGAGGATGGATGTATATAGGTCCTCAAGGGATTGTTCATGGAACTTACATCACACTGCTAAATGCAGGTCGGCTTTATTTAAAAATACCTGCTAATGAAGGACTTAAAGGACTTCTCTATTTAACTTCTGGATTGGGAGGTATGAGTGGAGCTCAGGCGAAAGCAACTGAAATCTCGGGTGGTATAGGGGTTATCGCTGAAGTTGACGATTCCCGAATTAAAACTCGCTATGAGCAAGGATGGGTTAGCAAAACTTCGAGCAATCTTGAAGAAATTTTTAGTTGGGTTGAAGAATATAGAAAAAAGAAAGAACCAATTTCAATTGCGTATCATGGTAACATTGTTGATATCTGGAAATATGTAGTAGAAAACAACATTAAAG
>JABCSY010000123.1 GCA_018238625.1 Promethearchaeota archaeon
AACAAATTTAAGGTGATATTATGAAAAGAGATCCTGTTGGTTTTCTGAAGGAGGATATGACTTCCTTAAGAAAAGATAACTTAGAATGGATTATTCGATATTTAGAGGGGGGTTCTAAGCCACATTGCATTGTAAATGGAAAAGAAGTATTGATGCTAAATACAAACAATTATCTGGGATTAGCTACACATCCAAAAGTTGTTCAGGCGTCAATTGACGCTACTAAAAAGTATGGGGCGGGAGCAGGAGCAGTTCCAGTAATTGCAGGTAGTTTTGATTTAACCCGGGAATTTCAAGAAAAATTTGCTAAATATAAAGAAGTGGAAGCGTCGCTTTTATGTCAGACGGGATTTGCAGTTAACTCGGGATTAATTCCTATGTTGGTTGGGAAGCTCGATATAGTAGTCTCAGACGAATTAAACCATGGTTCTATTATTGATGGTGTTAGATTGTCTGGTGCGAAGCGAGTGATTTATAAGCATAGGGATATTTCGGATTTAGAAAAACAATTAAAAGAAGCTGAAAAAGGAGGAGCTAGAAGAATTTGTATCATAACTGATGGCGTTTTTAGTATGGATGGAGACATGGCTCCTTTAGATAAGATTGTAAATGTAGCGGAAGATTTCGGAGCTATGATATTCGTGGATGATTGCCATGGCGAAGGCGTTCTTGGAGACGGTAAAGGCATAGTCGCACACTTCAATTTGCAAGGAAAGGTTCACGTGGAAGGTGGTTCAATGAGCAAGGGTTTTGGAGTGTTTGGCGGTACCGTCGCGGGTTCTAAAGACTTAATTGAATTCTGTAAAAACAAGAGTAGAACGTATTTGTTAAGCACAGCGCATCCACCTGGAGTAGTAGCAGCTAACATCGCTTCGATAGAAGTTGCTGAAAACGAACCTCAACACGTTAAAGCAGTCTGGGAACATACTAATTATTTCAAGAAAGAAGTTCAAAATATGGGATACGACACTGGAAGATCAGAAACACCAATCATTCCTTTGATTATCGGCGACCCTGGTAAAGCTCAAGAACTCGCAAGAATCTTGTTCGAAGAAGAAAATATCTATGGCACACCTATAGTCTTTCCAATGGTCGCACGAGAACTCTCAAGAATTCGAGTCCAGATGAACGCCTTACTTACTAAAGACGACTTGAACACAGCTTTAAGTTCTATCGAAAAAGTTGGTAAGAAGTTAGATATAATTTAAATACTTTTTTTTGTCTTTATATTTTTTTTTGTTATGTTTTTGCTTCCTGTAAATTAATTCAACTGATTTCTACTTAATTTTAACTTTCTAATTAAAACTACTGTAAAGATTCCAATTACACTTAAAATTAAAAACAAATAAAATCATCCAATCAGATTATAATCAGATTGGTAAAAGAACCTTTTCTAGGATTTGACAAAAAAGTAAGCTTTTTATAATATTTTCGCTTATCGAAATTTGATTTCTTTTTTTCATAATAAGAAATTCCAATGAAATAAATAACTAAATAAGAGGTTAAAAAAATGACCGAAATTAAAAAACTTACAAAAATTGCACTTGTGGCTAATGCTATTGTTACATTTATATTTTCGATTCTTCTTATGTTTCTCGTTGAACTTTTCATAACTCCATTGACCGGTTGGACAAATCCCCTTTCTCCAAGAAATTTTGGGGGAATATGCTTATTAAGCGCTATTTTCTCAGTTATCCTTCTTCGCAAAAAGGAATGGGAAGAGATTAAATTGACATTTACGTTTATCTTTAGTTTTTTTACAATGACTATACCTATTGAACTTATAGTGACGATTGTATATGCCCCAACACTTAGTGCTGCAGCAATTTCTCAGAGTATCCTTAATCAAATCTTAATGATCTCAATTTTTGTTCTTGGTGTTTTCTCTTATTACAAACAGGAACGATAAACGTAATAATTAAAAATATTATTAATTAATTTTTTAATCTTTTTTTTTAATCAAAGCATGTTAATACTCTAATTCACTAACTTTAATATAAAATTACAGAAAAAAAAATGAAATATTTTTAAGATAAGAGTATAAAAAAAAATTGAAAGTAGCAAATTAGTATATTAATAAGTTCTTAAAGTCTTTTTTTAATATACTTATTACTACCTTTATGTAATTAATTTTGTTGTTTGATTTAATTTATAAAATATTTACGCAACAATAGTTAAAGAATACTCATAGCTAGCCACTGTACCAGGATCACCCCAAACAAGCCCACCATAATCCACAAAAATTCTCCAATAATTCAGGCCATCTCCTTGGTAAGGTCGTTTTACCCAGAATTCAAATCTTAAGAGGTATTCTTCACCCGCTTCAAAATATCCCGATCCAAAGACGTGATAAAACATGGATTGTTTTAATAAAAATGGTTTATCCTCTTTAGAAATTGGAATATCATATCTTTGTAAATTGATTTCCTCATCGTTAATAAAGAGTTTAAATTTCCATGGATTTTTAGGAGCCAAATCGTTTTCTATTTCTTCATAAGATGATGCCCAGCCTATTTTAAAATAGAGATCTTCTGAAGTACTATACACCCACCCGGGATCATTATACCACCAAGCTACTAGAAGATTATTGTACCAAGGGCGCTCTTTCATGTGACCAGGAACGCCTGCGCTAACTGCGGGAATTAAACTGAACGCCAAGATACATATTGTTGCAAACAAAATAGTCTTCTTTCTTGTTTTATTCATAAAATTTCTACCCTTTTCTTATATTTATTTAATTAGATTGATCTAAAAAGATCAAGTTATATTTTGTTTATGGTAGTATTTAATATTTACTACATTTTTGTCAAAAATTTACCGGTAAAATTCTGCTTTTACCACCTTTTTCTCATTTTTACTTGTAAATTTCAATGTCAAACTACTTGATGATCTTTGTTATATAGAAAAATTAACAAGATTAGCGACAATGTCCTTCCTCTTACTTTCTAAGGCTTAAAAAATAATATAAAGGAATAAACTTAAATAAGGGATTATACTTAAATACCTTATGACCAATATTACTTTTAGTGTTGATGATGACATTCATAAAAAAATGAAAGAGCATCCTGAAATTAAATGGACTGAAATCTTGCGTCAATCCATTGTAAATTACCTCAAAAATGTGGAAGAAATTGATGTTATATCAATTAAAGATTTCAGAGAACGTTTAGATCCAGAATTGCTACAGAAAATTGAGGCATTAGAAGAACAAGAAGAAATTTTGTTTTATAAAGAAGCAAAAAAAATGGAACAAGAGAGATTGAATCGTTTACAAGATTTAGAGAGGAGTTCAGATAATTAATGTGGTTATTGGATACTAATGTATTAATACAATGTAATAAATCGAAAATAAGACCATTTAAAAAAGGTAATATATTTACTACTATTCTGTCACTTATTGAGTTTCCTATAGCTTTAAAATATAAGGAAATTTCAGTAATATACCCTTCGTCCACACATTATGAGCAAGGATTTAAAAATGCATTATTGTTGAGAGAAAAAGGCACTCCTATACCCACGGTTGACATTTTGATTGGTACTATTACTGTTGATAAAAACCTAATATTAGTTTCGGATGATTCTCATTTTAAACATCTTCAAGAAGTAGAACCTCGCTTAAAAATTATTAATTCAGAGTTATTTTTTAAAAAGATTCAATAGGCAATTGACTTTAAAAAATTGGATTAGATGATGCAAATTATTATTAGTTTCCATTGTGTTTAATTGATAAAATTAGGAAATAAACAAAAGCATATAAAAATATAGATAGCATTGAATTTAGTCCAAAAGGGGAATCGTAATTATTATAGATAATAGCCGCTTGATGATCTCGGTCATTCAGGAAAATCGTTCATGAGAAGGTACGCATACAAAGGAGTTAAAGTATCCATTAAATTATAAACTCCAATAGGGTCAATTTTTTTCCCAATACCATTCTTGCCCTTTCCCCTAAAAGACTTGTAATACTCTTCATATTTTCCTTTTTCTGAGTGAATTCGCTGAAAGTTCACTTTGCGGGATAAATAGCTCTCTAATTTTGCAAGGCTTCTAAAAGGGCCCATCATGTCAACAATTTCTTCCGGAAAATTGTAATCCAGCTTGAAATTGTTAATTATTGTTTTTAAAATCTTAATATCAAAATGCTTATTAAAGACTATAATCGTATCTGCGTCGTTAATGTATTTTTGAGCTAACCTTATTAGATGAAAAGCCGTTTCTTTTCTTCTTAACATGTTAAAAGACTGATAAACAAGAAGCTCAGCATCGACAGGAGCACGCCCACGTAAATCAAGAATAGATACGCCTAAAATGTTAACAAATCCCTCAAAAGCTTTTGGAATCCATGTAGTTGTTTCAATGTCAAGCGACACTACCTTTTTATTAAAGTAAGGTTTATCCTCCAAGGAGTTACAATTGATTAAGTAATCAAGAATGTCTTTGCTCGTGCTATAAATATCGTCCAAGAGAGTCTCATCCCAGACGTTCTCTTCCGTGTAATCAAGAAATGTAGATGTT
Source organism: Promethearchaeota archaeon (assembly GCA_018238625.1). Lineage (GTDB taxonomy): Archaea > Asgardarchaeota > Lokiarchaeia > Sigyniarchaeales > SOKP01 > SOKP01. Next base: position 4,516 of record JABCSY010000123.1, read on the forward strand.
CCTGATTTATCCAGACTTAGACCATCCTCTTTTTCTTTCACACGAATTAATCTTTCTATAAAATTATCTGGAAAATCCATTTTTCATTCTTCTTTAGAAAATTACGATAGGACGATATTAAAATATATATATTGAAGTTTTATTAATTTTAATCTTAAAGCCTTCATTTTTTACCTAATAATACGCGAAAGAAAGAAATCTGAAAAATTCACTTAGAATTTAAATACGATTTGTTTTATAATGAATTTAATTTAAATTAAATTAAAAGAAAAGAATAGGAATTGAAGAAAATGGAACACAAAAAATGGGTAATTCTCTGCTTTATTGGCGGAGTTTTAATGGTTCTAAGTTCTGTGGTGGGTAGCGTGGGTTTTATAGGTACGGTCTTGAGCTTGGCGGCAGGAGTTCTCGGGCCTGATATGACGCAATTTTTCTCGATTTTGTTGACAATATTAGGATATATTGCGGCAGGCGGAGGATTTTCAGTTATTGTTGGAGCTTTGATTGCTGCTTTTGGTCCAGATAGAATTGGGAGAATTGTTATCGGTATAGGAATAGGAACGGGTTTAATTGGTCTGATTATAATCCTAATAACAAATCTTATAGCCGGAGTGTCGATAAGTGATTTACCAAACATATTTTTGAGCGCCTTCAATGGGACTTATGGCCTTGCAGGCGTTCTCATTTCAATCTTTTCAAGAATGCGATTAAAAGATTAAAGAAACGAACGTTATTATCTGTTAATTTCAACTTGAAATCTAAATTTTGCTAAGGGGTATATTTTTATTTCTTTTTTCAATAACTTAACAAGATTAGAATAATAGTTAATTTTTAACATAAGCGTTTAAATGATAAATGAAAGAATATAGGTAAAAATTTTAATGGATTTTAGTAAAGCTAAAGGAATTTTAGGAAATGATTTTAATAGGGATGCGGATTTTTTGAGTTCCGTTGTATCTAAACTGAAATTAGCAAAGAACTCAAAAGTCCTAGATGTCGGTACGGGTAGAGGCCAAATGGCAATATTACTTGCCCTTCACGGTTATCAAGTTCTTACAGGCGAGCCTGAGGGTGCTAATTGGGGCGATTGGAAAACACCTGCTAAGAATGTAAACGTGGAGGATATGATTGCATTTAAACCTTTTAACGCAGAGAAAATGCCTTTTAATAACGCTTCATTTGACGCTATTTTCCTCTACGCTTCGTTTCATCACATAAATAGTAAAAAGCTCGCACTAAGCGAGTTTCTGCGCGTCATGAAGCCTAAAGGCACATTGATAATTATCGAATTGACAGATGAAGGGGTTGAAGTAGTGAGAAAGCGATGGAAAGGTCACCCAGATGCCGTTGATCCAAGGGTTTACACAAAAGATTTAGGCTTTGAAGTAAAAGTTATAGAAAGTAAGTATTTGAACGCTTACATTTATAGCAGAATTATAAATGAGTAATCCGAGATGGATAGGAAAACATAATATTTATTAATTAAAATATTTTATTTAAATTTTTTTGGAGGTTCTATTCGTGAAAAAGGAATATCGAAGGCGGAATATCTGCAATGTAGAAGCTATAAATTGCCAGAAATGCTCTGTGAATGGAAAATTAATGTGTGAGTTTGATATAAAAGACACAATTTATTTTGTAATCCCTGTTTTGAGCGCATGGATCGTTTGGGTAGCAGGAGTTTTACATGAGTTTATTTCTGGAGGGTTAAATACTCTTCAAATGATCTTCTTATTCTCGAGTTATATCGGCTATTTAGCGTTTTTCTTCCAAGTTTGGGAAAATAAAATTCTCTGTAGTCATTGTCCTTATTACGCGTTTGAAGACGAGAGAAAAGTTAAATGCTATGCAAATTATGGCATTTATAAAGCTTGGAAGTACGATCCAGCCCCTATGAGTCGCTCAGAAAAAATTCAATTCATAATTGGCATCTCAATTTTTGCAGGATATCCTTTAATTTTTTTACTCTTAGCAAACTTGTACATCTATTTTATAGTCTCTTTAATTTTTTCAATAATTTGGATCGTTTCAATGCATTTTCTCAGTTGTTCTAAATGTCCTAACTTTAGCTGCCCATTGAATGTCGTTCCAAAAAGCGTAGTTGATGATTACTTAAGACATAATACCGTAATGCGAAAAGCGTGGGAAGAACAAGGACATATTATCGATTAATCAATATGCTTCTTTTTTTATGTTTCGAGAGAGGTAGATTAAAGGTATAAAGACCGAGAATATAAAAATTATAAGGAATATGAATATCGCATATATATTAATTTCTGCAATAAAACCCGCGAAAATGGGCGTTAAACCGAACCCTACGCCTTTTAAGACTTCATTTATAGTAGAATATTTATTAGTATCTCTTTCAGCACCGTAATCAATCATAATTTTTAAAGAAGCACCTTGGATTAATCCAATGAAAATACCGATAATTGCACTAATTATTGAAATATATAACAAATTTTGGGTGATTATGATTGCAAAGGAGCAAAAAACGATCATTATAAGGCTTGTCAATACAGATACTTTTCTGGTATTAATTTTCATAGAATTACTCCAAGTTAAGCCGGTTAATTGACCAATTTGGATCGAAAGTTGAACGAGATATGCAAAATAAGAAGGGCTTTCGAATGATTTAAGAAATACAGGATAACTAAAGCGAATTATGGATTTTGATATAGCATATACAAATAAAGTTAACCAAGAAAATAATATAGGATATACAATCATATGATTATTTGATTTTTGTTTAGGCACCTTTCTTAGATTCACATTAGAGTTAAGTTCAATATTATATTTCTCTATATTTACAATTTTTTCGCCTAACTGATTCAACTCTGAATCTTTTTTAAGAAATAAACTAAAGGGTAGTAAAAGAAAGGAAAGAAAAAACGCTATCGTCATGGTAATGTACTCATTCAACGTTAAAGCCCATAAATAACCAAAGAGAAGTCCTAATATAAAACCAAGATTCCACGAGAAATTGAATTGTTTGAAATTTCTATTAGATTTTTCATCGTTACTTACGCTTTGCCATCTGCTTAGGAGATTGTAGCAATTAGGCCAGTATATACCTAACGATATCCCGCTTAAAATTCGGATAGAAATTAAATATAGTGGGGCAAAGTATAACATCTGAGCTCCCATTAAGAGGGGGGTTGTAATAGAAGAAAGAACGATGGAATTTCGAATTCCTATTTTTGAAGTAACTATTTGACCAATTATGGGACCAACAATATAAGCTGCTGCTGTTGCTGAGCTAATAAATCCTAATGTGCTCTCGTTGATATCTACAGTGAAATATAAATAGTTTAGAAAGGCTCTTTCGAAAATTGAAATGAAAAATAAACGTATAAACGAAAGCAAAAATATTGGCCAAGTACGATAAGTTATTGGACTATCGCATTTTTCTACTTTCTTGGATTGAAAGAGAGGCGAGCCTTCTGGGTTTACCATAATCTTAACCTAATTATTTTGTTAAAGAATAGAAATCTGGATACATCAAATACTTTTTCGTTATGAAAAAATTTATTAACAAATTGTTTCATAATTTATGTACATTTAATTCAAAAAATTTTGGTTAAAAATGAACGTAAAAAACATTAAAGGCCGTACTGAATACAATTCAGGTCAATTTGTAGGGTATGTTTTGTGGAAACAATCAGATGGATTTCATTTGAGATGGACCACGAAAGGAAGTAAACCACAGAACTTCCAAGGAAAAATAATTTGTGAAGATAAAGTTATGATTACAAAAAGGGTTAGACCTAAAACAAAGGTAGACACAAGAGAAAAAAACACAATTGGATGGGACGCTATATTAGAAGGTCAAGAAGATGGATTTGATTTCCGTACTCCAGGAAATTTCACAGTTGATTTAAGGATAAAAAAGAAGAATATAAAAACAAAAAATATTTTTTTAGGTCCAAACCTGACACAACCAGAGAGTAATCCCTTTACAATCATTCAAAAAATTGCTGAAAGGAAATTAGAAGTAGATACAAAGAAAGTAAAAAAAGAGCCTAAGAAAAAAGTAGAAAAAGTGATTAAAGAAACAAAGCCTGAACCCGAACCTGAGCCAGTATATGAGCCTACTCCTGAACCCGAACCAGAGCCAGTATATGAACCTACTCCAGAACCCGAACCAGAGCCAGTATATGAACCTACTCCAGAACCCGAACCTGAGCCAGTATATGAACCTACTCCAGAACCCGAACCAGAGCCAGTGTATGAACCCACTCCTGAACCTGAACCTGAGCCAGTGTATGAACCCACTCCTGAACCTGAACCAGAGCCAGTGTATGAACCCACTCCTGAACCCGAACCAGAGCCAGTGTATGAACCCACTCCAGAACCTGAAATAGAGCCCGAAACAAGAATAACCGCGTGGTTAAACCAGCTTCAAACATATAGAAAATATGAACCCGAAGCGGATATCGAACCGGAACCAGTATATGAACCTACACCAGAACCAGAAATAGAAAAAACCGAAGAAAGTGAAGAAGAAACAAGTGAAAACGAATCCATCGAAGAATAAGTAGGAACTTTGAAATAAGTGTTGCGATAACCTAAACTATCTGATTTTATCTTTTTTAATATTTCGGGAGAGATATATTAAGAAAATTAAAATAACTAATCCAAAAATCGCGATAAACGTAAAAATCGCGTAAATATTAATTTCAACAACGTATCCGGCTATGATAGGGGTGATACCGAAGCCCATTCCTATTAATATTTCGTTTATAGTCGAATATTTAGCTGTATTTTTTGCAGTTCCATACTCGAGCATAATTTTCAATGCAGTTCCATGGATTAAACCAAAGAATAGCCCTACAACCATAATTATTATCGAGATATACCAAATATCTCCAATAAAAAGAATTGATGTTGATATCAAAATAACTGCAATTAAACTTATCATTACGGATATTTTGCGCCTATAGATTTTCATCACGTTAATCCAAGTTAAACCTATAACTTGTGCTAATTGCAATCCCGCTTGTACGATATACATTAGATAGAATTATTCTCTAAATCAATTAAATACTTTATCCCTTTAATTAGATTAACTTTTTTTTGATTATATTACCCATTTTTCTTATATTTAGAGAACAAGTCTCAAAAATTTAAAGAAGTTTATTTTTGTTAGCTATAAAAATGTGGAAAATCAATTTATTCTCTGATTTAATGCTGAAGATAAAGACATATATGAAATAAAGTATCATTTAGAATTTAGAATTCCTAATAATGTCCTTTTAAGTGAATTTTCACTTATCACCACTAACTGCTCAGTGGACTTAGTTGTTATAGGTCCGGATAATCTTCAAAGGAGTAAGGGATTGTATGAAATTCCAAATTCGGTACACACGAGTATGATCTTGATCAAGGCGGTTCACCTGAAGTCTTTATTCTAATATCAAAAAGAGAAATAGGAAATTATTTAATATAGGTAATATCAGAAGTCGAAACCTTCCCTACGGACACATTTTCTCTCGAAGTTTCGACAGGCAATTTATTCTTCTTTTTTTTGATAAGAAAAATAACAGCAAATAAGGAAACTAATGTTATTACTTCAAGTTCATAACCTGGAATACCATTATTACCACCAGAAATCCCAGTTACTTTTACTTCAACCGTATCACTAGCACTATTTCCAGTTTTATCATAAACAGTTATAGTGTATTCATATGTCCCATTTTCTAAGCCATCGATATTGATAACGATATCAACAGCAGATTCCCAATCTTCACTTTTTTTAAATACTCCATCAATATAAAGATCATAATAATCAGGATTAGAATCGGTTGCTACCCAAGTAATATTATTACCTTCTTCACCTGCTTTATAGTAAACATCTTCTGGTTCTGAAATGATAGGATCATCAGTATCATCCTCAATTATTTCATTAACATTTACTATTACAGTATCCGTAGCGAAATTACCACCAACATCGTATACGGTAATTACGTAAGTATAAGTTCCATAGGAAAGCCCGTCAACGTCAACCGTAAAGGTTTGACCATCGACCCAATTACCTGCCTCGACTTCGGTTCCGTCTTTGGTAATCGAATAGGTAGCGGGGTTTAGGTCGTTCGCCGTCCAAGCGACCTCGTTTCCCGTATCTCCCTCGTTATAGGCAACGTCGGCGGGATGAGTTAATATGGGGTTAGTTCCGTCGACAACGGTTACTATTACAGTGTCCGTAGCGAAATTACCACCAACATCGTATACGGTAATTACGTAAGTATAGGTCCCATAGGAAAGCCCGTCAACGTCT
>JABCSY010000124.1 GCA_018238625.1 Promethearchaeota archaeon
CTCCATTAAGTCAATAAATTTATCAAATAGATACAGCGAATCTAGGGGGCCTGGAGAGGCTTCAGGGTGAAATTGAACGGCAAAAATTGGTTTACTATCGTGAATTATACCCTCATTTGATTCATCATCAATGTTAGTAAGAAATTCGCTAAAACCTCCCTTTTCAAAGTCTTTCACGCAAAACCCATGATTTTGAGATGTAATATAACATTGCTTAGTTATTGGATTAATAACGGTTTTGTTTCCACCTCTATGACCGTATTTTAACTTATAAGAATATCCGCCAGCAGCTATTCCAATTATTTGATTCCCCAAGCATATGCCCATTGTTGGAATTTTATTTTTGATTAAATTACGGGCTACTTCAATTGTTTTCTTGCACATAGCGGGATCTCCCGGCCCGTTGGATATGAATACGCCATTTGGTTTATAGCTCATAATTTGATCGTAAGAATAGTTATATTGTAATAAAATTACTTCTATTTTCCTTTTAACTAAATTTCTAAGAATATTATGTTTAACTCCCAAATCAATTACAGTTACCTTGCCTTTCGGATTAGTAGGGGTAAATTCCTTTACTTCATTAGTCGAAACTTCGCTGGCTAAATGTCTAAGGTTAGGATCGGCCACATTTTTAGCTTTCTCTTTTAACTCATCAATGTTAGGTTTTTCACCCGGATTGAACACCGCAAGTAATCCAACTTGAACCCCTTCTTCTCTTAAGATTTTAGTTATCGCTCTAGTATCTATCCATTCTATTCCGGGAACATCTTCCTCTAAAAGAAATTCGTTCAAGGTCTTTACGCTTTCGTAATGGCTCGGATTTTTACAGCACTCGTTTACAACGAATCCACTTACCTTAATTGAATCAGATTCAAAAAATTTGTTAATACCATATTCATCTTTTTCCCAGGCTGGAACGCCGTAATTTCCAACAAGTGGGTGGGTCATGACAACGATTTGTCCTTTATAAGAGGGGTCTGTTAAAGTCTCGTTATAGCCCGCCCCTGTTATCGTATTAAATACAAGCTCGCCATAAATTGTTTTTGTCGCACCAAACCCAATTCCTTGAAAATATCGACCATCTTTAAGCATTAAAATTGCGGGTCTTTCTTTCTTATAGAGCATTTGTATAAATATATTCTTCTTATTTTTTATCCTTAAATTAAAAATAACTATTAATTTCTTTTAAGAATATTTATTAAGTCGTTGAATAAAGACTGTTTGGTAAATAATTAATAACTTTTTTTCGCTTCTAGGTTAAGGCAAAAATGTTTTTTAAAAAACTGGCTTTTAGAGGAGATATTTATAGAAATTTAATTGATTGTACAAGAAAAATTAATTAGACATTAGGATGATATTTTTCATAAATTCTTTGAAGAGTTTTTAAATGGCGTGGGTTATCAGAATGAATACGCCATATACATAATTCGCATTCGTAATAAGGTAAGTGTTTTTTTGATATTTGTGCTTTTACGCATGGTTGGCTGTTTCTTATAAGGTAACAATAATCAATTGGTTTCTTTTCTGCCATTATGCGCTAACTTTTTCCAACTTTTTTAGCAATACAAGCTTTTATAAAATCAAAATATAACTTACTAGGAGCGTATGGTCTCGATTTAAATTCGGGATGAAATTGAGTTCCAACCATCCAATGGTCGTCTCGATTTAATTCAATGCTATTTATTATTTTCCCGGTTTCATCCCTACTTGATACAATCATTCCTTTTTGTTTAGCTTCTTCTGTAATAAATCTTTCTTGGATGTGATATCTGTGTCTAAACCTTTCTTTAATTTCTTTTTGGTTATAGGCGTTAAAGAGTTTAGTATTTTTCTCAACAATTATTTTATGAGCACCTAATCTCATACTTCCTCCTTTCTCAGTCACATTTTTCTGGCTTTGTAGAAGATCCACTACAGGATAGGGAGTATCAGGGTTGATTTCTGATGAATTTGCGTCTTTCAATCCCAAATATTTTCTACAAAAGGCAGCAAAGAATAATTGCGCCCCAAAACAGATCCCTAGAAATGGAACTTTGTCTTCCATAGCATATTCAGCCGATTTAATCATCCCTTCAACAGCCCTCTCGCCAAAACCAGGAGTTAATAGTATTCCATCGCAATCTCTTAATAATTCTTCAATATTAGTGTCTTCGGAAATATTAATCATTTTCAATTCAGCCCTATATCCTTGGTGAGCCGCTGCGTGTTCTAAGGCGTCGTTAATGGAAATATACGAATCAGATATGTTAAAATATTTGCCAGGCATCGCAATTCTTACCGTTTTACTAGCGTTTTTGTATAATTCTACCATTTTTACCCATTCAGAATAAACTGGTTTCGAAACCAGTTTTGCTTTTAAATCTATAAGTTCACAAAGAAAGTCTCCTAATCCTTGTTCTTCAAATAATAGAGGTAATTCGTATACGACATCTAAATCGGGATTTGAGATTACTGCGGCTTCTGAAATGTTTGAGTAAAGGGAGATTTTCGATTTTATATCGTCAGCTAAAGGTTTTTCGCTCCGACCTATAATAATATCTGGTTGTAACCCAACGCTTTGAAGCATTCTAACAGAATGTTGCGTTGGTTTTGATTTTTGTTGACCAACTGCTCGAGAATAAGGAACAAGCGTTACGTGAACTAAAGCCGTGCGATGAACATTTTCCAATTTGATCTGCCGGAATGTTTCTAAAAAAATGCTTGATTCTAAATCGCCTACAGTTCCTCCACATTCAATTAATAACACATCTAAATTCTCACTTTCTGAAATTTCCATTAATCTTTTCTTTATAATATTAGTCACGTGAGGAATTAATTGTACTGTTTTTCCTAAGAATTTACCTTTTCTTTCTCTTAAGATAGTTGATAAATAAATCTGGCCAGAAGTTATATTATGTGAAGGATGCATCTCGATACCTAAAAATCTGCTGTAAGTCCCGAAGTCCTGGTCTATCTCAGAAATTTTATAACATCTTTCGTCTGACCCTGGCACGGGTGTAAAGTCCCATACATCTTCTGTGATGAAACATTCGCCGTGTTCAATTGGATTAAGCGTTCCTGGATCAACATTTAGGTAAGGATCGATCTTAACTGCCGAAACAGTGAACCCCCGAAATTGGAGCACCTTTCCTATACTAGCGGTAACAACTCCCTTACCTATACCAGACATTACACCTCCCGTAATGAATATAAATCGTATGTTACGCTCATTGACATCTGTCAATTCTATATTTCACATCTCCTAGTTTTATAATACTTATTAATTGGTCTTTATAAAAATATTTAATAGCAAACACATTTAATAAGAATTTCGAGATTATTAAAAATTAAATTGAGTTGTTTATATTTAGGTTATAAAAAGACTTCTTGATGAAAAATTTGGGTCTGATGTAATATTAAGCCCTAACCTTCTCAAACCAGCTTCGTCTCCGGGAGTGGGTATGTGAGTCGAATGCATTTCGCAACCATAAAGATCCTTAAGCTTTTCTATTGCAACTTTAGCAGAAGGATTGAAATCGGCGCTTATACTTAAGGCTATAAGAGTCTCTCCAAGATTAAGACTCAATCGTTTGTTATTAAAAATTTCTGATTTTAAATAACTTATAGACTTTAGAATGTTAGGAGATAAAAGATGAATGTTTTTAGGGATACCGGCTAATTCTTTGATCGTATTTAATAGTAAACTGGAAGCGGCATGCATCAGTGGAGAATTTTTACCAGTTATTATTTTTCCATTCCTCAATTGTAATGCGGCTCCGGCAAATACGCCCTCGTTTCCTTTACCTTTTTTTTGGGCAACTATGGACGCTTGACGAGCCTCTTTTACCACTTCTCGATCAATTACTGTGAGATTCAATTCTTTCATCAACAATTCCGCTTTCTGCACAGTTTTCTTTTCGGCAACCCCCATTGCATATTCACAACTATATCGAAGAAATCTCCGGATCAATTCCTGTTTTGCTGCTTGCTGCACCAGGTCATCGTTAATTATAGCAAAACCGGCTTTATTTACACCCATATCCGTAGGAGATTTATATACTAATTTATTGCCCATAATCCTCAGCATAATTTTCTTGACTACTGGAAAAACTTCAACATCTCTGTTATAATTTATTGCGGTAATATTATAAGATTCAAGATGAAATGGATCCACTTGATTAAAATCCCCAATGTCAGCAGTCGCCGATTCGTATGCCATATTTACAGGATGTTTTAGCGGTAAGTTCCAAATTGGAAAGGTCTCAAATTTGGCATAACCCACATCTACCCCCCTTATATGCTCGTGATACATTTGAGAAAGACAAGTCGCCAATTTCCCACTACCTGGTCCGGGTGCAGTAACAATGATTATAGGCTTAGATGTTTCAATATAATCGTTTGAACCATACCCCTCTTTACTTATAATTAAATCAATGTTGGTCGGATAACCTCTAATTAGTTGATGTGTAACTACTTTTATGTCACGACGTTCTAGTTTATTCATGAATTGTTTTACTACTTGTTGACCGTTATAACGCGTCACAACCACAGCACATATGTTAATTCCCCCATCTCGAAGATCGTCGATTAATTTTAGTGCATTATTGTCATATGTTATGCCAAAATCTGCGCGAATCTTCCTCCTTTCTATATCTCCAGAATAAATACAAATGATAACCTCAATTTTATCTTTAAGAGCCTTTAAAAGCTTCATTTTCACATTTGGGTCAAACCCTGGAAGAACTCGCGAAGCATGGTAATCATAAACCAGCTTTCCGCCGAATTCAAGATATAATTTATTTCCAAATTGAGCGGCTCGATCCAAGATGCTCTTAGATTGTTCTTTTAGATACTTTTCGTTATCAAAACCAATTTTATCAATAGTCATAGTCCAAATCTAACTTAGTTAAAACAATTATTTTTACTTAAATTACTATTTTCCTTTAAAAGTGGGGTCTCGTTTCTGAATTAACGCTTTCAACGATTCTCTAAAGTCGCGGGTTTTTAAAAGAGTTCTTAAAGCTTCGTTTTCAAGGTCTAGCGTTTTTGAAAAAATGTCTTTAAAATAATCGTGGATAGTTTTTTTCATTAATTTTAAAGATAAAGACGGACCTTTAGGAGGAATAAGTTTTAACGCTTGTTCTCTAACAAATGGCATCAATTCTTCTTTTGGTAAAACTTTATTTACAAGGCCAAGCTCGTAGGCTTCTTGAGCAGTTATCTTTTTACCAAAATAAAGCAATTCTTTGGTTTTCTGAAAGCCAATGTAAAAAGGAAGTAAAAAATCGGCGCCAAATTCCGCTATAACCGCGCGTCTTATAAAATAAAAACCAATCCAAGCATCTTCAGACATATAAATTAAATCAGCCCCTAATAATGGCATAGTAAAACCCGCACCTACCGCCAATCCGTTTATAGCAGCAATTACCGGTTTAGAAAAATTCCAAAATTTCATTGACAATCTTTTAATCGCGATGTCTGTTAAATCAATTTCTTCCAATATTTCTTTGGGAATTGAACCTATCATATTCATATTGAAATAACCTCCTGACGAAAACGCGTTAGCTTCTTCGCAGCCAGTAATAATTAAAACTTTAGCATTTTTATCCTCTTCCATATCTGCTAACACCGTCTCAATTTCTAAAAAGGTTACAAATGACATTGCATTTTTCCTTTTGGGTTGGTTAATTGTAACGGTACAGATTCCATTTTCTTCCTTTTTATAGATTATATCTTGAATATCTTCGATTTTCATTTAAAATTCTCAAAATTATTTATTTGAATAAACTAATAATATATAGAGTTAGATTTTTTCATTTATAATTGTTTACAACTTGATTTTAGAAGTAGTCTAAGTTTAATTATAGCCAAAAGAAAAAAAAGAAGAGAAAAATAAATAAAATTATTTTTTTTCTCGAATTTCTTAAAAAGATTACTTTGATAAATAGGTGATGTAGACGCTGCAAATAGCGATAAAAGCTAATAAAAATATTATTTTATCATATTTTCGTAGACTTTTTTAATTTTATGACTTAGAGATTAGTAAGCTTCTTGATGAGTTCTGACTTGGTTTTTTGTATGGGAATTTAACCTAATTTGTTGTAAACTATAAAAACGAAGATAAAGCGTTTATAACGATGAGAAAGGAAATAAAAACACCTCTATAAATCTAAAGGGGTTTAAATGATAAGTAAAACATATCAGATATTCTGGTAATTATTTTGTAAAAATTTGGTCTTAATGAGTTTATATATGTAGGAATAATAACAAAATTTGAAATTCACATTTTTGTACATCATACAAAAATGTACTTTAATGATATGAATTTTTAAAAAATTGGATGAAAACCATGAAAAATTTAAATAAAAAATACCTGGCTTTAGGAATTGCACTTATTTTCTGCTTATGTTGCTTTTCTTCTGCAAAATTCATTGAAAACAATGCTACTAAAATTGAGTTTCAAGAAGAATCTTTGCCAAAAACTAATGCATTCACACAAACACTTTTACATTCTTATGATTTTGAAGGTGATACGGTAGGTCAGGATCCTTCAGGACTTACATTGAGCGTCATAGAACCTGTAGGGAGTGGCACTGCTAACATTGATAACCTAGTCGATATCCAGCAGAATCACGTAGCAATACATAAGTCTGGAGGATCAGAGCGAGTTGAGCTTAGAGATAATATTTCCTATTATGGTGCCTCGTTTGATGCAGGAATATTTCATTGTAAGATTTATCATGATGACAGCCTTTTCGGAATATTGTTTTACGATGACATAGGGGTTCTTTTTCGATTAGATTGGTATGACGGCATTATAGGGAGATGGAGCCCCCATTCAGAGTATACATACTACAATTATAATCAATGGTATGATGTGGTCGTATATTTTAATATTTCACTAGGATGGATGTTTGAGATAGATGGGGTAAGGTTCGGAGATGGATACACATATCCTTTCGAGCACAGTGGCTCTGGTGGATTAGAGTGGATTCGATGGTGTTCAGCTTTTAGTGGTGGAGGCAATGGCTACTTCCGCGTTGATGATGTTGAATTCTATTATTATGATTCTTTAGTTGTTACAACTCCTAACAGTTCCAGTATATGGGAAACAGGTACATCTCAATCCATTTACTGGAATTCAACGGGCACTATTTCAGATGTAATGATTGAACTCTTTAAAGATGATGTTTTTGTAACGGAGATTACTCCTAATACGCCAAATGATGGTGAATATTATTGGACAATACCCTCGGGGTTAGATGGCTCTGGACAATATCAGATAAAAATCAAAGATGCTTCTTATCCTTCCACATACAGTTTTAGCGAATATTTTGAGATATACAAACCTACTATCACAATAACTAATCCTCATAGTGAAAGTGTTTGGGAAATTGATGCTTCTGAATATATTAGTTGGACTTCAACAGGATCTATGGCAAACGTAATAATTGAACTCTACAATAATGATGCCTTTGTAATGCAAATTACACCAAGTACACCCAATGATGGTACCTATTTCTGGGCAGTATCCTCGGGGCTAGATGGCTCTGGACAATATCAGATAAAAATCACTGATGTATCTGATCCTTCCGTCTACGATTTTAGCGACTATTTTGAGATATTCAAACCTACTATTACAATAACTAATCCTCATAGTGAAAGTGTTTGGGAAATTGATGCTTCTGAATATATTAATTGGACTTCAACAGGACCTATGGCAAACGTAATAATTGAACTCTTTAAAGATGATGTTTTTGTAACGGAGATTACTCCTAATACGCCGAATGATGGTGCCTATTCCTGGGCAGTATCCTTGGTGTTAAATGGCTCTGGACAATATCAGATAAAAATCACTGATGCATCTGATCCATCCGTCTACGATTTTAGCGACTATTTTGAGATAACGAGTCCAGCATCCACAGAACCACCTGAAATTCCAGGATATAACCTCTATATATTAATAGGTATAATTAGTGTAATTTCAGTTATACTTGTTAAGAAACGAATTTTAAAATAACTTTTTTTTTTTTTTAAGAAATAGGATTCTGATTAGTTTACTTAATTTTTAATAAGCTAGTAAGTGTTTTAAATTGATTTGAAGCTATTTTAATCAGAGAGAATGGTTTTTATATTTTTGCTTCATCAACATCTAATTCAATATTCATATTAGTTTCATCCAATTCACTGTAATGAACCGAAAGAACTTATTTAAATAATTTATTTTGATTTGTTTAAGAAAAAAAGAAGAGAAAAATAATTTATTATGAAGAAATAGGATTTTATAATAGTCGGAAAATTTGACGTAAGCCGTAGCTCATGATATATTGCTGAATTTGTCTTGTTCCGCCTCCAATCTCTTGGATTCTACTAATTCCTAATAAATCATGCATTAGAGTATTATCACAAACTCCAGCTCCACCCATAAGGTTAGCACATTCATAAACTACCCGTTCAGAAAGTTTTGTACTAAGGAATTTAAGTTGTGAGGCAGTAATACCCAAAGCTAAATTGAATTCTTTAGGGAGCGTACCTAATTTCTCCATTTTATCGTCAATTATTTGGCAAATATTTAAGGTTGCTAAAGTCATACTCGTTGTTTGCGACCAGAGATCAGACAGAGGAAATCCTACGCCTTGATGTTTCAATATTTCCTTATCAAATTGCTTTCTCATGTTAGTGTATATTACGGCATGAGTAATCGCGTTCCAGGCTTCAGCAAGATTTAAACACACAATTCCTAATCTTTCTAAATTAAGGCCTTCAAATAAGTGTGACCGCCCATCACCTGGTCTACCCAATACATATTTAGGAGGAACTTTCATATTTGTAAAAGTCTCTTTACCTATATGCAACCTGGGGGTCCAAGGGATGTTAACCCGTTCGACTTCCCATCCGTCCCACGAGGTGTCAACTAATAATTGGGCCATTGTGTTACCGTTATTCTTCTCTGTAACAGCGTAAATAACCGCCCAGTCTGCTTTAGGTCCATTAGTTTGATAAATCTTTACTCCGTTAAGAAGGAAGCCTCCATCCTCTTGCTCTTCACAAGTAGTTAGCATACGAACCGCATCAGAACCTCTTTCTGGTTCAGTTATACAAATACAGGCTATTTTTTCTCCAGTTACTAATTCTTTTAGCGCTTTTAATCGAACATCGATATTTTCGTGATGGAGCATTAATGGATTCACTACTAAAACTGTAGCCCCAGCGCCCATTGCTAGCTGAGGATCGAAAAAATCCATAGCCAGAACTCTCATAAACTCAGTCGTCATCCCATAAGTTTCGAAATCTAAACCAATGTTGTCAAATTTATGCATTCGAGTTATATACCCGTTTCTTCCGATTTCGGGTATCCATTGGTAGAAATCTTCGTTATGGGTTATGCTATTATCCTTTTCAAATTTCACAAAAAACTTTTGGGCTTGTTTAAGGAAATTGAAGTGCTTCGGTTTCAAAAAACTCATCAAATTGTAATTTAAAAATTTATTACGGGTTTTTAGCGAGAGTTTTTCGAGAATTTCATCATTTATACATTGAACTTGTCCTTTCATATTATTCAATAACATCAACTCTTTGAGTTAGAAAAAAAATTTATAATTATATTTAGTATTTGATGAGGTCATTAAAATAATTTTATAAAAATAGAAAAAAAAAAGTTTTAATTAATCATTTTTGGTTTCTTCTTCTCGAAGTGCTCTTTTTAATATTTTACCCACTAATGTGAGAGGTAACTCATCTATAAAAGCCCAAACTCTAGGATTTTCATATTTCGAAAGATGTTCAGATGCGTAATTTTTCAAATTCTTTTTCACAGTTTCATTTGGTTCAATTCCCTCTTTAAGTTGAACAACTGCTTTAACAATTTCACTACCAGGGCGGTCTGGGTCTTTTAACCCAATAATCGCTATTAATTCGATGTCAGGATGTTTTGTTAAAATATCTTCTACATGAACGCTATAGACCTTATATCCACTTACGATTAACATATCTTTAGTTCGATCTACAATTTTAATGAACCCGTCTTCATCCATAACACCAACGTCTCCCGTATGAAGCCAGCCGTCAATAATAGTTTGAGCATTTGCTTCTGGTTTGTTATAGTACCCTCTAGTGACTTGAGGTCCTTTGCAAATTATTTCCCCGGGTTTGCCAAGCTCCACTTGTTCTCCAGTTTCAACATCAACAAGGCGTAATTCGGTATCTGGCATTGGTAAACCAACAGTGCCTATTTTTTTTTTACCATAAAAAGGATTCATGGTAAGCACGGGTGATGTTTCGGTCATACCATATAATTCCAATAATTTGTTTTTCGCAAACATCGAATCTTCGAAATCGTGAATTGCTTCCGCGGGAAATGGTGCAGCACCAGAAACATAAACGTCTACATTATCAAAGGTGGACTTGGAAACATCCTTTATTTTTGGATTATTTTTTATAGCTAAAAATAATGTTGGTACATTCACCACTATCTTAGGATTTTTATCCATTATTTCTTTTATAATATGGTTTGTATCCCTAGGGTTAGCAATTAATATTTGCCCAGCTGAAGTATACAAGGTTGACATGCCCATAAATAGCCCTGCTAAATGAAAGAGTGGAAAAGCAGATAAATTAAAT
>JABCSY010000045.1 GCA_018238625.1 Promethearchaeota archaeon
AATGGTACTGAAAGAATAACAAGAATTCCAGAAGCCGGTACAGCGTAATAGGAAATGTACTTAATGAACTGGTAAATACTTTCATCAATATTTATATTATCCTTTGGACCCGAAGGTATCATATGACGCAACCGTTTCAGGGCTTCACCTATCATCGCCTGTGTAAGGGGGCCTTCACCGGAATAATCTTTGTACCTTCTTTCCATGGCCACTTTTACGGCGGATTTATTTCTCGACACTCCTCCAACGCGCATGCCTCCGGGATGATATCCCGAATGGCCTACAGGAGAGGTTCCTCCGGTTCCGATCCATTTGTTGCCCCCGTCATGACGCTCGGTCTGTTCTTTAAGCCGCTCTTTAAAGTATTCAATAAGTTCTTCCGGCGTCAGTTTATTCAACTCCGATTCGTCAATTCCAAGCGCATCAGCAAGCATTTTCGGGTTTTGCAACCATTCTTCAAGCATGGTTCGAGCCATTTCATCGAGTTCTGCTCCCTCTACAACAGGAATTTCCACGCCTTCAAAATGATATGCAAAAACCTGATCAAAAAGATCAAACTCTAAGCGATGAGGATTTAAGGGAATTATATGAAAAAGACACCGGAAAAAACGCAGAGTGGCGAGGTAAGCTCACAAAAGGATATTTAGAATGGAAAAAAGAAAAATTAGGATAGACTTTTAAAAAATATTAAGGTTATATAAGATGGTAAAAGTTACGCAAAAAATACTAAAAGATAGATTAAACGAATTAAAAGAAGATGGTATTCCTGAAGATCTAATTGAAAAAATAAGAACTCGCGTTAAAGACGAAGAATTAGAAGAAGAACAATTGGAATACCTTTTAAATAAGATTTATATCAATTATCATAATGCACTAGTCGAAACTAACGAACCTGTTGGAACAGTTGCGGCTCAAAGTATAGGAGAACCAGGAACTCAAATGACCTTAAGAACATTTCACTATGCAGGAGTTGAAGAATTCTCAGTTACTCAAGGGCTCCCTAGACTTATAGAAATTGTAGACGCTCGACGATTTCCGAGTACACCTCAACAAACTATATATTTAGAACCTCCATATAATCAAAGCGAAGAAAAAGCGCTTGAAATTCATAATCTAATTGAACAAATTCGTTTTGAGCAAATTACTCATGACATTGACTTGGATTTTGTCAATTGGACCATCATCATCAACTTAATTCCAGAAATCTGTGAAAAAAAGAATATTGATATCGATGCCATTCCTGAAATTTTAAAAAGATACAAAAAAAAGGGAACCATTAAACGTGAAGGCAATTCTATTATAATTGATCCTGGCATCGAGGATCTTCAAAGTCTTCAAAAATTAAGAGAAAAAATCCTTAAAAAAGTTGTAAAAGGCGTACGAGGTATTAACCGAGGTTTATTAACGCTAACAGATGATCAAAAGGAGTGGGTTATTAAAACTGAAGGTACAAATATGCATGGAGTTGTTCAAATTGAAGGTGTTGACATCACGCGAACGATTTCAAACCATATCCACGAAATTGAAAAACTTTATGGTATAGAAGCGGCTCGAAAGATGATAATTAACGAAGCACAAAGAGTTTTGGACCAACAGGGGTTAGATGTCGACATAAGACACTTGCTAATTTTATCTGATTTAATGTGCGTAGAAGGATCAATCCAATCAATAGGTAGACATGGGATTTCCGGCTCAAAAACCAGCGTATTTGCAAGAGCAGCTTTTGAAGTTACCGTAAATCAATTGTTAGATGCTGGGCTCTATGGTGAGGAAGAACGGCTATTAGGAATTCCCGAAAATGTCATTATTGGGCAAGTTGTGCCCATGGGGACAGGTCGCGTGAAAATTTCGTTCGATCTAGATGCGAATTTAGAAATCCTTAAGAATAAGAATTTGGGGAACTAGCGAAAAAATTTTATATTATTGTGAATTAATTTTATTACTTTATTATTGATAACTAAAACGAATACAATTTGTAAAGACGATGGCAAGGAAAAGCAAAAAGATGGTCGAATCACTCGATTTATCTCGAAAGAAAGTTAAGGTATTTGATGTCGATACGAATATTAAAGTTGCATATAAAACAGGTAAATTGATATTTGGTAAATCGCAAGTTCTTAGTCAACTAAGGCAAAAACCCTTTAAGATGCTTATCCTCGCAAACAACTGTCCGGCCGAATTGGACGCTCAATTAAGTTATTATAACTCTCTTATGAACGATAATCTCTTCGTCCACAGATATCATGGCTCTTCGTGGGAGTTAGGTATAGCAATGGGCAAACCTTATATGATCTCTATTGTTGGAGTCAACGATTTTGGAGATTCCGACTTATTATCTTTAAAAACCAAAAGTAATCAATAAATACGTGGAATAAAAAAATATGTTACGCAAAAGGATTAAGCTCGACCGTCAATCAATGGAATTAATTTCGCTGTTTAATAATATCTCCGGTGCGATTATTAAAGATTGTTTATTCTTTGAATCCCCAGAAAATAATACTGAGATAATCATTTTCTTAGTTAAAAAAGAAGATGTAGGGAAAGCAATTGGTAAAGCTGGAGAACACGTGAAGGACCTCATGGCTAAACTTCAAAAAAAGATCGATGTTATCCCTTGGTCAGAAAATCTAGAGCAATTTATTCAATTTATTTTAAATACTACTAAGAATTCAATTCAAGTTCAAAATATTGAAATTAAGGCAAGTAGAAACGAAAAGAAAACCGTGATTATTTCCGTACGACCTCAAGATCGTGGAAAAGCAATAGGTAAAGAAGGTTCTATGATAAGGAAAATTAAATTACTTGTTTTACGCCACTTTGAGGTTGATAACGTAATAATCAACACAAAAAATTAAATACCTAATTCTCTAAATTCAAAAATTTTAAGTTTAAAGAGATATTTAAATCATATAATAAATAAATAAGAACAAATATAAAATTTATAAGGTATCTCTCAATGGGAAAAACCAAAGGATTGTATGCAGCTCGTAAGTTGAAAATGAATCGTAAGAAATTTCGATGGAGCAAAACAAAGTATAAAAGAACGAAGCTTAAATTAAAACAGAAAGTTGATCCCATGGAAGGGGCACCACAGGCGCTCGGTATCGTGTTACAAAAAGTAGGACGAGAAAGCAAACAACCTAACTCTGCTATTCGAAAGTGCGTACGCGTTCAGTTAAAAAAGAATGGCAAAACTATAACTGCTTTTCTTCCTGGAGATGGCGCTCTGAACTTCATTGACGAACATGATAGGGTGATTGTTGAGGGCATTGGAGGCGCTAAAGGTCGAGCAGTAGGCGATCTCCCCGGTGTAAGATGGCGGGTTGTGAAAGTAAACGGCGTATCACTTCATGCCTTGATTGCTGGTAAAGTGGAAAAACCAATGAGATAATTTTCAGCAAGTGAAGATAATGAGTAAAACAAAAAAAGACATTAAATTATTTAATAAATGGTCGTTTAACAACGTTGAAATTAAAGATTGGACCCTTGAACATTACATAAACTTAAGACCTGTTATCATTCCGCACACTGCGGGAAAGCACGAACATAAGCGTTTTTGGAAAACTACTAAAATTTCCATTGTCGAACGATTTGTTAACAGATTACTAGCACCTGGATTCATTGGTGGTAAAATTAAAGGACATAAGAGCTCGTACGGTTCAGGAAAAAAGAGTAAACTATTAAGGAGTTTAGAAGATGCGTTCACTTTGATAGAGTTGAATACAGGAGTGAATCCTATCCAAATTTTAATTGAAGCGATTTGCAATACGGCTCCAAGAGAAGAAACGACAAAGATTGCTCGAGGTGGGATCTCTTACGCGTCTGCTGTTGATATATCGCCACAGCGCCGAGTAGATTTAGCAATTAAATATTTAGTACAAGCTATTGGTGTAAGATCTCACTCAAACGAACGACAATTTGCAGCGAATTTAGCTCAAGAATTAATATTAGCTTCGAAAGATAGCCAAGAATCAAGAGCCGTAAAAAGAAAAGACGAAATTGAAAGGATAGCAGTATCAGCACGCTAAAAAGCCTTCAATTTGAAAACTTATTTTGTACTCTTTTTATTATTTATTACATACTTAATTTCAATAAAATCGTTTCTCTTTGTATTATAATTGCTATAAATCCTCTTTAAAGAGTCAGAACAAGAAATTCTTTTTGAAAATTAAAATCTGTATAATATTTTATCACCTACATAATATCTATTCTCGTTTTGGTCTGTAAAATTCCTAATTATTATATACCTCTTAAGTATAATATTTAATTAAGCAGAAATAATGATATTCAAGATTTACTGAACTTAAAGTGGATTCCGACAAAAATATTGATGTTTTAGAGAAACAGCTAAAGATACTAAGTCAAAAAATAAGAATTGACATTTTGAAAAAATTAAATGTCAGTCGTAATCCTTTATCTTATTCAAGGCTTCAAAAAGAAGTTTTAGGTGCAAATCCAAACTCAGTTAACTTCTCTTTTCATTTAAAAGCGCTAAAAAAGGGTAATTTAATATCAACTTCCGAGAGCGGTTATACTTTAAGCACATTAGGGAAACAAATTTTAAAAACTATTGTATCAATGGAACAAATCCTCAACGATCAAAACGTACCAATTATGATAAGGACTTCAAAATACTCGAAAGAGCCTTTTAATGCAAATAAAATCGAAGATTACTTGATTAAGGAAGGACAATTGGAGAAAATTCTTGCAAAACAAATTTCAAAGGAAGTAAAAGAGCGCCTTTCTAAAGCCAAAATTGGTTACTTAACAACACCCTTAATGAGGGAATATATTAACGCAATTCTATTAGAAAATGGATTAGAAGAAATAAGGCACAAATTAACTCGATTAGGGACTCCCCCTTTCGAAGCTTTTAGTTTTTTTGACAGAAGCTTCAACCCCGATCAGTTTATCTCTAAGTTAGGATCCGATGTGTCTGAGCAATTTCTTCTGTTAAATTTGCTCCCTAAAAACTTAGCGGACCTATATTTATCAGGAGAGATAGCTTTGTTAAACTTAAATTATTGGAGTTTAAGACCCTTAGGCTTCTATCTTGACTCAAAATCGATCGTAGAGTTTATCACCAAGCAATCGTCGATTAATCTTAATAAACTAGATAAAAATAGAGACTTAATTAATTTAGTAATGAATTTTTTTGATTTTTTAACGAAATTCAAACCCTATTTTTCTGAAGATATCTTGTTAGGTAATTTTAATAGTTCTTTTTTATCTTATTTTAATTCTAACAAAAATTCATCTTCAAATATTCTTAATATTATAACTTCCCAAATTTTAAAACTCAGTAATAGACAATACGACGAGAAACCTCACCTTTCTTTAGAACTCTCCTTTTTGAATAATATTAAACAGAATAATGCAGAAAATTCGAAAACTCAATTTGACAACGACTTTTTAAAAAGTTTAATGTATCAAATTAGCCTAAATAATGATCTCATATGTCCTCTAATGCTATACGATTATTCCGACTTTCTTAGCTCTATAAGCGAGTATGATAATTTAATAAAAAATCTCACTTCAAGTTATCGCAACAATGTTATTTTCTATAAGAACAATCATTCAAACTTACTCAATTCAACGCTTACAAATGTCCACAAGCTCAATAAAAACGACGAAGAAAGAAATAAAATCGTTTTAGATAAAGTTCTGATAAATTTACATATGATTGCTCAAAAATCTAATCAAATAGATGATGTTTTTTTCGAAAGTTTACACGAAAAAATAGATTCTGTGTTTGAATTCTTTGTTAATAAAAAAAAATTAGTAGTTCGAAAATTAAAATCTTCAATTCATTGGAAGAAAATAATTTCCGAATTTTTTGAGCCGAAAAATGGTGATTGGAC
Source organism: Promethearchaeota archaeon (assembly GCA_018238625.1). Classification (GTDB taxonomy): domain Archaea; phylum Asgardarchaeota; class Lokiarchaeia; order Sigyniarchaeales; family SOKP01; genus SOKP01. The sequence continues at coordinate 5,862 of JABCSY010000045.1, forward strand.
TGACGAGGCTTTAAAATCCATTAGTTTTTTTGGCTTAAATGAAGCTGTAAAAACGCATTGTGGTATTGAAATAGATAGGAACATAAATAGCGAGATTTTTGCCAAAAAAGTATTAAATTTTATGATAGATATTATTGACGAAAATAATCAACGAGAGCATGGAAACTATGTTTTTACTCAACCTCATAACGACAATTACCTATTTAACAAAGGATATAATAGTAAACTTAGTTTGGGAGATGATATTAAACGTTACAACATAGAATTGATTAGAACTGATTCAAGATTATCGCTCGAGAGAAAAATTGAACTTCATAAGAAATTCGAAAAAATTCTAAACGGAGGGAGCATCTTTACGTGTAATTTAAATGACTTACATTTGCTTGAACTTATAGAGATTTTAATAAATTCAAAATTAAACGCGTTTTCAATTAGAACTGAAAAAGAAGCGTTTACTACGAATTAGTCTGCTAAAAGTTCTGCTAAAATCGCCTTTCTCATAGGGATTCCATAGTAAGTTTGTTTGAAGTAAATTGCTTTTGGTGAATCATCAATATCAGGAGAAATTTCTGTAACTCTGGGTAGAGGATGCATAATTTTAAAATCGTCTTTAGTTTCCTTTAAATCTTTTTTTGTAAATACATATATATTTTTAACTCTATCGTATTCTTCAACGTCAGCAAACCTCTCTTTCTGAATTCTAGTAATGTAGAGAACATCCAAAACATTTAAGATATCTCGATATTTTTCAATTTCTTTATATTTTGCATGTCGTTGCCGTAAGAAATCCTTGTCTCTTTTTCGCATCATTAGCTCTTTAGGACTTATAAAATAGATATTTACATCATAATTTGAAAGTAATATCGACAGAGAATGAACTGTCCTTCCGAATTTTAGGTCGCCCATTATCCCAATATTTAAACCGTCTAACTTACGGCCCTCTTCTGTAATCGTTAATAAATCTAACAAAGCTTGAGTTGGGTGCTCACCGCTCCCTGATCCCGCGTTTATAATTGGTATTTTTGCAAATTTTGAGGCAAGTCTTGCTGCTCCTTCTAAATTATGTCTCATGACAATACCATCGCAATAATTTTCTACGGTTCGAATGGTGTCTGCGATGCTTTCTCCTTTCTTTGTAGAAGAGACATCACCAGAATGGAAGCCTATTACGCTCCCCCCTAATCGATGCATTGCTGATTCAAAGCTTAAACGAGTTCTAGTTGAGGGTTCAAAAAATAAAGTCGCTAAAATTTTGCCCTTAAGGAGTTCTGAATTCTTCTTATTATGAATCATTTCCTTGGCTTTTTTTAAGATGTGATCGATATCTTCTCGCGAAAAATCTTTTGCGGATATGATTCCTTCCCTAAATTTCTCTTTGAATGACATAATTCTTAACAAAAGTTTTAATAAAATTAGGTTATTACTACTTAAATTATTTTTTATCTATTTCTTTAAAAGAGTTATACAGAACTAATAAAATTTAAAATTTATAAATAATTAATTAGTTTAATTAAAAATTTGTAGTTGTTTGAAAAATGAAATTTCCACGTACGATAAATCGGTATTGCCCAAATTGTCGCGCTCATAAAAAGCACAACGTGACGCTCTATAAGAAAGGGAAGGAAAGAGCGATGAACCATGGACGAAGACGCTTAGAAAGAAAGAAGAAAGGCTACGGTAGCTTTCCAAAAGAAATCTTCCATAAGAATGCTAAAATGAATAAAAGATCTCTGCCAATATTAGAATGTTCTGAATGTGGTAAAAAGCATTATTCAAAATCATACCGAGTAAAAAAATTCGAATTACAAGAAGTATAAAACTGTGAGAAATTATGCCAAAGAAAAAAAGACCAGATGATTTAATTCCCTATCCAAAAAGTAGGTTTTTACGCGTTAAATGTTTAAATTGTGGCAATCAACAAATAATTTTTGGGTGTTCTGCTACAGATGTGGAATGTTTAGTATGTGGAAAAACATTGCTTCAATCTACTGGTGGTAAAGCACGAATTCTAACGAAGATTTTAGAAGTGCTTTCCTAAATAAGACTAATTCAATAATCTCTTTTTATAGATCTATCCGTTCCTTTAAAAATATTCAATAGAAAATATTTTATTTTAATTTCTATTTTCATCAATAAAACATAAGGTATATTAAAATGATTAAGATTTTTAGCGAAAAATTTGACGAGGATATCGAAATTGGTGAATTAGCTAATTTCATTTACAGAGTAAGAAAAGATAATAATTTCTTAGGAGATCAAACGATAGAATCAATAAAAGAAGAGCTAATAGAAACAAGGAATTCGTATGATTTTCTCCTATTTTATGCCTATATTAATGCTAAGTTAGTAGGATTACTTCTCTTAAATATAAACACTCCTGGATTTGGATTTATTTGGGATTGGTATCCATATGTGGTAGCAGGACCTAAAGAAGATTTAGTAGCAATTGAATTATTAAAGAAGTGTATCGAATATACTGGTAGAGATATTGATAGATTCGAAGTCGCTTTTACAATTGAGACAGAACAAGATAAGACGCGATATATTCAACATTCTAAATGGTTTGAAGCATTAAATTTTTATCTAATCGCAGAAGAAGCAGTTATGGAATTAACTCTGGAAAATATAGAATTTAAACCTCTTCCCTTTCCTGAAAATATTGATCTTAAATCAATTAAAGATGCTGATTTGAACGATTTAGTCGATTGTGCCTATGAAGTATTTAACACGAGCCAAGATACAATATTTCTCGATCTTGATGAAGTACAGAAACAAGTTATGGTAAATAAGTATTTTGATACTTCTAAAAAACCTATTTTTGAAGACGCTTCAATAATCCTAATGAAGGGTAGAGAAGTTATAGGATTTGTAGTTGTAAATCCTGATGGTAACGAAGCGGAAATAAGATCGTTTGGAATTAAACCTAAATATAGAAATAAAGGATTAGGAAAGAACCTATTAGTACTGAGTTTAAACATATTAATGAAAAATGGCTTTAAAGTGGTTTTATTAGATGTTACTTTAGATAATAAACCTGCCATTGGAGTTTATTCAAAATTGGGCTTTAAAATATCATCTACATCTAATTTATATGGATTAACCTGTGATTAACATTAAAACTTTTCATCGTGAAACCACTCTTTCACGAAGATCATTATATTTAGAGCCAAAATAAATCTAATATTTTCAAATAATTATCAGATTTAATTTCATTTCAATAAATCCAATTTCATGCTCGGTATCAACCAAGCCAATTGTTCGTACAGACATATTGAAAAATTCGATCTTGAAAGTATCTGAAATCTATAAAACAAAAATTGATTTCCAAAAATTTATATACTGTGAGTAACTTAGTATTCATAAAGTAGTATAAAATGAATACTATTCTTGCACTAAAAATTCTAAGAAAAAACAGAGATGAGATATGTATATGATAAGAAGAGTTAAGGAATTTGGCACACAAGCTTTAATCGCATCGCAAGAAATCAGAGATTACATAGAAAAGTTTGAAAGCGAAATAAATCGTGGAATCAGTACATTATGCATCCTGGCAATAATTGATAGAGCTGAAAATGGAAAGATTCATGGATACGCAATTTTAAAGAATCTTGAAGAGGAGACTAATGAAATGATGGTTATAGAAGAAGGTACCTTGTATCCTTTGTTAAGAAAACTCGAAAATAACGGGATACTTAAATCTGAGAAGAAGATCGTGGATAACCGAATGAGAAAGGTATATTCGATCACTGAACGCGGAGATAAAATATATAACCATTTATCGGGGTTCTATAGCAAGTTAACAGAGGCTATTTCTCCATTGCTAGATATTAATGTTCGCTTGAAGGATCATTATTTATATTGCCCAAACTGCGCTAATAAAATCGATTTAAACGAAAATGAGATACAATTTTGCGATATGTGTGGATTAAATGTACAAGAATTAAGAGAAAGGAGGTTATGATAAAATGAGTCAAAAAAATATGAATAAAATGGTTAAGGACTACCTTAAGAATTTTAAGGAGAAATTACCTGATTGGTTGAAGGAGAAAAAGGGCGAGCTTGAGGATATCCTTAGCGAGCTTGAGGAACATATATGGGACAAGGCTGAGGAGCTTTCAGATATTGAGACGCCTACAGAATCCTCAATTCGATTGGCCCTTACTCATATGGGAACGCCTGGAAGCATGGCAAGGGGATATAAGCGCCGTGGAACGCCTAAAGTATACATAACGGAAGAATTATGGCCGCTTTACACGACAGTTTTAGGAATACTATCTGCTGTTATTGTCATTATTTATGTGATTTTCATGATCATAAACATTTTTATGGGGAGTTTTCAGCTTGATTTCGTAGGAATCATCTTAGGGCTTACTGGTGTATTTACAATAGTGACGCTCATATTCGTGGGGCTATCCATGGAAGGTTATCTTCCCGAGGATTTTAAGACCGAAGAGGAGCGCAAGAGAGAAGAAAAAGAACTATCGAAAGCAGAAAGTAAGGGATGGCCCATCTCACCTAATACGGGAAAACCATTGAAACCCTTCGTACATCCTACGGGCATGATTGTTGGAGCGATTGTTCAGATGGCCTTTGGTTTAATCTTAATAATACAACCAAGCACGGATTTTACTCATCTAATAGAACCAGAATTTTTAGCCTTACTACGTATCTTTGGAGTGTTCATTATTTCTGAGGGATGTTTAGACCTAATTCGTGGTGTCATTGGTAATCAGCAAGTTAGGACGCATCAAATCATCATTGGTATTAAGATATTATTGTCTTTAATGACCATATCACTTTTAGTGATCTTGATGGAACGACCTGAATTAGTACCCTTCGTTCCATTTGAAAAACACTTGATAAGTTGGTTTTTTGCTTTTGTTATTTTGATGGTCATTATAGGAGCAATTTCAGAAACATATAAGGCTACAACGCTCGAAAAATATAGAAATATAATCTAATAAAAAAAAATTAAAAAATTAAAAAACAAAAAACAAAAAATAAAATAAAAAAAGGTGATAATAAATTACACAAGCGAAAAGTGACGCACAATTTTGGAAGGATGAAATCAAAAAGCATTGGAAGGTGCTTATTCTCTGCATAGCAGCAATCGTAATTCTTTCTATTATAGCAGTTAATGTAGTGATCTGGCACATACAAACATCTCCGATTGGAAATTACGGTAATGCTACCATTGACCAATGGAGTTTGGACTGGATTGTAGGCTTCTATATTGTGCTGATTTTATGGGAATTGTTATTTGTTGGATTACCCGCGGGTTTATTCTTCGGTTTAGGAGGGTATTTGTGGTGGCAACGCTTATCTGCTGACGATAAAGAGTGGTATAAAGAGCAAGATAAGAAGAGCCATAAAACAAGAGATGCCGGTGGTGGTTGTGGGCTCGTACTCTTTATTGCGTATTGTATCTATATCGCTATTGACGGTAGCTATTATGCCGCCTTTGGCAGTCAACCTTATAACTACTGGATATACTCGTACTTCTTAACAATTGTATGGCTATTAATTATAGTAGGGATTCCAATAGCAATAGCAGGGTTAATATATCTTAGATACTGGTTAAATAAACCTGAATAATAAAGTAACTTTTTTTTTTCTTTTTTTTATTGGAAAATCACATGGTAGAATAGTATTAATAAAACACAAATAAAAAATAAAAAATAAAAATATCAAATAAGGAGGAATACTTATGAAAGTAGTTATATACACAAAATATGGATCCCCTGATGTTCTTGAATTAAAAGAGGTTGAAAAACCTACTCCTAAGGACAATGAAATCCTGGTAAAAGTGCATGCAGTCACAGTTACTGCAGGGGATGTAAGAATGCGAAGTGGCAAATTCCCTCTTGTGGGGGGAATTGGCTGGCTTTTAGCGCGAATAATGTTCCGTCCTAAAAAACGGAAAAAAAATATACTAGGGATGGAGCTAGCTGGGGAAGTTGAATCAGTAGGTAAAGACGCAAAATTATTTAAGAACGGGGACCCCGTGTTTGGAACTACAACTGGGTTAAGTTCTGGTTCTTATACCGAGTATATTTGTACGCCTGAAGAACCTTTGTCCACAAGTATGTTTGGAAGTAATGTGGTAGCACTAAAACCAACTAATATGACCTATATGGAAGCAGCCGCCGTTCCTATAGGGGGACTTACCGCATTGCATTTTCTTAGAAAAGGACAAGTCCAGAGTGGACAAAAAGTTCTCATCTATGGCGCTTCTGGTAGTGTAGGTACTTTTGCAGTACAGCTTGCCAAGCACCTTGGGGCAGAGGTTACTGGGGTTTGTAGTACAACGAATTTAGAATTGGTGAAATCTCTAGGAGCCGATAAAGTAATTGATTACACCAAAGAGGATTTTACTAAAAGCGATGACACCTATGATGTTATTTTTGACACGGTAGGCAAGAGTTCGTTTTCAGATTGTAAAAAATCGTTAAAGAAAAAGGGATTGCTTCTTGAAATCGTCCCGAGGATGTCACATCTTATTCGAGGCCTTTGGTCTTCAATAAATGTAATAACTGGGGGAGCAAAAGAAAAGGCGGAAGATTTAATTTTCCTCAAAGAGCTTATTGAGGCGGGAAAGATTAAATCTGCCATAGATAGACGCTATCCCTTGGAACAAATTGCCGAGGCTCATAGCTATGTTGATAAAGGACACAAAAAGGGAAATGTAGTAATAACTGTTGAGCATAATAACACAACCTAACAAAGCGTATGAATACATTTTTTTTCTTCTTATTTTTAATTAGATAATCTAACTTAAATAATTAAATTTAAAATTTTCTGAAGTTTTCTTCATCTGAAGATGCCATCCGTTCAAATAAAATATGACGATATTTATTTCGATCCTAAAGTTCAGGAGATGTGTGTTTCACCTAGTTTTAAGTGTCCTTTTTACGAGCATTCGTGGAGTTGTCCGCCAAATTCACCTTATCTTGAAAAGGCTATGTCAACTTACACAGAATTTTATCTAATTTACTCTATGTTTGATCTGGAAGAATATATAAAGATAGAAAAGGAAAAGACAAACAGATCAGAATTTTTCATTAAAAATACATTTTTACTCACCAAAAGTTTCGAATTAAATGATTTGGAAGTTGAATTCGATAAATTCTTATCCCAATATAATAAAAACTACAAAAAACGACTTCTTTTGTACGATGGGACATGCAAATACTGTAAAATCCAAAATGCGGGAAATTGCACCTTTGACTCTGGTGAACTATGCCGTTTTCCAAGAATGATAAGATATTCTATGGAAGCTGTAGGGATTGAAGTTATAAGGACGGTACTTGAAATGAATTTGGATGTTAAGTATCCCTCTAATAAATATTCATTTAGATTTGGCTTAGTTTGCTTTAAATAATTTTTATTGTTCCATTTTAATATTCACGCCAAGTATACTTACACTTAACGCATCTAAAAAAGGATGTACTTGGTTCGTCGGCACTTCGAGTTTGTTCTTGCCAGGCCTCTGCTTCTCTATGACCGCATTTTGGACAATCCTGTTTAACTTTTAGGTGGACAGAAATTTTATCTTCTTCTGAAACAATAATTAGATTTTTTTCTAAAGCTTCTTTTTTTCTGTTAATTATCTCGTTAATATCTTCTATGCTCTGCGCTAATTCTTTTTGATAACCACACTTACAAACTAAAGTTGATTTCCCATCCAAAAATTCTTTACGTAAAAGATTTGAACATTCAGGACAAAATTCGACCATTTTAGTCACAGTAAAACTTATTTGTGTTCCTTAACTTTTCTAAATAAGCATATCTAATAAAATTTTTGCTTTTAAAAGATTAATTACTTTATGAAATTAGAATTAAACTAATTCTAACAAGTTTGCTATATTTTTTATTGAAAATCAGAACCGATTTAGACCGTTTATGAATAAGATTAAACTTATAACAATTCTTTTTTGATTTCATACAACTTTAGATAATATTCAAAGTTGAGATTACTTTTATCTTGTATAATTTCTGCTTCTACTTCCTTTTCTCCTTTTAGCTTAATGTTTAACTTACCAATAACGTTAATTAGATTATTTTTTTGAAAAGGATATTCAACTGCTTGTATATCGATCTTTAACTCTTCAGTTTTATCGTTCAAAATAATGTAGTCATTTTCAACGATTTCCTTAACGAAACCCATTATTTGAATTCGAGTATCTGAGTTTTTTATATCTTTAATCGTCCTCTGAATTGCAGCGTCTTGTACCATTTTATTAGGAATTTTTTTTATTTATATAGATCTAAAAATTTATGGGGGCTATAAATAATTAATTCAAAAATTACAAATAAGTATTATTAAAGGTTATTAAAGAATTATTAAAGAATTTTATAAATATTGTCAATAAAACAATATTATTATAAATTAGCAATCAATAAAAGTACTGATTAAATATGTCATTTACTCTTAGGTTAGATAATAGTAGGATATTAAAGGTAATAACAGAAACGCTTTCAAGCATTATTGATGAAACTGAATTTAAAGTTACTCCCAAGGAATTTATTATTTCAGCAATGGATCCAAGTCGAATCTGTCTGTTAAAATTGTCTATAAAAAAAGAAAGCTTTGACGATTATAAATGTAGCAAGGAAACAAAAATTGGCTTAAATTTAGACGATTTAGATAAAATACTGAAGAGAAGCGCTTCTAACGACTCTCTTGAGATTGATTTTAAAGAGACCGACCAAAAAATTAAAATAAAAATGGAAAGAGAAGGAAAAAGTCGTTCACGAACTTTCAGTTTAGCTTTAATTGATCTTGATAGGGAAGAAATTCCTATGGATAACTTGTTAAAAATTGAGTACGCAGCTAAATGGGTTATAGATACGGATTTTCTTATAGAAGCAATAAGAGACGCTGAAATTTATTCGGAAATACTTAATATGAAAGCTGTTAAAGATGAAGGACTACTTTTTAGCTCAACGGGACAAATCGGTGAAATGGAGTATAGTATTGCCACAGAGGATTTAATTGAGAGTGATATCGAGGAAACTTGTAGTGGAGCGTATAGTCTTACCTTTTTAAAAGCAATTTTAAAAATGGCTCCGATAACGGAAAAACTAGAGGTATCTCTAAAAACAGATCACCCTTTAAAAATGAGTTTTGGTCTTTTAGAGGGCGGTGAATTAAGTTATTTCCTCGCGCCTCGTGTCGAAGAAGCTGATTTTGATGACGACGACGATATGGACGAATTTTAGCTATCAAATTTTTATCATTAAACTTATTTACTCTTAATCTATATAGCTGTTTTACTCTTAATTTATTTTAATCTAGGAATATAAAGGTTAATAGGAGAATTATAAGTCTTGAGCATACCAATTGATTTATTAAAACACTATCCGTGGTTGCCCTCGCTACAGGTTTATTATTCCGATATAGCAACAAAAGATCCAACCGCATTTATCGAAGAGGCGTTCTTAAAATACCCCGATGGAGAATTAGAACAAAGAATTTCAAAAATATTTAAAGCCGCTTTCAATAATTTAGAGGAGATAAAAGGCTATAAAGCAGACGAATTAAACATTTATTTGTATTTAATTGTTAAAATACTCCTATATGTTTTGAATAATAAGCCAATTTCTAATAGAGTAGCCAACACTTATTCCAAACAAACATATAAAGAACTTATAGAGGATAATGACGACGCAAACCTCTACGATATTTGTAAAGATTTAAAATTAAAGTTTGATTTTCTGGATCCCCCTATTGAGTACGGGATAAACCTTAATAAGGAAAAACGAGAAATCCTTAAAACTAGTTTTAAAATTCACTTCACAGATTATTTGAAACTTGCTGCTAACTTACACGACGATTACAGAAAATTGGTCCATAACGCCCTATCAGAAGGATATGTTTACCTTCAAAAAAAAGATTTAATTCGATTATTGCAAGAACATGTTCGTAGAAAGTTAATTGTGGAAGAAGTTAAAGATGACAACAATATAGAAAAATTTCGAAAAGACCTCTTGAAAATCCGAGAATTTAAGGAGTTATATGGGAATATATTGAATAATTGGGAACTTAAAAAAGAAGACTTTGAATATTCGTTTAAGATCGGTTTTAAAGAAGGAAGCGACCTTTCAAATAACTTCCCTCCGTGCATACAAGATATACTTCGTAGAATACAAGAAGGAATGAATATAGTTCATACTGAAAGGTTGTTTCTTGTGTTTTTTTTACACGCTTTGAATTATCCTATAGAAAACATTATTGATATTTTTTCGAATCTGCCTGATTTTGATAGGAAAAAAACTAAATACCAGGTGGAGTTCGCTAAAAAAAAAGAATATACGCCTCACTCTTGTTCTACGCTTAAATCTTTGAATATATGTAAAGCAAACGAATCTAAAGATGAAATTTGCTTGGAAGGTTATTATTCGAAGAAATTAGATGCGCAAAAAAAACTCTCACATCCGTTATTTTATATTCAACTAAAACAATATCGAAATTCAATGAAAAACAAGGCAATTAAAACGAAGATTGAAAAAAAAGATGAGCGATAATAAATTTTTAAAAAGGTTATTTCAAGCTTATTATCAAGAAAAGCAAAAAGAAATTCCAGCCGTAAATTCCCTCAAATTTCGAGAGTTTGGCTTTATTCCCTGGGAAAAACAGATTATGATCAGGCACATTGGATTGGAAAACCAAAAAGTTTTACTTAATTATTTAATTGATAGAGGACCTAGACATGTATACTCTAGTGGTTCACTATATTTGCAACCAGAAGTTCCAGATATGGAAAGTAAAAAATATCAAGGTTGCGATTTCATTGTTGATATCGACGTAGACCACTTCTATACGCCATGTAAAGAAGAACACGATTTATGGTATTGTGATAATTGTGAAACTAAAGGAACTGGTATGGTAGAAAAGTGCCCTAAATGTGAACAATCAAAAATTATCAAAGTAACTTGGATATGTGATAAATGTTTAGATGTTGCTAAAAATGAGATTAAAAAATTAATTTACGACTTTCTAATACCTGATTTCGGAACTGACGAAAAAGACATGAGAATTGCCTTTTCTGGACATAGAGGGTACCATTTAAAAGTTGAAAGCGAAGAATTAAGGAAATTAAATAGCGACGAAAGACGCGAAATTGTAGATCACCTTACCGGAGAAAATATTTCTTTTGAAGTTTTAGGTTTGAGAGAAAAATCTCTAATGATTCAAGGATTATCAAAAGAAAATATTGGTTGGTCTCAAAAAATAATGGAAAAAATAATTGAAGTATTAAAACAACCTAAAAAAGTAATAGAAAACATATTTTTAGATGAAAATATATTTGGGTTTACTCCGAATTACGTTACAAGCTTTTTAAACTATAAAGATGATTTCTTAGAGCTAATATCTAAAGGAGAAAGAAATATCTGGGCTATTGAAGGTTTTGGTTTAACTAATTGGACGAAACTCCTAAGAGGGATTGTCAATCTAATAGGAATAGAATTAGATGAGCCAGTATCGATAGATATACATAGGCTCATACGATATCCTGGGTCGTTACATGGAAAAACAGGATTTAAAGTTCAAGAAATTGAATTAAAAGAACTCGATGATTTTAACCCTTTAGATGAGAATGATGACAAGCTAGATCCTATCGTTTTTAATAGTAAAAATGTCACTCAAAAACTCGAAATTGTGGAGCGCGCTTTACCAATTACAAAAATCAAAGGAGTAAAGTATGGCCCCTATGTACAAGGAGAAAGGATTGAGGTCCCTCATCATATCGCAGTATTTTTATTATGTAAAGAAGTTGCTAAAACTATTTAAGTTAAAATATAATTAGATAATATCCTTCATTATATAATAGATTTAAAAATTTTGATGTGCATGAATTTAAAAGCTGATTACAAGAGGCTTTATCAACATTGGCTTAAGGAATTTGAACAACCAGCCTTAACACGCTTATCTCAAGAGGACTTTAGTTATTTTAGCAAAACTCTTAGTAATATCAAGAAATTTGAGTTAGAAGATAAGCAAAAAGTTAAACTTCAGCTATTAAATTCATACAAAGAGAATTTAAATTTTTTATTCACTGATTTCTTAAAAATCCGAGAGTTAAAATTATTAAATTCGGCTTTAAATCTTCAGGAGATTGATTTTAGCGATGTTATAGAAGCAGAGAAGCTATTCTACCAAAGTTTAATTAGTTCCATCAAAGGGTTTAAAAACCTTAAGAAAATCTCTTTATACGACGATACCGAGTCACTTGAATTGGAAGAAATTTTTGAAAAAGAAAAAATTATAGCTGAGTCTAAACCAATAGAAAAAGTCAAAGATGACGGAAAAACGCTCGTTCCAATTGGTGACATTTCAGAAAAATCAAAAATAATTCAAACTAAACAATTAACTCAATATAACTACACTATCATTCGATTTACCAGCCCATCCCCTCCCATAGTTGGGATCGATGGATTTAATTATGGTCCTTTTCAGGAAGATAATATCGCTAATTTGCCATATAAAAACGCGAAAATTCTTATTTTTGAGAAATTCGCAGAAAAAATAGATATAACTTAGCTTTTTTCAAACCTTTTCTTAAATTCCTCTTTGAAATATATAATGCGATATTTCCCATACTTATCAATTAAAGAAAATTTTGGCGGTTTAGGGTTAATTAATTTGCCACCGCAATATCTACATTTAGATTCTGGATTAAGCAATCCATATCTACTGCAATCGCTACATTTTTGGAGGTATTTTGTCAACTTTATTACAATTCTCTGTTTAATTAGGTATTAATCTCGTATAAACTCAAATTTTCCGTTATTTTGTAGTGTTACTTTCTCAAGAACCTCTAGTGTACCTGATAGGATATTTTCTGCGTCTAGATAGTCTTTAGAGACTATTTCTAATCTATAAAACGGCGCTCCTATATAAGATAAAGTTAACTTTCTCGTCTCCATTGGAGTTTCAATTAAGTTTATAACTTCATTCAACGTATCTTTAATTTTGTCTATACCATCTCCACTTGTGTTAACAAGTTTTAATTTTCCAATTATACTTACTGTGGAGACCTCAACGTTCTCATCAACAATTTTCAAGAACGCTCGTTTGACATCTTCGGGAATGTTTTCAAGATCGGCTAAAATTTCTTTTCCTTCTTCTTTAAGAGCTTCAACCGCTTCTTGGTAAAAATCAAACTGTTCTTTTATAGGCCAGCCAATGAGCTCGTAAGCTTCCTTCATACTTATATTTATGCCCTCTGTTTCCGTTAAAAACTGCAGTAAATTTTCGTATTTATTTGCGTATTTATGTTCTTTTACTATCAGAGCTTTTTGGGCAGAATTTACTCGTCTTAACGATAAATCAATCTGTCCCTTATCAGGGACAACTTTTACAACTCTTAATACGATTCTTTGGTTTATTCTCACTATGCTCCTAATGTTCTTAACCCATCTGCTCGAAATCTCACTAATATGTATCATTCCTCTTGCGCATTCTTCTGAAGGTAAGCCATCGAAATCAGGTAGATCCACGTAAATATACTGGTGTTGAATGTCGACAACACGACCCATAATAAAAGCGCCTTCTCGAGGAAACGGGAGTTTATTCTTTACCATAATATCTATTAGATTTTTTGAATATTATTTTGTTTTATAATAGTTAAATAACAAATTATGACTTTTTACTTTTATTATCTTATTTGATAAAAAAGTTTATTTTTTTATCTTATCTTTTCAAATATACCATAAATATAATTTAAAATCGTTCCTTAAGTGATCTAAAAATACCTAACTGGATAGTCCATAATAAGTGGGCAAAAATAGCGGGAATAGACGAATTAGTCGCGAATGTCGTCGATAGGAACATTGACTACGGGACTACTTGGGCGTTTAATTCGAATAATAACGACCCTGACAACGACGAAGAAAGCGCTATCGTCAAACAACTAAAGTTCTTTCATCAAAAAGATTTGGAAAAAAAATATAGCGATAAGAACTTGTACGTAAAAGCTTTTTACTTGCATCACCTGTTAGATTATTTTAGAGAAACTCGCTTTGATATTTATGATATTGACCTAATTTTTGATAAATTCCTGCAAGAAAAAGTTAAAACTCAAATGGTAAATAATAAAGGGAAAGAAATCAATTTCCAAACCGAAATTAACCAAATTTTCGATCTTTTAAAAAAAAATAAAAGAGAATTATATTCCGATCTAAGAGGGGAATACTTAACAAAGTTAGATAATAAAAAAGAACAATGAACTTATGACATAGTACTTTAACCAAGTGCTTCCCTCAGAAATATAACTTTAATTTATAGTAAAAAATAAATATTCAATATCATTAAGGTAGTTATCATTTAATCTATAAATGTACAATTCAAAATTAATTTTTAAAAAAAATAAGTTAGGAAATTGATTAAAAATGCCTACAGATAAAAAACATTTAAATTTAGTCATAATTGGGCACATAGATCACGGAAAGAGCACATTGATGGGCGCCATGCTCATTAAAAGCGGTGCTGTTTCAGATAGAGAGGCGCGGGAACTAGAAAAATTAGCAAAAGAATTCGATAGAGAATCTTGGTCGTACGCTTATGTGTTTGACCGATTGAAAGAGGAAAGACAACGGGGTATTACCATTGATTTAGCGTTTCGAAAGTTTGAAACAAAAACAAAATATTTTACCATAATTGACGCACCTGGACACGCAGATTTCGTAAAGAACATGATTACGGGCGCATCTCAAGCGGACGCAGCCATCTTAGTAATTTCTGGAAAAAAAGGTGAAATGGAAGTTGGTATTGCCGCAAATGGCCAAACTCGAGAACACGCTTACTTGGCACAGACTTTAGGTGTTAAACAATTAGTCGTTGCTGTCAATAAAGCAGATGTCTACGATTATAGCGAAGCCCGTTATAACGAAGTGAAAGACGCGGCCTCTGAGCTTTTGAAGAGCATTGGTTTCCCCGTCAAAAAGATTCCATTCGTTCCAGTTTCGGGCATAAAAGCCGAGAATTTAACGGAGAAAACCGATAAACTTCCTTGGTATGACGGTCCAACCTTACTTGAAGCAATAGACAACTTTGAAATACCTCCTAAACCTACTAACAAACCCTTAAGAGTTCCTATCCAGGACGCTTATTCAATTAAGGGTACAGGAGTCGTTCCTGTTGGACGAGTAGAAACTGGCGTATTAAAGAAAAACGATAAAATTGTAATCATGCCTACGGGCTTTCAAGGCGAAATAAGAAGCATCGAAATGCATCACGAAGAACAAGATCAAGCTGAACCCGGTGATAATATCGGATTTAGCATTAGAGGTATTGCAATGGCAGATGTGGGGCGCGGCGATGTAATGGGTCATCCGAGCGATGTTCCAACGGTAATTACCCCAAAAGGGAACTGGACGGGACAGATTATTGTTATTTGGCATCCAACCGTAATTGCTCAAGGATATACCCCCGTTGTTCACGCTCATACGGCTCAAGTAGCTGCAAGGTTCACCGAACTGATTAAAAAGCTAGATCAGAAGACTGGTGCTGTGATCGAAGACAATCCAAAATTCCTCAAAAGAAACGAAGCTGCGATCGTTAAATTACAACCGATTAAAAAGCTCTGTATTGAAAAATACGAAGACTTCCCCGAACTTGGAAGGTTTGCGGTAAGGGACATGGGCCGAACTGCATGTGTGGGGATTGTTAAGGACTTAGTGCCAGGGGAAGAAGAGGAATAAAGATTTAACCTTTTTTGCTTTTTTTATTTATATCTAATTTTATTTATTTTTTCATTTTTTCTAATTAATCTGATTATAAGATTTCATATTATGTGAATATTATTTTCATTTTTGAACAATTGCTTGCCTTTTCTAATTAAGGTAATTTTAGATTAGGAAGGGTTAATATTGTTTTCTACAAAGAAAAAGATTTGTTTTATTGGAAATGGAGGTGTAGGTAAAACCTCGTTGTTATCATTATTACAGGGAAGGGAAGTCCAAGAGGAAAGAATTCCTACGGTGGGATTAGAAGTAGAAGACTCCATTTTGAACGGTAAAAATTGCTCAATATGGGATTTAGGCGGGCAGAAAAGGTTCAAGTTCATGTGGCAGGATTTCTTGAAAGGTGCCGGTTTAGCCGTTATAGTATGCGATTCAACCGAGAAAAACGTAAAACAAACTAAGGAGATTTACGATAGATTTGAACGTACTTTAGGGACCAAAATTATTGCCATCGCGAATAAGCAAGACTTGCCTGGGAGATTAAGTGCTCAAGAAATTCAGAAGAGGTTAGGAGGGCTAAAAACGTATGGAATGTCTGCTATTCGACCTGAATTGCGCGAAAGGATGAAAGAAATTTTAGAATACGAGATAGCTACTTTTTAAAATATGTTCTACAGAAAGCTTTATAAGGCTTTTCCTATTATGTGAGCTAGTCGAACTGGCTCAGGTATTTTTGAATCAACGCATAATTTTTTAAGCAAGGATTCTACCTCAGCAAATCGAATCCCTTTAGAATGAAAATAAATTTTGGAGATTCCCCCTGCCGTTTCAATAAAAGTTTCATATAAATTACCTGCATTAACTATATTTTGAAGTTTTTCTTTATAGCGATTAGGAAAATTCTTAACAATCGCTTTTTTGACAGCTTTAAGATCGACTTTTCTTTCGGTTATAGCTACGATTGGTTTGCTCATTCGCCTGTAAATTTCCTCTAAATCAATAATGTTAAATCCGCCGAAAGTAATTGTGTCAGTTAAAATGTATTGAACATGTTTTTCGTTTCGTTTAGCAAGTTCGATCAAAACATCTGTAGCGTCGTTTCCATCAATGGTTATTTCTTTTTTAACCATGCTTACCATCCTAACGCCTTGACAGACGATCCCAATTAAATCTGTAGTTTTAGAACGTGATTTAAGGTTAAATCTTGCATCGTCAAATCCAATTGTTATTGGAAAGTCCTTCATGCTTAATTCTCAGGTAGGAATTTTTTAATGTGATTTAAAAGCTTTGTGAACGCAATCCTGGCGCTTTCTATCTCGATATGCCTTTCGTATAAATCTCCTGTAAGAGAATCCAAAAGGAAATCTATAATTTCTTTTATCGCCATTTTTTCACTAATCCAGATGTAAGCAATAATAGCTTCAACGGTGTCTGCGAGATCGTGAGCATCTGCTCTGTTTTTCGAAAAACTTTTCATATTTGCGTTTTTTAAAGCTTCTGCCAAAATTGTTTTGCTTACTTTCTTACCCGTTCGAATAATTTTATTATTTTTGTTATTACGAGTTAAATACATGGATTTAGCAACCGAGTAAGTAAGATTAACGATACTATCTCCGATTTTAGCTAACCCTTTATCAGTTCCTATGGATCTTTGGGTAAGATTAAGGTTTAAATCTTTTAATAAAAAAATATCTGCCATTAAGAATAGATGATCAGTAATTTCTTAAAAACTTTTCATAAAACTGAAAAAAAGATTCATTACATAAGTTTTTTAAATAATTTCTGTGTTTCATCAACTTCATTTCTCAAAGAATCTATTCCTTTGAGAAAGACTTTTTTTAATTTGTATCCGTCTTCGAGTCTAATAAAAATCTGAGGCGGGGATATGGCTATTTCCGTAATTTTATAAGCCGCAGCAATAACCCCTTCGATCGTTAACAAATGTTTCACAAAGATATTACAAAAACCATGCGATTGACCTTCAAGGGTTAATGTATAATCGTTGTCACCTGGACCATTAATAACATTTAATTTTAATATTGTGTGTTCTGGTAGTTCTGGAGCTTGTTCTACTTCTTCTTCTTCTTCGCCTTCTTCTTCCGATTCACCTTTTTCAGTCTTCTCAAATGTTTCTGCAAGAGGTGTCTCGTCCTTTTTTCCAGATTCATTTGATACTTCGGGGTAATGGCTATCTATATCTTCCTTGTCAAATAAATCTTCTTTAATGTTTTCAAGATCGCTATCTTCTTCCTTTGGTTCAATTTTTTTTTTTGCCATCTATACTCTACCAAAATCTGTGAATCTAATTTCTCTAATTTAGAATTAAATAAATGTTTTTTGGTTTTAAAACGCCAAAAAGACAAGCAATTTTATAAATATCGATTAGCTAACTCTTTTAACCTTTCAGTTGCTAAATATTGGAGGTCTTTAGGGCCAAATAATGAGATTTTTATTGAATTTCCATCAACTGTACAGTTTAGGGTAAGATAATTTATTTTTTTTTGAACTTCTTCAAGAAATTTAACAGTGTTATTTAACTCCCCATTCGAATTGTAAAAGTGTATTACTTTTCTTCCACCACGGCTACCCAAGAATAAAACCTTTAAAAATTATTTAATTTTTAATATCTTAAGTTTTCAGTTACATTTCCGTAATCGTCTGCTAATTTTCTACTTTCAAGACTTCCACATCTGGGACATCTTAACCTATCTAGCCCTATTTTCTTAAGAGATGTTCCACAAATTATGCAATCAGCATGAATAACTCCAAAATTTCTTCCAGACGTACTTAGTTTATATTCGTTATAATTCTGCTCAATTACTTTTGCTCGAATAATATCGGTGGTTTGAAAAGCATCTGCGATCTTCTCGATGTATTTTTTAGATATCTGGGAAACGTGAATATTTCCAAAATGAGAGCTATTAAAATGAATTTTTCCATTGATTGTATGAAAATTCATGCCCACAGAATACTGTCTTAAAAACAAAGCTGTCCCAATTACCCGATCGCCAACCTTTACTGTTTTTCGATTTTCGTCTTGATGATCCCTTACTTCTATTAATCTTCTGTTCGTATCAATATTGATTACTCCAGTTTTTGATGCAATAATTTGACCATCTTTTACATAAGTAGACTGTTTATCGGGTAAAAATTCTTCTACAACACCTAAATATTGACCCGTAAGAACGATTTCTTTATTTTTCGCTGATTCTTTCATAACTTTTAACAAAAATCTTTTAATTTCCCTATTAAATTATAGTTAATTAAAACAATTAAGTTTTTTCATAATTTTTCATAAATAAAATTATAGCGTGGATATTTTAGGCGATTGAGATTAATAAAAAAGGTTTAATATCGTTAGTTCAACAAACAGAAGTATTTTCTAATCCCAAAATCGAGTTAGAGCAATATTGCACTGACGCGAAAAGTGCGGTAGACATCATATATTTTGCGGGAGTCGAATTTAACGACATTAAAAACCGATTAATATTCGATCTCGGCGCAGGAACGGGCAGGCTATCGATCTCTTGCGCGTACCTTCAAGCTAAGTATGTTTTAAGCCTTGATATAGATTTGGATGCGATAAGTGTTTTAAAACGAAATGTTAGAAATTTGGATCTAGACGCTGTAATTATACCCGTTTGTGCTGACATTAATAGGTTTGAAATCTCAACGCAATTACTTTCTAAAGAGTTAAAAATCACGACAATTATGAATCCACCTTTCGGAGTGCAAAAAAAAACCGCGGATAGATTTTTTTTACAAAAAGCTTTTGCTTTTTCGGATGTAGTTTATTCAATTCATTTAGCTAATGAAAAAGTTCATAATTTTATCTCTAAATTTGTAAGCTCAAAAAACTGGACAGTCAATTACGTATTACCGTTTAATTTAGTTTTAGAAAGGTCTTTTCCGTTCCACACAAAAAAAACAAAAAAAGTTGCAGTAAATGTTTATAGATTTATCAAAAATTAAAAAAAAATAGACTTAATTATTGAAACTTTTTCCAAGAATCTAATTGTTTAGGATAACTAGCATTTACACCTAGGAATTCTTCAATTCTTAACAACTGGTTATATTTACAGTTTCGATCAGATCTTGCCGTTGCGCCCGTTTTTAATTGACCTGTACAAAGTCCAACTGCTAAATCTGCTATGAAGGGATCTTCAGTTTCGCCCGAACGATGGGATACCATGACGTTAAAGCCATTTTTGAAAGACATTTTTGCTGCGTTTATCGCCTCAGTTAATGAACCAATTTGGTTCACTTTTAATAATAACGCATTTCCCGCTTTTTCTTTAATTGCCTTTTCAAGTATTTTTATATTAGTAACTGTAAGGTCATCGTCAACAATTTGTATTGATTTATCGACTTTTGCTGTTAAATTGGCAAAACCACTAAACGCTTTTTCGTCAAACGGATCTTCTATTGATGTGAATGGATAATCGTTAATTAAATCAAGATAATACTGCAACAATTCCCCTTCAGATAACATCTTGCCATCAATATTGTATGTACCATCCTCAAAAAATTCACTCGCAGCCGCATCCATCCCTAGGGAGAAATCTTTTCCCATGGAAAAGCCAGCTTCCTCAATCGCTTCTATAATAATTTCTACAGCATCTTTAGTTAAAGATAAATTCGGAGCGAAGCCACCCTCATCACCTACATTAGTTGCTGAAGGCCCATATTTTTTGCCTAATAACTTCTTTAATGTTTGATACACCTCAGAAACGTTTTGGATTGCTTGAGCGAAATTTGGTGCTCCCACGGGTAATATCATAAACTCTTGTATCGATAAATCATTGCCCGCATGTTCCCCCCCATTTAAAATGTTGCAGCATGGTAATGGTAATAAGAAATCTTTTCGGGTTTTATGGTATGCTAATTCATGGAGATGAACAAATAATGGTTTTTCGTTTAATAATGCTGCTAATTTCGCGGCGGCTAAAGACACTGAAAGTATTGCGTTGGCACCCAAGTTGCTTTTGTTTTCAGTGCCATCGATTGAAAGCATTTCTTTATCTAACTTTTCTTGCTCCCTCACATCAAATCCGTTTAATTTTTTCCCTAAAACATCGTTAACATTTGATACTGCTTTAGTTACATGTTTACCTAAGAAAGCAGCACCGCCATCTCTCAGTTCAAGGGCCTCTAGAACACCCGTTGACGCACCTGAAGGAACAGCCGCTCTTGCATAAATCTTATCTACATAAACATCGGTTTCAACTGTCGGATTTCCACGCGAATCTAAAATCCAACGAGACTTAATTTTTGTAATTTTAAAGTCTGTCATTTTAAAATTTCCTACTCTATTAATTAAAGTTCTGAAATAAAATAAAGAAACTTTAATTCTTAATAATATTTTTTTATATAATTATTATAAGCCTTTAGAATTTAACATTTAAATGTCGACAGATAATAGACCTTGGGTAGAAAAGTATAGACCTCGCCTTTTAGGCGATGTTGTTAATCAAAAGGGAATTATAAAGCGTTTACAACAATTTATTAAAGATAAATCGATGCCCCACCTTATATTTGCTGGTCCAGCAGGTACTGGGAAAACAACTTCTGCTCTAGCAATGGTTAGGGGTCTGTATGGTAGAAAAATGGCGATTAATACTACTTTTTTGGAATTAAATGCAAGCGATGCAAGAGGTATTAATGTAATTAGAACATACATTAAGGATTTTGCAAAAGCAAAACCTCCGTCTGATATACCGTTCAAAACTTTAATCTTAGACGAGGCGGACAATATGACGGCGCCCGCTCAGCAAGCACTTAGGAGAACAATGGAAAAATACACTAAAAATTGTAGGATGGTTTTAATTTGTAACTATTCTAACAAAATTATCCCCCCCATCCAATCTAGATGCGTTGTTTTTAGATTCTCCTCTTTGAATAAAGAGGACATTAAAGAGAGAGTAAAATATATCGCCAATCAAGAGCAATTGAGCCTAACCCCCGATGGGTTAATTGCTTTAGTAGACGTATCGAAGGGAGATTGCCGTAGAGCTATAAACTACCTGCAATCTTGTGGTACAATTTCAAAAAAAATCGATCAAGACATAGTTTTTCGCGTTGCTGGCGAAGTGCCATCAGATAAAATAAGAGAAATATTAAAAACTGCAATTGAAGGGCAATTACAATTTTCTTTGAAATTACTTAACGATATCATAAGAGAATACGGTTTGTCAGGTATAAATATTATTAAAAATATACATCGAGAGATTTATGACTTACAAATTTCAGAAGACTTGAAAATTGAGCTTTCTAAACTTTTAGCTGAATCAGAATATCGATTAAGTCAAGGTGGTACGGAAGAGATTCAATTACAAGCGTTATTAGCCAATATTGTTATGTTGCATGAAGTTAAATAACTTTTTTTTTAAAGAGAAATTTTGCTCTTGCTCTCTAAAATATTTATCCCTTCTCTCTTTTGATTTATTATCGATTACGAAACTTACATTATTACCATAGTTGATATCCCACAAGATCAATCCAAAAGGATCAGCAGGCTGGTAAGAGATATCTTTGGATGGGTCAAATAAATCTATAAATTCTTCATAGCTGGTTTTGCCAAATCCTACTTCTAAAATCTTAGCTACCATTCTTCTTATTTGTTGTCTTAGAAAAGCTCTGCTTTTAAAATCGAATATAATAAAATTTCCTTCTGTATTAATTGATGTCGCAATCATATCTCTAACGTTTTTTACTTTTTCTTTTCCTTGCTTAGAAAAGTTTTTAAAGTTATGTCGTCCCTCTAAAGCCTTACATACTTTTTCCATCGCCTTCATATTATCTATGGAGTCGTCTTTGAGGATAGCTTTTGGATATGGCATAATATATTTATAATGCCTAAACTGTGCATTATATCTTGAATAAAAGTCAGTTGGAACTTTTGAATAAGCCCAAACGCCAATATTTTTTGGCAAAGCAGAATTTATTTCCATCAATATAGGTGTTTTTTCCGTAATAAAAGAAAATGTAGATCCTCGAGCTGAAACGAACTTATCGGTTCTACTTGCCACCTCGAAGCCCGATGTCTTAGCTTCATGCATATAGTTCTTTTCTTGTAATGCTGTTAGTAAGCAGTCTTCAATGGTTAAATAATCGGGTTGTCTTTGAGATCCGAAATATTCCTTCGCTCCTATGTAATAAAATTTAAAGAGATATCTTGTTTTTTCCATTCCTAATAATTTCATCATTAAAATTATATTAATTTTATGAAAAAATGGATTTTCGTGAAATAAGACTTCCAACTTCACAGACCAACTACAAGGTGGGACTACGGCTATTGGAACACCCCAATTACAATCCAATCCAATTTTTTTTTTAATTTTATACGAAATCGGAATTTTAGAACAAATTAAACTCATGTTATAATATTGAGATTAATTAATTTATCAAAAAATAAGCTTTTAATGGAATTTAACATTTATATGTTTAAATTTCATATGATAATTTCAGTATATTAAAAGCGTTTAGAGAAAGAATATGTCCAAAATTTATTCATCATTAAAAAACTTACGAGATCAAACAAGAGCGAGTATTACAATAAAAACATATAATATTTTGTTTTTCACCGCTTTGGCCTTGGTTTTATTTATAGCTGTATTAATTCGACTTTCACCAGTTGTATCGGGGAATTTCTTAATTAAAGCTTTTGACCCGTGGATACAATATTACAACGCTGAATACTTAGCAACACACTCTGTTTTCGACTATTTTAATTGGGTCGATTATAAAAGTTGGTTTCCAGAGGGATACTCCCGTGGAAGTCTTAGACCGGGTTTAACATTCACCGTAGTAGCTATATTTCAAATAATCAATTCAATTGGGATTCCAATATCCCTTTACGATGTTTGCTTCTATTTTCCGGCTTTTATGGGTGGAGCTTCTGTTTTAGCGATCTATCTTTTGGGAAAAGAAGTGCTAGACCGAAGATGTGGGCTAGTAGCTGCGTTCTTCTTGGCGTTTAATCCGGGGTTTATGCAACGAACAATGGCGGGTTTTTTTGATAATGAAACAATTGGGGTATTTGCAACTCTTATGACGCTATATTTCTTTGTTAAAACTTTGCGAACAGGTAAAATTCTCGATTCCTTTTTGGGCGGTATATTTTTAGGATATTTAGCCTTGAGTTGGGGGGGATATAATTTTGTATATTTAATTCTACCTATGGTATGCGGTTTTTTAGTCTTACTCAAAAAGTATGACACAAATGTCTTAATAGCATATGCAGGAGTCGAAGGCGTAGGATTACTAATTTTTTCATTTAGTTATACTTTCAACTATGTAAGCTTTTTCAATAGTTTGGAACTTGTTGGAATTTTTCTTTTTACAATATTATTAACCATTTTTCATTTGATTCATACAAAGAAAGGGGATTATCCTCGATTATATAACGGCTTAATCGACTTACTAAAATGGGGCTTAATACCGATAGTTGTAGGAGGAGGTATGATTATATGGTTAGCACCTGATTTAATTCCATTTGGATTTGGGAAAAGATTACTGAGCGTTATAAGCCCTATGGTTCGAGAAAATTTGAATATTGTTGCGTCTGTAGCCGAACACATGCCAAGTTCTTGGAGCGTATTCTACTATAATACTTTAATCCCCCTAATGCTTTTACCCCTTGGGTTGTTCTTCTTGTTCAAAAGAGGTAACTCTGCGGATTTTTTATTAATAACTTTTATGATTTTGATCTTTTACTTTACCGGTAGTATGATACGAATAATATTATTATTTGCTCCAGCTGCATGTCTAGTAGGTGCCTACGGATTAGTTAATGTTTTGAAAATTTTTGGCAGTTTTTATGGAGAAAAGAGAATGGGAATTAGTAGGAAACGAAAACGCCAAGTTAAAAGAATGGTAGGGAAGTCTGAAATTGGCGTGGTTTACTTAATTGTTGGAATAATGTGTATTGCCCAAGTGATCCATGCCTCTAATATGTCTACTACTCAATTAGCGCAAAGCCAAATCTCACCAGGAGGGCTTCATGATTGGGAAGAATCTCTAACCTGGATGAAAACAAACCTTCCTGGAACTAGCGTTGTCGTGTCGTGGTGGGACTATGGCTATTGGATCACCCCAATAGGAAATATGACTACGGTTAACGATAATGGAACAATTAATCAAACACGAATAGGTATGACGGGAATGGCACTAATGCAAACGAACGAGATATATAGTGCTAAAGTTTTTAAGGATTTGCACGCAGATTACGTCATGGTCTATTTTGGAATGCTCTATCCGGGTTTAGGCGGTGATGAAGGTAAATGGCCGTGGATGGTAAGGATTTGTAACGATAACTACGAAACTTATAAAAATTATGGCATGGAGGAGGATAATTGGGGTCCAAATTATGTGTTTGACGAAAGCGAATATTTTAACGATACTCTTGCGAAGCCAACAAGAAAATGGTTCCAAAGTACACTGGTAAAATTAATGTTTTCTGGATTTAACACTGCCCCCATACCAAACCCGGGAAACCCACAAACCTGGGAGGAAGTCTATCGAGACGCAATTAACTCGAAGAGAGATGCTGCAGGAAACTTATATGTTCAAAACATACCCGAAGAGGGAAATTACAATTTTGATGTATTTAGAGAATTATATTTCTCTACAAACGGGATGGTTAAAGTATTTAGCCTTGATTATACTGCTTTATCTTCAAGTTTTCAAATAGAAAACCCAGAAGTATTCGATACAGGTTATGCAACTTTCAAGATAAAAAACACAGGATCTAAAGATTTAACTATTTCCGATGTTAAAATAAATGGCGAGAGTTATGATTTCGAGTTGGGCAAAGGTAGTAGTACACACAAACTAAATGCCAGCGAAGATGACTTGGTTTGGGTTGATATAAAAACAAGCGGTCAATCCTTTCAAACTAACGATGTCGTAAAAATCACAGTAGAGGCTAAATCAGTAGCCTTGGATAATAAAGATTATTTCTTTACAAATACTACGAATAATTTCTTTGTTGAAGAAGCTCTGGAAGGAGACATAAAAATTAATAAACCTAATAGCAAAGTTGTTCAAGTCGATGAGACTAATAGCGAGATATATCTTGAAGTTGAGAATACTGGATATACAACCGTGATCTTGAAAGACTTTTATGTAGATAACGAAAATAATACCTTTATGGATAAACAATATATATCTGGTTCCCCTATATTAAATCCTGGTCAAAAAGCTTATGTTAAAATAACAAATTCACTAGTTCCGTTTTATCCGTTAAGAACTGAACACAAAATTGGTGTTGTTACTCCAAATAACATCAAAGATGAGCTATTATTTACTTCGAATTATGAGGATTTCAAAATTTCATTCGTAGATGAAAACAGAATTGCTTCACCTGAAGCCTTAATTGCGAGTCAAAGCGATTATAGAAAACATATTCCAATTAATTTGGACGATACATATGCGTATACTTACGAGAACGGAACTACTATGGTGAATATTAAAATTAAAAACACTGGAGACATCATATTAGGACTCGATTCGATATATATAACAAAATCTACTAGTTGGACATCTGTTGGAGATTTAGTACCATTTAATTTAAACCCTGGTCAAGAGAAAAGCATAAAGGTAATTGCATCCGATTATTTGGTGGATCTAAATGTAAATGACGAGATTGGAATTATAGTCACAACAAATTTTGATGGTTCTACCAAAGCTTCTGACGTTGGATTTGTGCACACAATCATTGACAAACCAGATATACAAATTATCGACAATGTCGAAAGTCAAACTATGTCTTATATTGCCGCTAACGAGACGGGTAAAATTTTAATCAAAAACACTGGAGACGAGTCAATAACTTTAGATAAGTTATATCTAAATACCACAACAATGTTATCATTTGATAGCGATGTAAATTT